>JBPCPI010000064.1:0-39709 GCA_050999295.1 Geodermatophilaceae bacterium | reverse complement strand
GATCGCGGTGAGGATCGCCTCCCGGGTCACCTCGTGGAAGACCATGCGGCGGATCGGCACGGTGGGTTTGAGGGTCTCGATCAGATGCCAGGCGATGGCTTCGCCCTCACGGTCCTCGTCAGTGGCTAGGTACAGCTCGCTGGCGTCCTTGACCAGAGCCCTGAGCCGGCTGACCTGCTTCTTGCGGTCGGTGCTCACCACGTAGAGCGGTTCGAAACCGTTATCCACATCGACGCCGAGCCGAGCCCACGGCTGTCCCTTGTACGCCGGCGGGACGTCGGCGGCGTTGCGCGGCAGGTCGCGGATGTGCCCGACGCTGGCCTCGACCATGTAGTCGCTGCCGAGATAGCCCGAGATCGTCTTGGCCTTCGAGCCGGATTCGACGATGACGAGCGGCCTGCCGGACCCCTTGGCCGGCTTCGCGACGCTGTTGGACTTCGGTGGCACGGAACTCCTGACAATGACCCGTTGCGGCTTCTCTCGCGGCACACGGTAAGCCAGAGCTTCAACTGAGCTCGGCAGACCCCTGCGGATAAGCGCGGATCGCCCCCGTGGACGTCATTCGCCTTACCTGCGGTACTCCGATGCCAGCGGTGGACGGTATACGCCCTGAGCGCTCACGATCTAGATACGGCTGTCGAGACGCACCGCGTTGTGGATCGCCATTCTCAGCCCGGAACGGGGCCACCCCTGCAGGGGGAGATCAGGGACTTATGCGCATAACGTCTCACAGCTGTGGCTCGACCGGCCAGGCGTCGGAGGGCGCAGCGGCTGGCGCGGTGCCGATCAAATCGCACAGCCGCCGGGTACGCCGCTGCCCGACGATGCGATAGGCCGGGCCGCCGGCGCGGGGACCCAGCAAGGTTCCGGCCAGTCCGACCGCGGCCAGCGCCGTTCCAGCCGCAGACCAGCAGGCAGGCTCGTCAGTGCGGCCAAGGCCCAGCAGGTACCCAGCCGGATCAACCCTGCCCGCGGCCAACGCCCACAGCCGAACCCGAGCGGCGGTCAGCTCCCACGCGGCGGGTGGCAGCTTCGAGGAACCGCGAGACCAACGGCTGGCAAGTGGCAGCAGGCTGCGGTGGAAGGGGGTACGTACGGACACCTGCGCGTCGAAGGTACGGACCTGCTCCCCGGGCAAACCTCGTCGGTCGAAGGCCTCGATGATCGCAACTGCGCGCCACTGCTCAGTCAGCACGATGGACAGCCGGGCTTCAGCACCCCGTTGCACCAGGGCGGCGCCGGCGACCAGCAGACCTTCCAAGTCAGCGATCTCGAGGTCGGCTGCCTCGTCGTCGAACAGGGCCAACTGCTCGTTCACGATCCTCAGCCTTCCCCCTGCCGGTCCGGTTCGCATCCAAGGGGTCACGCCGACTTGATCGCGCAGGGTTCGGTGACACTGTCGCGACGGCTGGATAGCGGCGACGGATGGTCGGTGAACCAGACGGCAGCTGGGAACTGCGTCGGGACTCGAAGGCCAAGTCGATCAGCTCCGCGCGCAATTGGGCCGCTAGAGCACTCGCTCGCCGGTCGAGCGGCACCTCCCCATCCGAGTGAAGGCGTCCTTCACCCGAACCTATTGATTCAAGGACGCCTTCACTCGGAATGCGGCCGTGACTTAAGCGCGGTACGGCGCCGGGGGTGGGCTGTCCTGGTCCTGATCGATGACGGTTGGGTCAGCGCCCATCACCACCGAGCGGCGCTTACTAATCACCACGGCGACCACGATGATCAGCACTGCGCCCCCCGCGATGATCGCCCGGATTCCATCATTGGCATCCACACCCAGGGACAAGCTGACCACGGCGGGGGCGATCAGCAGCGCCACCAGGTTCATGACCTTGATCAGCGGGTTGATCGCCGGGCCGGCGGTGTCCTTGAACGGGTCACCGACGGTGTCGCCGATCACAGTGGCTTCGTGGGCCGGGCTGCCCTTTCCGCCGTACGCGCCGTCCTCGACCATCTTCTTGGCGTTGTCCCAGGCGCCACCGGAGTTGGCCAGGAACACCGCCATCAACGTCCCGGCTGCGATCGCGCCGACCAGGTAGGCGGCCAGCGGTCCGAACCCGAGCCCGAAGCCGACAGCCACGGGGGCCAGGACTGCGAGCAGACCGGGGGTGGCCAGTTCGCGCAAGGAATCCTTGGTGCAGATGTCCACGACGCGGCTGTAGTCGGGACGCTCGGTGTAATCCATGATCCCGGGGTGCAGGCGGAACTGCTCGCGGACCTCGAACACGACCCGGCCGGCCGCACGAGAGACCGCACTGATCGCCAGGCCGGAAAAGAAGAACACCACCGCAGCACCGAGAACGGCACCGACGATGTTGTTGGGGCTGACCAACTGCAGGCCGTTGATCGCCTCTGCCGCGTCCGCCCCGGCGATCTCGAGCGAATCGAGAATGCTCGCGTAATACGAGCCGAACAGCGCCGTGGCAGCAAGGACGGCGGTAGCGATCGCAATGCCCTTGGTGATCGCCTTGGTGGTGTTGCCGACCGCGTCGAGGGCGGTCAGTACACGTGATCCGTTCTCATCGATGTCACCGGACATCTCCGCGATGCCCTGGGCGTTGTCGCTGACCGGGCCGAAGGTGTCCATGGAGACGATGACGCCGGCGGTGGTCAGCAGCCCGCAACCGGCCAGCGCGACGGCGTACAGGGCGATGCCCCCGCCGATCAGGAAGGCGCCGTACACGGCCGCACCGATCAGCAGCGCGGAGTAGACCGCCGACTCCAGGCCGACCGAGATCCCGGACAGAATCACAGTGGCGGCACCGGTCTGCGAGGACCGGCCGATGTCCCGAACGGGCTTGCGGCTGGTCTCGGTGAAGTAGCCGGTGAGCAACTGGATTGCCGCGGCCAGCACGATGCCGATAAGCACGGCCACAAAGCCGATCAGTGCCGGACTGCCGCCCTCGTCGATGCCGACCGCGGAAAAATCATCGGGCAGCAGGATGAATGAGGCGCCCGCCACCAGGACCAACGAACTGGCCGCGGAGATGAAGAAGCCCCGGTTGATCGTGGCCAGCCCGCTCTTGTCACTGTCCCGGGGGTTGGCGGCCAGGACGCCGATGACCGAGGCAATCACACCGATCGCCGCGACCACCAGCGGGAAGATCATCCCGTCGCCGCCGAGGAAGGCCTGGCCGAGGATCAGCGCGGCGACCAGGGTGACGGCGTAGGACTCGAACAGGTCGGCAGCCATTCCGGCGCAGTCGCCCACGTTGTCGCCGACGTTGTCGGCGATCGTCGCCGCATTGCGCGGATCGTCCTCGGGAATGCCAGCCTCGACCTTGCCCACGAGGTCAGCGCCGACGTCGGCGGCCTTGGTGAAGATGCCGCCACCGACCCGCATGAACATCGCCAACAGGGCGCCGCCGAAGCCGAAACCCTCGAGGACGATCGGCGCGGTCTCGTTGAAGACGAGCAGGGCCAACGCCGAGCCCAACAGGCCCAGGCCGATCACCAACATCCCGCACACACCGCCGGTCCGGAAGGCGATGCGGAAGGCCGGCTTGAAGCCGGCCTCACGCGCGGCGGCAGCCATCCGGACGTTGCCCCGTGTGGCCAGGGTCATGCCGATGAAGCCAACGGCAGCCGAGAAGGAGGCGCCGATCAGGAAGAACACCGCGCGACCGATCCGGGTGGCCGTGCCGCCGTCGGTGACCGGCAGGAGGATCAGGACGGCGAAGACCACGACCGCGAAGACCGCCAAAGTCTTGAACTGCCGCTTCAGATAGGCCGCAGCGCCTTCTTGGACCGCCTTGGCGATCTCCTGCATCTTCGGCGTGCCCTGGCCCGCCGCCATGACCTCGCGGACGAGAAAGGCGGCAAAGGCCAGCGCGCCGATCGCGACCAACAGAATGATCTTGACGAGGGCGTAGTCGCCCCCGGAGATGGATGAATCCACCGGCATTTCTCTCATTCCTCCTGACCCGACACCGGCACATCCGGGGGGTGCGCGCACGGCGCGCACGGGGGATGGCTGTGGTGCCGACCCGGACGATCCGGGCCAGACGTGGCCGGGAGTCTAAGGGAACGGCCGTTCACTCGTCCGTACGGGCTGGTCAGAATGACCTGTCAGAGTGGAGAACGTGTGGGATTCACCCCAGCCAGGGAAGTCCCCGGCTTCGCCCGGCCGCTCGGACTTACCCCAGCCAGGGAAGTCCCCGGCTTCGCCCGGCGGCTCGGTTGCGCGCTTGGACCGGCTGGTACGCGGAGCCGCCCAGTCCCCGCTGACGCACGTCGCCGAGCTGGCCTCGCGACCCGCGCGGTGCGCTGCTTGGCCGGATTGGACGCCCCCGCCATTGCTTGATCACCTATCCGGCCTCGGGATCGGAGCGCCATGGCTGCATCAGGTCGCCGCAGCCGAACTGGCCCACTCCGGCCGTCACGTCGTCGTCTCGACGGGAACGGCATCCGGTAAGTCGCTGGCCTACCAGTTGGCAGGCCTGGCCGCCCTGGAAGCTGACCCCAAGGCCCGAGTGCTCTATCTGGCACCCACCAAGGCGCTGGCCCACGACCAGCTCGCCGCGGTGGCCGCACTGGCGGGTCCCTCGGTACGTCCGGCCGCCTACGACGGCGACACTCCGGGAGACGAACGGGACTGGGTCCGACAGCACAGCAGGTGGATCGTCACCAACCCCGACATGATCAGCCGCGGGATTCTCCCACGGCATCCGCGCTGGTCAGGGGTGTTGCGCAATCTGGACTATGTCGTCGTCGACGAATGCCACGCCTACCGGGGGGTCTTCGGGGCGCATGTGGGAAACGTGCTGCGCCGGTTGCGCCGGATCTGTGCCCGGTACGGGGCGGAGCCCACCTTCGTGTTTGCCTCGGCCACGGTTGCTGATCCCGAGGCCTCGGCCCTGCGCCTGGCCGGACTTGAGGCGAGTGCGATCACCGACGACGGGTCGCCGCGGCCGGCCAGCACCTTCGCACTGTGGGAACCGCCATGGGAGGAGAGCGGAAACGGCGTACCCACCCGTCGGTCCGCGAGCGCCGAGACCGCTCGGATCCTGTCCGACCTGGTCTGCGACGGAGCTCGTTCGGTCGCCTTTGTACGGTCCCGCCGGGGCGCGGAAGGAGTTGCCGCGCAGGCAAGACGCTTGGTTGCCGACGTCGATCCGGTGCTGTCCAAGCGGGTCGCGGCCTATCGGGGTGGCTACCTCCCCGAGGAGCGGCGCGAGCTCGAGCGGGCGCTGAACAGCGGCGAACTGCTCGGTGTCGCCTCGACCAACGCGCTGGAACTCGGCATCGACATCAGCGGCCTGGATGCCGTCGTACTCTCCGGATTTCCGGGCACCCTGGCTTCGCTGTGGCAGCAGGCCGGGCGGGCCGGGCGGGCCGGGCAGGAGTCGCTGGCGGTGTTCGTCGCCGCGGACGACCCGCTGGATCACTACCTCGCGCACAATCCGGCCGCCATCTTCGGACGCCCGGTCGAGGCGAGCGTGTTCGACCCGGGCAACCCTTACGTGCTGGGCCCCCAGCTGCGAATGGCGGCCGCGGAGTACCCACTGACCGAGCCCGACCTCGAGTTGTTCGGCGGGGAGGCTGCACGCCTCGCGGTCGAAGCACTCGTGGCGGCGGGTGACCTCCGGGTGCGCCCGACCGGCTGGTTCTGGACGCACCGGCACCGGCCGGACGTGGATCTGCGCTCCGGTGGCGGGTCGCCGGTGATGATCGTCGAGGCCGAGACCGGGCGGATGCTGGGCACTGTTGACGGCGGATCGGCTCACTCGACCGTGCACGGGGGGGCGTTGTACGTCCATCAGGGCGCCTCCTACGTCGTCGACGACTTGGACCTCGAGCAGGCGATCGCGCTGGTGCACGCCGAGGAGCCGGAGTGGACGACCCGCGCGCAGCAGATCACCGACCTGCGGATCGTCTCGACGTTGCGCAGCTCGACCTACGGTGGGGTCGGCGTGCACCGCGGAATCGTCGACGTCACCGATCAGGTCGTGTCCTATCAGCGCCGACGGGTGTGGACCGGTGAGGTGCTGGCCGACTTCGCGTTGGACCTGCCGCCGCGACTGCTGCGGACCGCCGCGGTGTGGGTCACGCTGGACGCGCGGGCGGTAGGTCGGAGTGAGGTCTGTGCGGCAGATCTTCCCGGTGCCCTGCACGCAGCCGAACACGCTGCGATCGGCCTGCTGCCACTGTTTGCCACCTGCGACCGGTGGGACATCGGTGGGCTGTCCACTGCCGTGCATCCCGACACCGGGGCGGCCACCATCGTTGTCTACGACGGGCATCCGGGCGGGGCCGGCTTCGCCGAGCGCGGTCATGACGCGATCCGTGACTGGCTGACCGCCACCCGCGCGACGATCGCCAGTTGCGTGTGCGAGTCCGGATGTCCCTCGTGCGTGCAGTCGCCCAAGTGCGGCAATGGCAACTCCCCGCTGGACAAGGGCGCGGCCGTGACCATCCTCGATGCCGTGCTCGATGCCCTACTCGATGCCGCGGCCGTCGCTGACCAGCCGTTCTGAGCCTGGGACATCCCCGGCAACGGCAGGTCACTCGCCTCGGCGGGCCCGGCCCGGGCACTGGCGCGGGCCACGCCGATGCCCAGTGTCCCCAGCTCGACCGACACGGTCACCGTCACGTCGACCACCTCATCGGCGATGAGGCTGCACAACTCCAGTACGGCGCCGTTCGCGGTCGCGATCTCGGCCGCCCTGGCACAGGCAACCTCGGATCCGGACAGCGCTCGACTCGCGGCGGCAAGCGCGGCCAAGTCAGCCGCAGTGCCCGCCTCATGCCGACTCACGATGGCCAACCCGGTAAGCACCGAGGCCGTACCGGCCAGGAGTAGGACGCCGGACAGCGCCAGCACCCAGATCCCGGCCGAGCCACGATCAGCCAGACCGCGATCAGCCGAACCACGGTGAGCCGGGGCGGCGCCGGTCACGGCCACGCGCCAGAGGTACCGGCCCGGAGTGGCTGGCGGAGGACGGTCATGGTGGCGCAGGGGGGTCCCCGGCGCGCAGGCCGGTCAGGTGCTCAAGCCCCGGCCGCGCCCCTCCGAAGCGCAGTGCAAACGGAGCAGCGGCCGCCTCGACCCCAGGTTCGAGGGCGGCGGTCGCGGTGTCGGACACCGTGATCGACGGACCCAGTCCAGGAAACAGCGGGACAGCTGCGCTGACTTCGACGGTGACGGTCTCCTCGTCCTGATTCACCGACACCACGCTCGACTCCGGTGCGAAGGCGGCGCTGATTTCCCGGACCGCCGCACCCGATTCACCTCGGGCCGCGGCACGGGCACCTTCGCGAGCGGCGTCCGTACAGCGCAGTTGCGCAGTCACCACTGATACCGCAGCCAACGCGGCAGCCAGCACGAATACCAGCACCGGAAGCACGACGGCAGTCTCGGCGGTCACCATTCCCGCTTCGTCGAGTCCGCGCACCGACGCGTCCGGCCGCCGCGCAGCGGCCAGGCGCACGACGGCAGTCGATCTCGCCCTGGTCGTGGGCGCGCGATACGCCCGGACGAGCAAGGCGACCCGAACCGCCGCGCTGACGATGGGCATGGCCGGTCAGGACAGCGTCGAGAGCGCCGAGTCGATGAGATCCTGCAGCGCCGAGACGATCGAGTCACCCGTCACCACCTGATACAGCACCGCGGCGAAAGCACAGGCTGCAATGGTCCCGACCGCGTACTCGGCCGTACTCATCCCGGCGTCGCCTCCGTTGGACCGCCACCGTCCACGCAAGGCGTTGCCCGCTGCGGCGCGGATGGCAAGGCAGCCGAGTACCGCTACCGTGCCGAGGCTCGACATGAACCGGGCTACAACGACGACCGGCTTCGACATGTCAGCCCTCCCTTCTTCGACGTACCCGCAGACACCGTGTCCGCGCTGTCAGCTTGCGGCTGAATTCCAGATGCCGGTGGCGGTTTCGGACTTCTGTGGACAGCGCAGAGCCGTGTGCTTCGCCTCCTTTGACCGTTGTGGACAACCGGTCCTGTCAGGTGCCTCAACCGAAGACCCGACCCGCGATTCCGACCACGACCGGTACCACCCCGAGGCACACGAACGCGGGGAGGAAACACAGGCCCAGCGGCGCCATGAGCGCAACACCGGCTCGCTGTGCCCGGACCACCGCCTGCTGACCAGCTGTGACGCGCAGTTGGTCGGAGACCCCCTCCAGACGAGCCGCCACCGCGCTGCCCGACTCGCCGGTGACGACGAGAGCCCGGGCGAGGGGCCCGTACGCGGGGTGGCCGAGCCACTTCGACCAAGCCGAGGCCGGTTCGCTGCCGAGTTCACTGGCCGCGGCAACATGGGCAAGGACGGCACACACTCCGGGAACCCCGGATGGCCCCGCAGCGCGGTCCGGCTGGCCGGCATCCGAGCCACGCAGATTGCTGGCCACCGATCGCATGGCCGAGGAGGTGGGCATTCCCGCCCGTAGACACACCGCCAGCAGATCGATCGCGAACGGCAGGGTCCCGTCGAGGACCCGTTCGCGCCCTGATCGCCCATCCGGCCACCGGATCCGGGACAGCCAAATGAGACCACGAGAACTGGGCCACCTCGCTGAAGAGAGGCCGCCCAGCACGACGTAGCAACTGCCCGTCACGGCAACTGCGATCAGGCCGCCGACCACCGACGGGAAGCTGGCCAGCACAGCCGAGCCCGCAAGCCCGGCGAAGACCATCGCCCGCCGCCGTACGCCAGCGCCACTGCCCGCTCCATCCGACGTCACGGCGACGGGCCCACCCGCGGCGTACGCCGGCGATCCGGGACCGCGGCCAGGACGCACTGGGTCAGCTGGCGGCGCCAGACGACGCAGTCGATTCCGGGCGACCGCGTTCGGCGCCGGCCAGAGCAACAGGGCAACGCACAACAGCAGCGGGACCAGCGCCGGGGAGTTATGCGCCCAGACCATGACTCACCCGTCGCGAATCGCTCGACCCGTGATCCCCCGGCTCCATGCCAGCCCGAGGAGTTCGAGGGCCACCCCGGTCAGCAGGAGGACGTGCCCGATCGGCGTAGAGGTCAGGACCTCGACCGGCTCGGCGCCGATCCCGCTGCCCATCGCGAGCCCGAGTATCGGCAGCCCGGCCAGGAGGGCGACGGTTGCGCGATGGCCGGCGGCAGCAGCGCGCAGGTCGGCGCGCTGGTGGCCACGGCTGGCCAGATCCGACTCCACCGCAGCGACAACGTCGGCCAGAGCGCAACCAGAGGCTTGACTCAGGCGCAAGCCGTCGACCAGTCGCGCCCGCCACTCGGAGCGGTTGGCAGGCCCTCGGCCGACGGACCCGCGCCTGAATCGCTCCATGACCGCGGCACGACCAGGGGATGAGGTCGCCTCGGGAGTTGCAGGCGCCTGGTCGCTGTCGGCACCGCCCGCCAGGCGATCACCGAGCCGCACCGAACGGCCCAATCGGCTCAGCTCCGCACCGACCACCGGATGGCCGCAGTGTCGACCCGCGACCGCAAGCGCTTCCCCGCCTGAGCGCCCGGCACGCAGTTCCGCGACGAGGACACCGAGTCCCTCGACGGCGGCCTGATCGGCGCGCACAACGGCCCGTTCGTAGCGAGCTCGAAGCAACGCTCGCCCGGCGGTCACGGCCACTGCGACCGCGACCATGGCCACCGGCCAGGACCAGATCTGGGCCAGGACAGCCACCGCCGCGCCGGCCAATGATGGGACCAGCCACCGGGATCGGACCCACTCGGGCAGTGCCCTCCGATCCGTCGTCAGCCGCGCCGACGACTCTCCCGCGGCGCCCATGGCGGTGGCCACCGCGCTCGCCAGCCGGACGGCTGCCGGTGAGCATGGCCAGGCCAGCAGGGCCGCCGCGATGAGTGCCAGCGCAGCTGCCTGGCTGAGGGTCTGAGTCAGCACGACCACACCGTCTGGACCCGCAATGCCTGCCCGACAAGCTCGAACTCGGCGATCTCGGAAACCGTTCTGCCGTACCTGGTCCTGGTCAGATGCACGACTGCATCCAGGCCGGCCACCAGCTGACTGTGCACGCCGGCCCGGTCCAGACCACCCATCGCGCCCAGTGCTTCCAGTCGGGCCGGCACCTCGGCCGGCGAGTTGGCGTGCACCGTCCCGCATCCGCCTTCGTGGCCGGTGTTGAGCGCGCACAGCAGATCAGCCACTTCGGCGCCGCGTACCTCACCCACCACGACCCGATCGGGCCGCATCCGCAGCGCCTGACGCACCAGGTCCCGGAGGGTGACCGCACCGGCGCCCTCGACATTGGGCGCTCTGGCCAGCAGTCGAACCACATGTGGATGGACGGGTGCCAGCTCCGGCGCGTCCTCGACGAGAACCAGCCGCTCGTGGTCAGGAACCAGGGACAGTAGAGCTCCCAGCAGCGTGGTCTTCCCCGATCCGGTGCCGCCGGTGACCAGAAAGGAGCGCCGATCAGCGATCAGGTTCTCCAGCACCGCGGCAGCTGGACGGGGGACCGTGCGCAGCTCGACCAGGTCGGCGAAGGAGAACTGACGCCGGCCCAGCACCCGCAGGCAGATGCTCGGGCAGTCGGCTGCGATCGGTGGAAGGACAGCATGCAGCCGAGTTCCGTCGGGCAGCGTCGCATCCACCCACGGTGTCGCGTCGTCCAGCCGGCGACCGGCCAGGGTGGCGAGCCGCTGGGCGAGCCTGCGGACCGCGGCCGAATCAGCGAAGCGCACCTCGGTGCGGACCAGTCCGTCCGCGGTGTCGACCCAGACGTCGTCCGGACCGTTGACGAGCACGTCGGTCACGCCGGCGCGACGCAGCAGGGGTTCCAGCGGTCCGGCGCCGACCAGTTCATCCTCTGCTGCGCGAATCAGCGAGAGCAGGTCCGCGTCGTCGATGAGCGACCCCGCCTCGACCCGGACGAGCTCAGCGACTCGGGCTCGGCCGGCCGGCACATCGAGGCTCGCCAATTTCGTACGTACTCGGTCCACGATCAGGTCGACGTTCACGCGGCCTCCGCGTGCCGAACCTCGGCCAAGCCCCATAACATGGCACAGGACTTGGCGAGCTTGCTGCGGCGGCGGCGTCCCGGCGGTTCCCCCTGCCGGCTGTCCCTGACCAGCTGCGTTTCCTCGCGGAGCCGAAGGATGACCGGAAGGCCAACAGCGGACGCGAGTGCCTCGTCGTCGACGTCGCCACCGAGTCCTGCACGTATGACGATGCCCGAATAGCCTGCTGACCAGTCTAATTCGGCAGCCAGTGCTCTGGAGGCCAGCGCTCCCGCAACGGTCGCCGGACAAACCAAAAGGTTGAGATCCGCGGCACCGCCGACCCACCGTGCTGAATCGGGTGCCCCGCGTGGGAGATCCACCACGACCGGTCCGCCCGTACGCACGGCGGCAGTGACCACTGCCGACAGGGCCGGTAGCGGGACCAGCGACGGGTGGCTGCGTGCCGAACTCAGAAACCGCACGCCATGTGCCTGCGGCAGCCCGTCCAGAATGGCCGTACTGGAGAGCCGTCCGGAGATCGTGGCGAGGTCGGGCCAGCGAGGTCCCGGTACGTCCTCGGCTCCCAGGGCGATGTCAATGCCGCCGTCCCACGGGTCGGCCCCGATCAGTACGGGCTCCTGCCCCGAACCGGCAGCACTGAGGGCCAGCGCCGTTGCCAGGGTGCTGGCTCCCACTCCCCCGCAGCCGCCGATGACTGCGATCAGGGTGCCCAGCGGCCCCGCTCCGGATGCGAGATCGGCGAGGCGTTCGCCGAGCCAGGCCTGGCCGGCGGGCAACTCGAGTACCTGTTCGGCGCCGATACCGACCGCCGCGGACCACAGTTCCGGTCCCGGGCGGCCAGTGGTCACGAGCAGTACCCCTGGCCGGCGGGCCAGCTGTGCCGAACTGACTTTGTCGGCACAGGCCGAGTCGATCACGACCAGGTCGGGGCCGGACCAGACGGGGTGGCCGAGATCAGCGACCTCACATGCTCGGGCGAGCACTCCGGTGGCTGCTGCAAGACGCAGGACCTCCTCGCGAACGGCGGAGTCCGGGCCGACGACCAGTAGCCTGATGCCGTCGGGTGCTCCGGCTGGCCGAACGCGGCGACTTCCTCGCACGGACCAAGTTGAGCACCAGGACCGCGCCGCTCCGGGCTGGGCGAATCGATTGTGGAGAACGGCCGCCCCCTGTGGACGCAGTCGCCGCCCTCGTTGCGGCGCGGCAGCCGCACGTACGATCTTCGCGATCTAAGCTCGGGGTGTGGGCCGAGCCGCCGCGTTCTTCGACCTCGACAAGACGATCATCGCCAAGTCGAGCACTTTGGCCTTCGGTCGGCCGTTTTTCGACAACGGTCTGCTGAACCGGCGCACGGTGCTGAAATCCACTTATGCCCAGCTCGTCTTCATGGTGTCCGGGGCGGATGCCGAGCAGGTCGAACGCATGCGCAAGCACATCACCGCGATGTGCACCGGTTGGGATGTCGCCCAGGTACACGACATCGTCCACGAGACGCTGCACGAGATCGTGGACCCGCTCGTGTACGACGAGGCGGCTGAACTGATCGAAGCCCACCGCAGCGAGGGCCGCGACGTCGTCATCGTGTCCACCAGCGGACTGGAACTCGTCGGCCCGATCGGTGAGATGGTCGGGGCAGACCACGTCATCGCTACGCGGATGGTCGCCGACGAGGGGAAGTACACCGGCGAGATCGACTACTACGCGTACGGGCCGAACAAGGCGGCCGCGATCGCTGACCTCGCCGTGGAGCGGGGCTACGACCTGGCCGACTGCTATGCCTACAGCGACTCGATCACCGACCTGCCCATGCTCGAGGTCGTCGGCCACCCGACCGTTGTCAATGCCGACCGTGGTCTACGCAAAATCGCGCTTGCCCGTGGCTGGCCGGTCCTGATGTTCACCAAGCCGGTGACCCTCCGTTCCCGCTTCGGCGCCAGTCGGGTTCCTGCCGTGACCGGTGCGGCGCTCGGCATCGGGGCGGCCGTGGCTGGAATCGCCTGGTACGCCGCCAAGCGCAGGGATCGGACAGCCTGAGGCCGCCATGTCCGACACGTTGGTGATGGCCGCGGCCTGGCTCGCCGTCTTGGCCATAACGGTGTCGGCAGTGCTGTTCGGCCAGGGCGCCCGCGTGCCGGGGCGCCCCCCACGGGATGCCCGGGCGGCCCGCAACCGCCGGCTGGGAACGGCGGTGTCGATCAGCGGGCCGATTGCGGTGGTCCTGCTGGCACTTGCCGTGGGCACGCTGACCGATGCCTGGCTCATCATGGCAGTCATCGCCTTCGCAGCCGTCGGCATCGTTGCCCTGGCTGGCCTTGTGCTCGCACCGCACTGATGAGCCCGGCATTCCGCGATGGGCCCGCATTCCGCACGTTATGCGCATAACGTGCCGCCGCGGGCCGGATTTCCGCACGTTTATGCGCATAACGTGCGGATGTTGCGCCCACTTTGGACTCGCTCCAATCTTAGGTAACCCCTTGTGCCGCATTGGGACACCGGCGTAGAACTCTACGTGCGGATTGGTCCGCGGCGACGTGGACCGCTCCGCGCACGGCACACCGGGTACCCACGCGCGACCGGCCACGAGAGGCACTCCGGAGCGGCTCTGCGAAGCAGACCGATCTGCGACTAACGAGGTGCACGCTTGGTAGCCCGGCACACCGTGCCCTGACGGCGCCCCGCTTCGGCGGGGCGCCGTTCTTTGTGCCGCTCCCGGCGTACCGAACCTGGAACCTGTTGAGGTGACTTTCTCCGGAGAATGTGCGGTCAGCGGGCGAACAGAGGTGACTTTCTCCGGAGAATGTGCGGTGTCAGCGGTTGCCGTCGCGCGCCAACGCCTCGCAGATGGCCAAGCCCTCGGTGGCGCCAATGGCCACCGCCTCGGCCCACCACCGCAACCAGGCACCCAGCCCCTCGGGCGTGCCGCTGACGAAGCCACCCAACAGCGTCGAATAGTCGGCCCCGCTGTCCAGAGCACCCACCTCGGGAACCGAGACCGCGTTGGTGTCCAGCCCGCGGGATCGCAGCGTCAGCCGGGCCGCGGCCAGCGCCACAACTCGGTCGGCCGACCCGAAGGCAGCCAGACCCGCGAGTTCGCCATGGACCACCCCGGCGAGCACGATGGCTGGCGTACCGGTCGCCTCGGTCACGAGTTGGCCGAGTCCGCTGAGCCGTTGACCGACCTCGGGGCGGGCCTGCGGGCGGCCGAGCTCATCCGGTGAGACCAGATCTGCGGCAGCCAGGGCGTGCAGCCGGGCGAGCACCTGCCCCGGAGCACGGGGCAAGGTCGCAACCATCGGGCCGAGCGCGGCGTACGCCCGGACAGCCCCCCGTACGACGGGGTCACCGGCCTCCGACGACCGGAGCTCAGCCAGCGGGACGTCCACCCCGGACAGGGCGGCTGCGGCTCGCGCACCTCGGATTGTCGACTCCGCCGCCACCGCCGGAATGTGACGACGGAGCACGCGGTGGACCAGCAGCCGGTCAACGGCCTGCCGCGCCTCGTCGGCGGCTTCAGCAACCCCGTCGAGCTCCAGCAACCCGGCCAGTGGATCCGCACCAGCTGAGTTGATCATCGGAACTTCGGGGTTTTATCCAGCGGGTGGCGGCGAAAAACCCCCCCAACTCCGATGATCAACTCGGAAACGGCTACTCCTCGGCGGCCGGCTTGTCGGATTTCAGCCCCTCACCGATCAAGTTCATGACCGTCGGGTCGGCCAGCGTCGTGACATCTCCGAGGTCGCGCTTCTCGGCGACATCGCGCAACAACCGCCGCATGATTTTTCCGGATCTGGTCTTCGGCAGTTCCGGCACGATCATGATCTGGCGTGGCTTGGCGATCGCCCCGATCTCCTTGCCGACGTGGGTCCGCAACTCCTTGACCAGGTCGGCCCCCTCCTCGTCATTGCCGCCGCGCAGGATGACGAAGGCCACGATGCCCTGGCCGGTGGTCGGATCGGTCGCGCCGACCACGGCGGCCTCGGCGACCTTGTGGTGCGAGACCAGGGCGGACTCGACCTCGGTGGTGGAGATCCGGTGTCCGGAGATGTTCATGACGTCGTCGACCCGGCCGAGCAGCCACAGGTCACCGTCGTCGTCCTTCTTGGCCCCGTCGCCGGCGAAGTAGTACCCCTGCTCGGCAAAGCGCGACCAGTAGGTCTCCTTGAACCGCTCGTCGTCGCCCCAGATCGTGCGCAGCATCGCCGGCCACGGTTCGCTCAGCACGAGGTAGCCGCCACCGCCGTTGGGTACCGGCTTACCGGACTCGTCCACGACGTCGGCAGAGATTCCCGGCAGCGCGCGCTGAGCAGACCCCGGCTTGGTCGAGGTCACCCCTGGCAGCGGACTGATCATGATCGCGCCGGTCTCGGTCTGCCACCAGGTGTCCACGATCGGGCAGTTATCGCCCCCGATGTGCTCGCGGTACCACATCCAAGCCTCTGGATTGATCGGTTCGCCGACACTGCCCAGCAGACGCAACGAGGACAGGTCGAACTCCGCCGGGATCTCCGCGCCCCACTTCATGAACGTACGAATGGCGGTAGGTGCGGTGTACAGCAGGGTGACCCCGTAGTTCTGCACGATCTCCCAGAACCGACCCCGGTGCGGGGTATCCGGCGTCCCCTCGTACATCACCTGCGTGGCGCAGTTGGACATCGGCCCGTAGACGATGTAGCTGTGCCCGGTGACCCAACCGATGTCGGCGGTACACCAGAACACGTCAGTCTCAGCCTTGTGGTCGAAGACTGCGTGATGGGTGTACGAGACCTGGGTGAGGTAGCCGCCCGAGGTGTGCAGGATCCCCTTGGGCTTGGCCGTCGTTCCTGATGTGTAAAGGATGAACAGCGGGTGCTCGGCGTCGAAGGCCTCCGCCTCGTGGGTGTCGGACTGCTTGTCCACCACGTCGTGCCACCACAGATCTCGGTCGTCGTACCACTCCACGTCCTGGCCGGTACGGCGTACGACGAGTACCCGCTCGACGGGTGAGCCTTCGGCGTCGGCGGCCGCGTCCACATTGGACTTCAGCGCGCTGGCTGTCCCTCGCCGATAACCGCCGTCGGAGGTGATGACGAACTTCGATCCGCAGTCATCGATCCGGTTGCGCAGGCTGTCCGGTGAGAACCCGCCGAAGACGACGGAGTGTGGTGCACCGATCCGGGCACAGGCCAGCATCGCGATGGCTGCCTCCGGGATCATCGGCAGGTAGATCATGACCCGGTCGCCGGTCTCGACACCCAATTCGGTGAGCGCGTTGGCCGCCTTACAGACCTCGGTGGTCAGCTGGGCGTAGGTGATCGTGGCCTTGTCGCCGGGCTCACCTTCGAAGTGGATGGCGACCTTGTCCCCGCGCCCGGCAGCCACATGGCGGTCCAGACAATTGACCGCCACGTTGAGCTTGCCGCCGACGAACCACTTGGCGAACGGTGGATCCCACTCCAGCGAGGTGTCCCACGTCTGCGCCCACTCGAGCCGCTTCGCCTGCTTCTCCCAGAACGCCAGGCTATCGGCCGAGGCCTCGCCATAGGCGTCCTCGCCGACGTTGGCCTGCGCGGCCAATTCCTCCGGGGGGTCGAAGTGCCGAGTTTCGTGGCTCAGGTTGGACAGGGCGGGATTCTCGGTCAACGGATCTCCTCAGCCATACGGACACGCTCCACCCCGAACCTACCGACGGCCAGGCAGCACCCGCCATACATACCCGTGCCAAGGCGGTCCAGCAGCGGTATCGAGGCGGCGAAAGCACAGGGCGGCCAGATTCGCCGTACCGTGTGGCGGTGACCGCCACGGGCTCACCCGGCGAGGAACTCCTCGACTCCACCGAGCCCGAGCCCGAGCCCAAGCCGCGCGCGCGGCGCTGGTTGGCGGCGGCAACCCTGGTCGGCGCCGTGCTTGCTGCGCTGTTCGGCTTCCAGGCACTGCAACCCGACCCGGTTCCCGATCAACCGGTCTCCACCCCGACCTCGACCTCCGCCGCCGCCGATCCCTCGCTCGTGGACGCTTCGGCGAGGCGGATCTACGGTGAACTGGAGCCCGATGGCCTGCAGAACTTCTCGACTGCGGTACGCGCCGCCACCGACGTCGTGCGTATCCATTGCCGGGCCGACATCCCGTCGTGGTCGGCCAGCCTGATCAGCTCCGGCGAGGCCTACGACGAGGCGGTCTTCCTGATGTCACCGGCGAATCGCGCCTTCGGGACTTTCGTGGTCCAGGTCGAACTCACCTGGAGTGTTGATCACTACGCCTATGCCGTCGTCGCCGGCCACGCGGAACAATGCAGGTGACTGGCGCGGCCCGGTCCGGCCCCGTCCAGCATGCAAGGATCGAGCTCGACCCTAGACTGCTGGAGTGACCATGAGTTCGTCTGCCTCGGCCCCGCACCCGACGTCGGCAGACGGCCGCCCAGAGCCGCCGATCGGGGCCCTGTTCAGCACCGCGAGTGAACACATCTCGACGCTCATCCGCGCTGAGGTGGAGCTCGCGAAGGCCGAGATCACCACGTCTGCCAAACGAGGCGGCATCGGTGCGGGGATGTTCGGTGCCGCCGGAGTGATTGCGCTGTTCTCGGTGGTTTTCCTGTTCATCGCCCTGGCCGAGGGTCTGGTCGCCCTGGGGCTGCCGCGGTGGGTGTCCTACCTCATCGTCTGGGTCTTCTTCGTCCTGATCGCCGGGCTGCTGGTCCTGATCGGGGTCCGCCTGCTGAAGAAGGTCAAGGCGCCGGAGCGGACGATCGCGACCCTCAAGGACTCCAAGGAACTGCTCACCCGGCAGCCTCCTGGTCAGCGCAGCCCCGGGTTCGCTCCCAGCCCGTGAACCCCCGACGAGCCGACCGGCCTGATGCCAGCTCGGTCCTGATCGACGGTCCCTGGACGCACCACGACTACTCGACCAACGGCGTACGGCTGCACGTCGCCGAAGCCGGTGCCGGACCCCTGATCCTGTTGCTGCACGGCTTCCCGCAGTTCTGGTGGGCCTGGCGGCACCAGATCGTCGCGCTCGCCGATGCCGGTTACCGCGTCGTGGCACCGGACCTTCGGGGCTTCGGAGCCAGTGACAAGCCACCGCGCAAGTACGACGTCATGACTACCGCCGGTGATATCGCCGGCCTCGTGACTGCCATGGGAGAGCGGGAGGCCACCCTGGTCGGTCACGACCTCGGCGGCAGCCTGGCCTGGACGGTGGCTCGATTCCGGCCCGCCGTGGTCAGTCGACTTGTCGTACTGTCCGCACCACATCCCCGCCGATGGCGGGCAGCACTGGTCAGCGACTTCAAGCAGATGGCCGCCAGCAGTCATGTCTTCGGATTCCAGGCACCCCGCCTTCCCGAGCAGCGACTGGTCCGGGACGGGGCAGCCGAGGTCGGCAGGATGATGAGCGAATGGGCAGGGGAGCGCTGGGCGTCCACAGCGGACTTCGCCGAGGCTCGTGATCGGTACCAGCAGGCCATGTTGATACCGCAGGCTGCGTACGGCCAACTGGAGCACTACCGCTGGGCGGTGCGCTCGCTGCCACGGCCCGACGGCGTGAGTTACACCCGGCGGATGTCAATACCGGTCGGTATGCCGACTCTGCAGATGCACGGCGGGCAGGACACCTGCGTGCTGCCCACGACTGCGCAGGGATCTAGCCGCTACGTGTCGAGTGCCTATGAGTGGCAGACGATTTCCCATGCCGGGCATTTCCTGCCAGAGGAGGTTCCCGACCTCGTCACCGGTGAGATCCTGCGCTGGATCAAGAGCTGACCCCTCAGGCGCAGGGGCCGGAATCGACCTCGCTGGTCGATGATCGGCCCGCGGTGGCCGCGGTCGCCACCTGACTTGCCGACAGCGCGTACCCGGTGGAGGGGTCATCGATCGCCGACGCGAACACCACACCTAGCACTGACCCGTCGGTGCCCAGCAGCGGGCCGCCGGAGTTACCTGACCGGACCTGGCCGTACAGCGAGTACACCTCCCTGGACACCGCGCCGTCCGCCCGGAAGTTTGGTCCGCGGATCTCACTGAGATCGCGAACCCGGGCCGGGCCCACCTGCAGATCTCCGCCACCCGGGTAACCCAAGATGATCGCGTCATCACCCGACCCGCGCTCGGTCGCCGCCAGGGTCAGCGGCACCTGGGGCAGTCCCGGTACGGCCAGCACGGCGATGTCCACCTGCTCGTCCACATAGACGATCGTCGCGTCGTAGGTCTCTCCCTCGGCCAGGACTCGCGGGTCATCGACCCCGGCCAGCACATGAGCGTTGGTCATCACGCGATCGTCGGCGTAGACGAAACCTGAGCCGTTGATCCCCCGGGCACAGGACGGCGCGTCCCCGCTGACCTTGACCACCGAACCGCTTACCTGGGCCACGACCGGGCTGGACAACAGTGCCTCGTCCGGAGCTGCGACGTCGGGGACGACCGTCTGGCTGAGCGGGTCCAGGACGTCCGGAAGGCCCTGTCGGTCCAACGACTCCCGAAGCGACTGATAGAGCGTCCGGACCGGGTCCGGGACCGCGCCGTCCACCGCCTGCAGGATGTGGGATTGCCGTACTTGGCTCGACAACGAGGGGAACGGTGAGGCGGCCAGTGGGTTGGCCACGATCCAGGCCACCAGCAGCACGGAGCAGACCGAGAGCACCGTGCCCAGAGCAGAGTCGACCACCCGAGCGGGACGCCAGGTGACCACCCGGCGCAGACGCGTGCCGATCAGCCCGACGGCGAACTGGCCGAGGCCGGCGAGACCGAACACGATTACCAGCGCGATGATCACCCGGACGACGGAGTCCTCGGTGACGGCGGCGGCGAGCCGGCCGGCCAACTGCGCGCCGATGACGACGCCGGCCAGGAACCCGACAAAGGAGAACGCCGACGTGATGAGGCCGTGTCGATATCCGTTGACGGCAAAGAGCACCGCGAAGGCCACGATGAGCAGATCGACCACGTCAGCCGATCCCGGAATCAGGGGAAGTTTGTGACGTACCTATCGTCGCAGGGGTCCCCTGAGTCCGTACGGGGGCAGCGGTGATCATGCAGCGACCGTCATCACACCGGTGTGTCCCTGCGCCTCATGGAAGGAGCAGATGAACGCGTACTCCCCCGGCGTGCTCACGCTGAACTCGATGGTGTCGGACTCTCCTGGGGCAACGACCGGGATGGATTCCTCGATGTCCTCGGGATTGCTGCCGGGCGGGTATTCCAGGCTGTGGGTGAGCTGGGTGGCGGTGTTGTCCAGGGTGACCCGCACCTGACCCGGCGTGACAGTGAACTCGGCGGGCACGAAGCGGTAGTCATCGCCGGAGACCAAGGTGATCGACTGCACCCCATCGGATCCAACCGTCACCGCGCCGGTCGCGACGGTCGGTTCTGGCCCCGCCGGCTCAGGGCTCCCGCCGCATCCCGCCGACGCGACTGCGAGTACGGCGCTGACAATGACTGTTCGACCCCAGCCAACACTCGATCTGGGCTCCGCCGGCCTGACCGCAGCCGTTCGGCGCCACCCGAGAGGCCGGCTCACGGAAGCTCTGCAGGCAGACCGGCGGGAATCTCGAGGTCCCGGACGTCGCTGAGATCCCACGGCTGCGCCCAGCCGCCCAGGTCCAGCAACATGGACAGCAGACCTGCGGTGAACCCCCAGACGACCATGCCGGCTACGGCGAAAGCCGGTCCGGTGTATCCCGAGAAGTGGCGCACCTGAAAGCGGTTGGCCGGATCGGCGAGGTCGGCGATGGGTACCCGGGCCACGGAGGCGATTTCACCAGGATCGTGCACTCCGATCGGCCCGGGCGTGTGCCAGAAGGCAAGGACCGGCGTCACGACGTAGCCCGAAGGCGCGAGATAGAGAACCGGAAGCGTCGCGACGACGCTCACCGACGACGGATCCAGCCCGACCTCCTCAGCGGCCTCCCGGAGCGCCGTGGCGCTCAGATCGGCGTCTCCCGGCTCGGCCGCACCGCCGGGAAAGGCCGGCTGTCCCGCGTGGCTGCGCAGCATCGCCGCCTTTTCGATCAGAAGTACCTCCGGCCCGCCATCGGTGTCCGCGATCAGGATGAGTACGGCCGAGGCCCGGCCACCCTCCTCGGGCGGTGCCCACCGCGACAGGTGTTCCTTGCCCAGGCCGCTGACCCGCTCGGCGAGTGCGGTCATGTACGCCGGGAGCTGCACCGCCGCCCCCGCGGGCCCGCTCACAGTTTCACTCCGTGCTCCGCGCGCACGCGCCCTTCGGGCGCTCACACGGACACGCCGAGATGTTGCTGTACGAGCGCGACCAAGTCCTCGTAGGACGTGATCGGCGCTAGCTCGGCGTGGACAATGGCACCGTCCGCATCGACGAAGAACGTCCCCGGCAGTCCGCGCAGCCCCTGATCGACGTAGAGGTCTCCGTTCTCGTCGAGGCCGTTCGGGAACTCGATATCCAGATCGACTACGAATTCGGCTGCCATCCCTGGGCCGTCGCGCGTCACCACTCCGGCCACGAGCAGCTCCTCGCGATCGGAGGCTGCGTACAACCGGCTGAAGAGCGGGAGCTCGTCTCGACACGGCTTGCACCAGGTCGCCCAGAGGTTGACCACCAACGCAAGCCCCGGCGCCTCGCCGAGGGTCAGCTCGCCACCGTCCCCGTCCAGGCAGGGCAGACTCAGCTCCGGAAGGGTCTGCTCGCCGGTGGCCGGCTGACCGGTGGGATCCGGGCAGTCGGTGAGGTCCGGCAACTCCTGGGCCGCTCCCGTCGAGCCGCCCCGGTCGGGGTCTTCCGCGGCCGGGGTACAACCAGACAGCCACAGGACCGACGTCACCAAGGTGAGTGCCACGACGCCTCGATCGACGTCCCGCCCCATGCGAGCCAGCCGGGGACTCCTCATGCGGGCTGCTGCACGGCCAGCTCAGCGAGCTCTGCAGGGGATCGGACCGGCAGTCCGAGGGCGGCAGCCCGCGCGCGCGCCGCCGCATCCGGCCCCTTGATGAGGCTGGCCGCCACCTCGGGATCGAGCGGTCCGGCGCCGTAGGAGGGGCACCAGGTGGCCAGCGCACACGCACCGCAGGCGGGCTTTCGGGCGTGGCAGATCCGCCGACCGTGGAAGATCACCCGGTGGGACAGGATCGTCCACTCCTTGCGCGGGATCAGCGGTCCCACGGCGTGCTCGATCTTGACCGGGTCGGTCTCCTCCGTCCACGCCCAGCGGCGTACCAGCCGTTGGAAGTGGGTATCGGGGGTGATCCCCGGAATGCCGAACGCGTTGCCCAGTACCACGTTTGCGGTCTTCCGACCGACCCCGGGCAGCGTGACCAAGTCGGCCAGCTTGGCCGGAACCGCACCGCCGTACCGTTCTTCGAGCGCTTGGCCGAGGCCGATCAGAGACTTCGTCTTGGCGCGGAAGAATCCCGTTGGCTTGAGCAGCGCCTCCATCTCGTCGATGTCGGCGCCGGCGTAGTCGGCGGCGGTTCGGTATTTTGCGAAAAGGATGGGCGTGACCGAGTTCACTATCTTGTCCGTGGTCTGCGCGGACAGGATCGTAGCCACCAGCAATTCCAGCGGAGTGCTGAAGTCCAGTTCGCAATGTGCATCCGGGTGCAGGCGGGCGAGTTCGGCGTTGATCCGGCGAGCCCGTCGGGTCCGTGACAGGGGGGACTCGGCCGCTATCTTGTGACGCCGTGCCGCTGCTCCTGCCACAACGACGAGAGTACGGCGGGTCGCCGGGACGTGTGGCTCGGGAGTGAGCGGCCCGGCGGAGCCCGACCTAACCTGGCTTGGGTAAGTCTTGAGTCATACTGAGCGGGCGATGGCCGGCCTGCTTGTGGTGTTCTTTCCCCTCCTCCTCCTGGGATTCCTCCTGTTCATGGAGCGAGTCGAGGAGCCGCTGCGGCGCGGCCCGACCGAGACCGATGTGGTCGAGTTTCTCGATACCGCCAGCCGGGAGGACGTCGACAACGTCTTCCGGTACGGCGTACGCCGCTCGCTGGAGCGTTGGCGCAACCGGCGTCGGCGGCTGCCGAGGCTTGCCTCGCGGGTGAGCCGGCAGCGCGAAGACGAGGACAGCGTCAACGCCGAACCTCCGAGCGCCTAGACTCAGCCGCCTCGGCGAGCTGCCAGCGGGCGAATGGAGGAGTGCCGTGAATGACGTCCTAGCGCGGTCCGGCGTCTTCCAGGGAGTTTCGCCCGAGGCGGCCGAACCGATCGCGGCTGAGCTGGAACGACTCGAGTTGCCTCGCGGCACCACTGTGTTCGCCGAAGGTGAGCCCGGCGACAGCCTGTTCATCATCTTGGACGGCAAGGTCAAGATAGTTCGCCGAGCGCCGGACGGCCGCGAGAACGTGCTGTCGGTGATGGGACCCGCCGACCAGTTCGGGGAGCTGTCGATCTTCGATCCTGGACCCCGTACGGCCACCGCGACGGCCCTGACCGACGTCTCCCTCGCCAAGATGTCCCAGCAGGCGTTGCTGCCCTGGATCGATGCGCACCCGGAGATCGGCGTACAACTGCTGCGCGTTCTGGCCCGTCGGCTGCGCCGTACCAACGACACGGTGGCCGATCTCATCTTCACCGACGTTCCGGGTCGGGTGGCCAAGTCCCTGCTCGGGATGGCCGACCGGTTCGGCAGCCGGGACGAGTCCGGGTTGTTGCGGGTCACCCACGACCTCACCCAGGAGGAGCTGGCCCAGCTCGTCGGAGCCTCCCGGGAGACCGTCAACAAGGCGTTGGCCGACTTCGCCCATCGCGGCTGGCTGCGCCTGGAGGGCAAGACCGTGCTCGTTCTCGACGAGGATCGGCTGCGTCGCCGCGCCCGCTGAGAGGGGACTTAATCCGGAGAAAGTGCGGTCTGTCAGCGGGCTGAAGTGACTTAATCCGGAGAAAGTCCGGTCAGGGGTCGAGCCTCGCTGGTCAGCGGGCGCCGTCGGGTCCCAGTCGGATCGGCGTCTGCACCAGGCTGCCGTCGGGCATCTCGACGTACTCCGAGCCGTCGCGCTCGACCAGCCTCGGCACAACCGGAGTGAGCGGCTGCGTGGGCGCCGCTTCGAGAACCTCGGCGACCGAGCCGTACGCGACCAGGTCGGTGAGCGTGACCAGTGTCGGCGGCAGCATCATCCGGCTTCCGCTCTTGTTCTCGGCAAGTGCGTCGACGACCCGGACCCAGGCCGCCTCGTCGGCCTCGCCGGAGACATCGCGAGGTTGCTGGCCCGCCGGCACGGCCGCGGTGAAAAACTTCGTGTCATACCGTCGAGGCTCTGCCTCGGGCGTGATCCAGTGCGCCCACGGACGGAGGAGGTCGGCGCGAAGGGTCACCCCATGCGCCCGGAAGACCTCGGACAGGGAACGTTCGCGCGCCATCAGGGACAGCCGGTCGGCCTCCCAATCCGCCGACGCCGGATCCAGCGGTGAACCATCGGTGGCCGAGGCGAGCAGCACGCCGGACTCCTCGAAGGTCTCCCGTACGGCCGCACAGACGAGCTCACGGGCCAGCCGCACGTCGCAGTGGAAGCTCGCTGCCCATTGAGCAGGGTCAGGTCCGGTCCAGGAAAGACCCGCGTCCGCGTCCCGAAGATCAACTCCCCCACCGGGATAGGCAGTCATCCCTCCGGCGAAGGGCATCCCGCGTACGCGCCGCAGGAGGTAGACCTCCATGCCCTCGCGACCGTCACGAAGCAGCAGTACGGTCGCTGCCTGCCGGGGGGCCGCGGGCGTGGATGCGTCCATCTCAGCTGGCCTCGGTGGGTTCTAGGCTCACCTTCGACCTCGCAGCCCCTCAGGCCCTTACGCCTGGCTGGCTCCGGCCCGCCAGGCGGATGGTCGGCCCGCCGGCAGCGACCTCGGCGACGACCTCGACCTCGACCGGGGTGCCGAGCGGAAGCTCGGCGACCCCCACCGCGCTACGAGCATGCACCCCTGCGTCACCGAACACCTCGCCGAACAGTTCACTCGCCCCGTTGATCACTCCCGGCTGACCGGTGAAACCCGGTGCACTGGCAACAAATCCGACCACCTTCACGATCCGGGTGACGGAGTCCAGCCCGACCAGCGCGTCCATCGCGGCCAGTGCGTTCAAGGCGCACTGTCGCGCGTCGAGTGCCGCCTCCTCGGCGCTGACCTCGGTCCCGACCTTCCCGGTCCGCGGCAGGACGCCATCGACCCAGGGCAGCTGCCCGGAGACGAAGACCAGCGGGCCGGTCTGCACCGCCGGCACATAGGCCGCCACCGGGGCCGCAACGGACGGCAGGCTGATCCCCAGCTCGGCCAGGCGTTGCGTCGCGGTCACGACTGCGCCAGCGGGCGCTTCAGGTAGGCGACCAGCTGTTCAGCGTTGGGACCCGGGATGACGGTGACAAGTTCCCAGCCGTCCTCCCCCCAGGTGTCGAGAATCTGCTTCGTCACGTGGACGAGCAAGGGAACCGTGGCGTACTCCCACTTCTGCATGCCCGGACGCTAGCGCAGCGCTCGGCAGGCCCCAGGCAATCCCGCCAAGGCACGCCCGGACGTTGCATCCGACTTCGCCGTGCAATCCACCCGATTTGGCCGCATCGCCGGTAAACCATCAGGTGCAAAGCGCCCAGAACGGGTGTGCTGCGGGATGGGCTCTGCCGGCAGCCAGACTCACGGCTGCCTACCCTGGAGTGATGCCCCCTCCCACCGCCTGGCCGGCGGCCCGACTGCACGTCGTGACCGGCAAGGGCGGCACCGGTAAGACGACGGTGGCCGCTGCGCTGGCGCTGAGCATGGCTCGCGGTGGGCGACGCGTCCTGCTCATCGAGGTCGAGGAGCGGCAGGGCATCGCGCAGCTGTTCGACACCCCGCCGCTGCCCTACGAGGAGCGCCGGGTCGCGGTTACCGAGGGAGGTGGCGAGGTACGCGCACTGGCCATCGACGTCGAGGCAGCACTGCTCGAGTACCTGGAGATGTTCTACAACCTCAAGCGCGCCGGACGGGTGCTACGCAGGATGGGAGCGGTGGACTTCGCCACTGCCATTGCGCCGGGGCTGCGCGACGTACTGCTGACCGGAAAGATGAAGGAGGCGGTGACCCGACAGGTCAAGGGCTCCCGCGCCTACGACGCCGTCGTCGTGGACGCACCTCCGACCGGCCGGATCGCCCGATTCCTGTCGGTCACCAAACACGTAGCCGGGCTGGCCAAGGGCGGACCGATCAAGACCCAGAGCGACGGGGTGATGGCCGTGCTGCGTTCCTCACAGACTGCTATCCACATTGTCACCGTGCTCGAGGACATGCCGGTCCAGGAGAGCGCAGATGCGATCGGCGAACTCCGTGCGGTCGGTTTGCCCGTCGGGTCGATCATCGTGAACATGGCCCGCCGACCCCTTCTCCCGGTGAACGCCATGGCGCGAGCGGCCAGCGGCCGGCTCGACGCGACAGCGATCGCAGCCAGCCTGAGTGCGGTCGGCCTGGACGGGGAGTCATTGGCCGGGCCCTTGTTGCTCGAGGGCACCGAACACGCCCTGGGCTGGCAGGCACAGGAAGCCTGTCGGGCCCGGGTACGGGAGCTGGGCCGGCTGACGTACGAACTTCCCGAACTGCAGGGACCGATCGACACCGGGTCGCTGTACGAACTGGCCGACACCCTCACGCGCGCAGGCATCAAGTGACGACAGCTCGCTCGGGAACCCGATCTGCAACCCGGGCCTCGACGAAGGCCTCGAACAAGGCGCCGGCCGGGACAGCCCGTAAGGCTGGCACCTCGCCGGTCCTGGATCTGGCTTCGGTCATCGCCGACCCGGGCACCCGGATCATTGTGTGCTGTGGGGCCGGCGGCGTCGGGAAGACCACCACCTCGGCAGCCTTGGCTCTGGCCGCGGCGGAGATCGGCCGTCAGGTCGTGGTCATGACCATCGACCCGGCCCGTCGCCTCGCCCAATCCTTGGGGCTGGAGCGTCTGGACAACACCCCGCGCGACGTACCCGCAGCAGCGGAGTTCACCGCGGCCAGCGGCGGGCACCTGCAGGCGATGATGCTCGACATGAAGCGCACGTTCGACGAGATCGTGGCAGCGCACTCCGAGCCCGCCAGGGCCAGGCAGATCCTGGAAAACCCGTTCTACCAGGCGCTTTCGTCCTCTTTCGCCGGCACGCAAGAGTACATGGCGATGGAGAAACTCGGTCAGCTGCGGGAGACCGGGAAATGGGACCTGATCGTCGTCGACACACCCCCGTCCCGCTCGGCCCTGGACTTCCTCGACGCCCCGCACCGGATGAGCCGCTTCCTGGACGGGACGATGATCCGCCTGCTGTCCGCACCCGCCCGGGCCGGCGGTCGCGCGTACCTGAAGGTGGTCGGGGCAGGCCTGGCGATCTTCGGCCGGATCATCACCAAGATCCTGGGCGGCCAGCTACTCAAGGACGTCTCGCACTTCGTGGGCGCCCTGGACACGATGTTCGGGGGTTTCCGGCATCGCGCACAGGCGACCTACGACCTGCTGCGCCAGCCCGGCACGGCGTTCCTGGTGATAGCCGCGCCCGAGCCGGACGCCTTGCGGGAGGCCTCCTACTTCGTGGATCGGCTCTCCGGTGATCAGATGCCGCTGGCCGGATTGGTCCTCAACCGGGTACACCCCAGCACCGCGCCCAGCTTTTCGGCCGGCCGAGCCGAAGGGGCAGCAGAGGGACTCGCCTCGGGCAGCAGCCGCGCCGACGTGCTCGCCGCATGTCTGCTGCAGATCCACGCGGAGCGGATTCGCACCGACGCGCGGGAGCAACGCCTGGCCCGCCGCTTCACCAGTGCGCACCCGAAAGTTGCGGTACGGCTAGTGCCTGCTGCGGCCACCGACGTGCATGACCTGGACGATCTCCGCAAGATCGGCTGGCACCTCACCGCGGACCTCTCGGGCCGCCCAAGAGCCAAGACCCGCACGAGACGGGCCACAGTCAGACCGATTGCGTAAGATCTCTCGTGATGACGGAATCAACCAAGCGCCGCGTCAGCGCTGCAGCTCAACTCGTCCTGGCAATCATGCTCTCCGGCGTGGTCCTGGCCGGTCTCCTGCTGCCCTGGGTGGGTGGCCCGGGGATAGCGGCGCGAAACGCCACGACCTTGCTAGATCAGGTTCCTGAATCGCTGTCCGACGAACCGCCGGCAGGGCTCACGACGGTGCTCGCCTCCGACGGCGCGACAGTCCTGACGTACATGTACGACCAGTACCGGGTTCCGGCAACCATCGAGCAGATTCCGGACGTCATGCGCCAGGCAATCATCGCGACCGAGGACGTGCGGTTCTACCAGCACAACGGGCTCGACGTGCAGGGCGTGCTGCGTGCCCTGATCACCAACGTCGCGGCGGGATCGGTCCAGGAAGGCGCCTCGACCATCACCCAGCAGCTGGTCAAGCTGACCCTGCAGGCGACCGCCGAGACTCCGGAGGAGGCGCAGGCCGCGACCGAACAGACCCCAGCCCGCAAGCTGCGCGAAGCACGGCTGGCGCTGGCCATCGAAGAGACCCTCAGCAAGGACGAGATCCTCACCCGTTATCTCAACATCGCCTACTTCGGCGGGGGCGCCTACGGCATTGAAGCAGCGTCGCGAACCTACTTCAACAAGAGCGTCCTGGACCTGACGCTACCCGAGGCCGCCATGCTCGCCGGGCTCGTGCAGAGCCCCGCAGACTTCGATCCGCTCGTCGATCCCGAGGCAGCAACGACACGACGCAATGTCGTGCTGGACCGGATGGCTACCGCGCAGTTCATTTCCGCTGCCGACGCCGAGGCCGCGAAAGCCACCCCCATCACGATCGTGCCGGGTGTCGACCCGCCTCGAGGGTGCTACGAGGCTCTGATCGGTGGCTTCTTCTGCGATTATCTCGAGAAGTACCTGCTCAACACCCTGAATATCCCGCCCGCCATGCTCAAGCAGGGCTCCCTCACCGTCGTGAGCACAATCGATGTAGGTGCCCAGCAGTCCGGCGACGCTTCGGTCCTCAACACCCTCGCGCTGGAGGACTCCCGAGCCGGCATCTTCACCTTGCAGGAGCCGGGCACCGGCAAGGTGCGCGCGCTGTCGGTGAATCGGCTGTTCGGCAACAACGCCGCCGACCCGCGCTATACGACGGTGAACCTGCCGACGGTGGCGTCGGCCGGTGGCGGCTCGACGTACAAGGTCTTCACCGCCGCGGCAGCACTCGAGCGGCAGATGTCGATCTTTTACACGCAGACGACGACCGACCCCTACGTCTCCACCGTCTACAAGGACGGCGGCGCTCCATATGACGTGCAGAACGGCGGCCGCTATCCGCCGACGCTGACCATGGAACGGGCGTTGTACATGTCGTCCAACACCTACTTCCTGGCGTTGGAGGACGCGCTCGGCAGCGTCGAGGGCCCCGTGCGGATGGCACAGCGGATGGGGCTCTACAGCATCGATGGATCCGCGGACCAGATCATCGCTGAGAACCGCGGTTCGTTCACCTTCGGGCCCGAGCCCACCAGCCCGCTGGCCCTCGGTACCGCCTACGCCACACTGGCGGCCAACGGAACCCGCTGCTACCCCACTCCGGTCGAGCAGATCTACGACCGCAACGGCGAGATCCTGTTGAAGGACGACGGCACGCCGTACGTGGACACCTCCAACTGCACGCCGGAGTCGATCCCGCGGGGTCTGGCCACCACGCTGAACCAGGCCCTGCGCAAGGACGTCGAGCCAGGTTTTCCGGGCCAGACCGGGGCCAACGCATACATCCCCGGCCGTCAGATCGCCGGAAAGACCGGAACGAGCCAGAACAACTTCTCGGTCGCCTTCGTCGGCTGGACACCTCAGCTGGTCGGTAGCGTCATGGTGTACAACCCGAACGCGAATGAGAACGTCGGCGGATTCGGTGGTGGCAAGGGTGCCGAGATCTGGCGAAACGCCATGCAGCCCATCCTCGCCGCAGCCCCCGTCGGGGTGTTCGAACCGGCTGATCCGTTCTACGAGAACGGCAACACCACGGTGCTCGGGGTGAACTGTGTCGGCAACAGCGTGGCCAACTGCGAGGCAGCGCTGCGGCAGCAGGGGCTGAACCCGGTCGTTCGGACGGTGGCCGGTCCGCGACCGGCAGGCGCGGTCGTGTCGACCAGCCCGTCCAGCGGTGACCGCGTGGTCCCGGGACAGAACGTGACGGTGAACGTGAGCGACGGAAGCGTGCAGCCGGCACCCCCGCCACCCGCGCCCGGACCCGGTCCTGGCCCTGGCCCCGGTCCGGGACCCGGTCCACCCCCCGGACGCCCTGGCGATTGACGACCCGAGCCTCAGGCAAGGCCGGTCGCCGCCAGCTACCCTGACTGGCGCAGCTGGCGGCTGACCTCGACAGCGAGCCGTTTTCCGTCCACCTCGGCGCCCGCGCTCGTCTTGGCGAGCCCCATTGCCTTGCCCATGTCACGAGGTCCGCTCGCCCCGGAGGCGCTGATTGCGGCCGCGACCAACTCGCGGACGGCGTCGTCGTCGAGTTGTTGCGGCAGGTAGCCGTCCAGCACGCCGGCCTCTGCCCGCTCGCGGTCGGCCAGCTCCTGCCGGCCGGCGGCCTTGTAGGTCTCCGCCGATTCGTGGCGTTTCTTCACCTCGCGGCGGACCACGGCAAGGACCTCGTCGTCAGTCAGGTCCCGGGCCTGCGCTCCGGAGACCTCCGCGGTCATGACCGCCGCCAGAGTCATCCGCAGCGTGTCACGCGTCAACTCGTTCCGGGCTTTCATCGCGGCGGTGAGATCGGACCGAAGCCGCTCCTTGAAGGTGCTCACGATCAACAGAGGCTAGACCTGAAGGGTTGCGTACGCTCACTAGATGATGCGCCCACACTTATCGGTACTTGCCGGACTGTTCGGCGCAGGGGCCGTCATCACGGCGTACGCCAGCCTCGTCGAGCGAAACATGTTCACCCTCCGGCGCTTCGATGTCCCGGTGCTGGACGCGGGTTCGGCGCCGCTTCGGGTGCTGCACATCTCCGATCTGCACATGACCGCCGGTCAGCGCCGCAAGCAGGACTGGGTGCGCCAGCTGGCCGAGTTGGATCCGGATCTGGTCATCACCACTGGTGACAACCTGGCGGGTCACGATGCGGTGGCGCCGACCCTGGCGGCGCTGGCTCCGCTGATGGAACGACCCGGCGCGTTCGTGCTGGGCAGCAACGACTATTGGGCTCCGAGGCTGAAGAACCCCTTCAAGTACTTCTGGTCCAACCACAAGCGGGTGCACGGCGCGAGGTTGCCGTGGCAGCCGCTGCGCGATGCGATGACAGCGGTCGGCTGGCTTGATCTGGACAATGCGCGCGGGTGGCTCAAGGTCGATGGGCGGCAGATCGCCTTCGCCGGGGTGGACGATCCCCATCACGGGTACGACCGGTACGGCGAGGTGAGCGGCGAGGCAGATCCGCGGGCCGACCTGCGGATCGGACTCACCCATTCTCCGGAGCCCAGAATCGTGAACTCCTTTGCAGCCGACGGCTACGACCTCGTGCTGGCCGGCCATACGCATGGCGGTCAGCTCCGCATTCCGTTCTATGGGGCGCTGGTCACCAACTGCGGGATCGACCGGCCTCGGGCACGGTGGTTGCATCGCTGGGCGCCGGACACCTGGCTGCACATCTCTGCCGGGCTGGGTACGTCGCCGTACGCCCCGGTGCGCTTTGCCTGTCCTCCGGAGGCCACCTTGCTGACCCTGGTCGCAAAGTCGTGGGTCGGCCCTGAACCGGATGGGTCGCACGCCGCCAGATAGACTCGCGGAGTCCCTCGGGGTGTGGCGCAGCTTGGTAGCGTGCTTCGTTCGGGACGAAGAGGCCGCAGGTTCAAATCCTGTCACCCCGACAGATCAGCCGGTCTGGTCCGGGGCTCGCAACGAGCTTCCGGCTAGGCCGTCTCTGGTTTCGGTGGAAAGGATCTCCATGGCCCAGGCCGCCGGCGTCGTCAACCGCGACGGCGTCGAGAAGGACGAGATGTTTCGAGCGGTGATGTCGGCCTCGCCAGAGGAGATCCAGCAACTGGCATTGGCCGTCCGCGCTGTCATCTACGACGTCTCTCCAGCTGCCGTCGAGGTGGTGTGGAGCAAGCAATGCTCGGTCGGCTGGGGGATCGGTCCGAAGAAGTTCACCGAGCAGTTCGCTTACCTCATGCCGTTCAAGGCCCATGTCACCCTGGGCTTCTATCATGGCGGAGACCTGCCGGACCCAGCTGGCCTGTTGCCGGTATCGGGTGCCAAACAGGTCTCCGGCACGCTCGCGATGCGCAGCCTCAAGCTCACTCGGCTCGACGACGTCGGACAACCCGCGCTGCGATCGCTGATCGGTGCAGCAGCGCGTCATCAGGCCACTCTCGCCTCCAGCGCGGCCGACTCTGCCCAATGACGCAGTATTACTGATGACAGCGCGTATTCACCGATCACACCCATACCGCTTAATCCGAAAATAGATGCGGGCGGGTCTGGTGGGACTGCTGGGGCGTTTAAGCCTGCGCCGCGAAGATCGTGAGCGCGGATGGTGCACCGCCACTACGCCCTGAGCGCTCACGATCAAGAAACCGCCTGTCCAGACGCAGCGCGTCGTGGATCCCCATTTTCAGCCCGGAACGGGCCACCCCGCCAGGGGAGAGCAGGGACCTATGCGCAACACTCCTCTGCGTTTATGCGCATAACCGCGAAGTTCCAGGCGCGATGGTCACGGTTATGCGCATAAACGCGGGCAGAGCGCGGCGACTAGCCTCGGCCAGCGTGACGATCGACCCCTCCCGTCCAGCCGACGTACCCGGGCTCGACCAGGACACCAATGACCGTTGGCAGGCGCGCTTCCGCGCTCCGCGGGTCATGCTTCCGGAGTGGGCACTGGATGCCCCCCACCGGTGCCTCTACCTGTCTGACCAGAGCGGAACCGTCGAGCTGTACGCCTGGGACCGCACCGAGGGCAGCCACCGGCAAGTGACCGACCGGCCCAACGGCACGCTCTCGGGCGCACTCACGCCCGATGGAAACCGGATCTGGTGGTTCGACGACACCGACGGTGACGAGTGGGGTCACTGGATGGTGCAGCCCTTCGAAGGCGGTCCGGACACGGTCGTTGCAGCCGGGGTCGAACCGGCGTACTCGGCAGGTCTGAGCATCGGGCACGACATCGCAGTGATCGGACGCAGCACCGACGACGGCACCGAGATTCTGGCCTGGTCGGTCCACGGTTCGACGACCGCGCTGTACGAACACAAGGAGAATGCCTACGTCGGCGGGCTGTCGCGCGATGAAAGCCTCCTCGCCGTAGGACATTCCGAGCACGGAGATACCCGGCACATGGCGCTGCGCGTTCTCTCCACTGTGGACGGCGCTGCCGTCGCCGAGAAGTGGGACGGCGAGGGCCTGGGCGTATCCAGCGCAGGTTTCGCGCCGATCAACGGCGACCCCCGCCTCTTGGTGGGCCATGAGCGTCGCGGCCGGCCGGAACTCCTGGTCTGGGACGTGCTGGCCGATACCGAGACCGAGATCATGCTCGACCTGCCCGGCGAAGTCACCGGCAGTTGGTACCCCGACGCAACGGCGTTGCTGATCGGTCACGACTACGCCGCTCGAACGGAGCTGTACCGCTACGACCTCAGGGACTCGTCCCTGCACCGCCTGGACACCGCGCCGGGGGTGGTCAGCGGCGCGACTGCTCGTCCGGACGGCACGGTGGAGATCGGCTGGTCGTCTTCGGTCGAGCCGCCGGCGATCCGTACGGTCGGAGGCGGCATCGTGCTCACCGCACCTGGCGAACGCCCCCCGGAGGCCTTCCCGCTAGAGGATGCCTGGGTCGATGGCCCGGGTGGCCAGATCCACGCCCTGGTCGTGCGCCCACCGCGAGGCCAGGGCCCGTACGCGACCGCATTCCTGATCCACGGCGGACCCGAGTCCTCCGACGAGGACGCGTTCCGGGCCCGCCGAGCCGCTTACGCCGAGGCCGGCTACGCGGTCGTCCACGTCAACTACCGCGGCTCGACTGGATATGGCTCGGCCTGGCGCGACGCGCTGACCGGTCGTCCGGGGCTGACCGAGTGCGAGGACATCGCCGCCGTGCACGACTGGGCGGTCTCGTCAGGCTTGGCCGATCCGGCGCGCTGCATCCTGACCGGCGGCTCCTGGGGTGGTTACCTGACCCTGCTCGGGCTCGGAACGCAGCCGAGCCGGTGGGCGGCAGGAGTCGCCGAGGTCCCGGTGGCTGATTATCTGGCCGCGTACGAGGACGAGATGGAAGGCCTGCGGGCCTTCGATCGCGCTCTGTTCGGCGGCTCCCCGACCGAGATCGAGGACAGCTATCGACGGTCGTCGCCCATCACGTACGTCCGGGCCGTCCGCGCGCCGGTCATGGTGATGGCCGGCGCCAACGATCCGAGATGTCCGCTACGCCAGATCGAGAACTACCTCGGCGCTCTCGTAGCGGGCGGTCAGGACCACGAGGTGTACCGATTCGACGCGGGACACGGGAGCCTGGTGATCGAGGAGACGATCCGGCAGGTGGCCGCGGCCCTGGACTTTTGCCTGCGGCGGGTCCCCCCCGGCTGACCGGGCCCCCCGCGCGGATTCGGACGGGTATCCGCACGTGATGCACATATAGATGCAGACGCGTCTGGTGCGGCTTCTGAGGCTGCTGGGGCGCTTAAGCCTGCGCCGCGAAGGTCGTGAGCGCGGATAGAGCACAGCCACTACGCCCTGAGCGCTCACGATCAAGAAAGTGCCTGTCCAGACGCAGCGCGTCGTGGATCCCCATTTTCAGCCCGGAACGGGCGACCCCGCCAGGGAGACCAGGGACTTATGCGCATAACGTGCGGAAATCCGGCCCGGTCGCGGGACGTTTATGCGCATAACGTGCATCGCCGCTTGACTCTCCCCCCGAGGGAGACCCGAGACTGCACTCCATGGCGCAAGCCCTGATGCCGATCGGGATGTTCTCCCGGGCCAGCCTGCTCTCGATCAAGGCGCTGCGCGCCTACCACGAGGCAGGCGTCCTCGTTCCGGCGCGAGTCGACCCAGCCACGGGCTACCGCGCCTATCTGCCCACCCAGCTGACCGATGCTGCGATCCTGCGTCGACTTCGTGCGCTGGATCTGCCGCTGTCCGACATCGGCGAGATCCTGCGCGCCCGGGATCCGGACCACACCCGCAAGGTGCTCACCGAACACGGGAATCTGCTACAGGAGCGGTTGGCCCACCTTGCCAGGGCAGTTGATGAGATCCAGGCCAGTGTGGAGCACCCGAGCAGCCTGACACCGGTGCACGTCCGCAATGAGCCGGCCAGGCTGACCGTGGAGTATCGAGGCATAGTGCGCGGTGCGGACTTCGCGCCATTTCTCGATACTGCCTACTCAGCCCTGTACGCCGTGCTGGGTCGGCTCGCAATCCCGCCGGCGGGACCATCCGGCGCCTTGTACCCGTCTGTGGTCGAGGAGGTCGAAGCGGTCGTCGCCTACGTTCCCATCCCCGCTGCGGCTCAGCTCCCCGAAGACCGGGGCCCAGTGTCCATCGGAGAGGTGCCGGCCGCCACGGTCGCCGTCCTCACTCATCACGGTGGCTACGACACCATCGGCGAGACCTACCGGCTGCTCGGCCGCTGGGTTGCCGAGCACGCCATCTCCGCGGGCCTGCAGGTGCGCGAGGTCTACGTCGTCAGCCCGACCGAGGCCGAGGATCCCGAACTCTACCGAACCGACATCTGCTGGCCGCTGATCGCTGGCGGGCCAGATACGCCAGGAGGAACCTCATGAGCTTGTCCGTTGGAAGTGTCACCGTCGACTGCGACGATGTCGCCAAGGTGGCCGAATTCTGGTCCGCGGCACTCGACATCGCGCTGGACCCGGACCCGTCGCCGTACCTGGCCACACTCAACCGGAACGGTTCCGACCTACCCCGTTTCATGTTCCTCAAGGTTCCTGAGGCCAAGACGGCCAAGAACCGGTGGCACTTGGATCTGCTCGTAGAGAACTCCACACCCCGCAGTCAGGAAGTGGCCCGCCTTGTCGACCTTGGCGCCACCCACGTCGCGGACAAGGACGAGTGGGGCCATTCCTGGTCGGTGCTCACCGATCCCGAAGGCAACGAGTTCTGCGTCGCGGCCCGATCTTGAGACAGCGTGAATCCTGACGCACTGCGCATCTTGATTCGGCTCGCGTAGCCTCGGTCCATGCGCACCACCGTCGACCTTCCCGACGACGTCCACCGGCTTGCCATCTCTGTGGCCCGAGACCGCGGCACAACTCTCAGCGAGGCCATTGCCGAATTGATCCTCCGGGGTTTGGGAGTCGACCAGCAACCTGGTGTCGGCGTTGACTCCAGCACCGGACTGCCAGTCTACGACTAGGCATCCCGGTCTCATCTGAGGATGTGCGGACACTCGAGGACGAGTGACCTACCTCCTTGACGGCACCGTCCTTGTCGCCATGCTCGTCGCCGATCACCCGCATTATGAGCGGACGACCAGGTGGTTCACGCAGACAGATCACCGCATAGCCAGCTGCCCCATCATCTAGGGCACACTCATCCGGATTCTTGTTCGCAACGGCCTGCCCGGCCCGAGCGCAGTGCGGATACTGACTCAGTTCACCGCACATCCTCGACACGACTTCTGGACAGACAGTGTTTGCTACGAGCGGGTTTCGCTGGCCGGAGTCATCGGACACCGGCGGGTCACCGACGCCTACCTTGCCAGCCTGGCCCGTGCCAACGAGGGTCGGATCGCGACGCTCGACCGCGGCCTAGCTCACCTGCACGCCGACGTCGCGGATCTTGTCCCCAGATAGCCTAGAGGACTGAGTGAGCTAGCAAAGCCGGCCCAGTCAGCCGACAAGCTGAATGGCGGCGTTGTTCCCACTGGCCTGCGCCAGCCGGCGATCTGCGGTCAACAACGGAACGTCCAAGGCTTCGGCCAGGGCCACGTAGGTCGCGTCGTAGGCGGTGAGATTCATTCGGCGCGCCCAGATCCGGGGCAGGAACGGCTCGACCGGGTGCCGGGTCATCGGCAGATTCATCAGGTCATCGATAGCCATCTCGGCACGCTGCACGGAGACTTCGGCTCGCGACACCAGCGAGCGAAAGGCGCTGAGCACCTCTACGCCAGCCAGATGTGGCGTGTGGACGCTGGATCCGGTGAGCACAAGCTCATCTGCCACGCTTTCGCCAGCCGGCGACCAACGCAAGAACTCCACCAGTACGGAGGCGTCGAGGACAACCCCCTGCAATCGATCAGTCATCTGCCGTCACGGTCGGCTCGGATGAGCGCGACGACATCCTTTGTGCTCGTGGTTCCGGCCGAACCGCGGGACCGGATTCGCGCGGTCAGCTCTTCGATGGTCGGGGTTTCCGCGGCACGCCGAAGCACCTCGATGGCGTACTCAGACAGGGATTGGCCCCGCTGCGCCGCGCGGACCTTGAGCCGTCGATGCAGGTCGTCAGGCATGCTCCGGATCTGGAGAGACGTCATGCAATGAGCATGCTTGCATGCAGACTTCATGTCAACCCAAGACACGAGTCACTACGGTGCCAACGGGGCGGCCTCAACGGCGCGCGAGCAACTCGGCGATCTGGATGGTGTTCAGGGCCGCGCCCTTGCGCAGGTTGTCGTTGCTGACGAACAGCGCCAGGCCGTGTCCGTCGGGCACGCCCGGATCGACTCGGATCCGGCCCACGAAGCTGGCGTCCTTGCCGGCGGCCTGCAGCGGTGTCGGGATGTCGGTCAACTCCACGCCGGGGGCATCCGCGAGCAGCTCCATTGCGCGGGCGACCGACAGTGGACGGGCGAACTCGGCATTGAGCGACAGCGAGTGACCGGTGAACACCGGCACCCGAACGCAGGTGCCGGAGACCAGCAGGTCGGGGATGTCGAGGATTTTGCGGCTCTCGTTACGCAGCTTGCGCTCCTCCTCGGTCTCACCAGAGCCGTCGTCGAGCAATGACCCGGCGTATGGGAGGACGTTGAAGGCGATCGGGCGCGCGTACAGAGCCGGCTCCGGAAACGACACGGCTGAACCGTCGTAGGTGAGTTCGGTTGCGCGACCGGCAGTTTCGCGGATCTGCTTGTCCAATTCGTCCACGCCGGCCAATCCACCCCCCGACACGGCTTGGTACGTGCTGGCGATCAGCCGGACCAGACCGGCCTCGTCGTGCAGCGGCTTCAGGACCGGCATCGCGGCCATCGTCGTGCAGTTCGGATTGGCGATGATCCCCTTGACGGCCAAAGTGATTGCGCCGGGATTGACCTCCGCGACGATCAACGGGACGTCAGGGTCCATCCGCCACGCGGAGGAGTTGTCGATGACAAGCACCCCAGCGGCGGCGAACTTCGGCGCCAGCGCGCGGGAGGTGGTGGCACCGGCGGAGAACAGGGCTACGTCCACGCCGGCCGGGTCAGCCACGGCGGCGTCCTCAACGGTGACCTCCCGGCCCTTCCACGGCAACGTCGTTCCCGCAGACCGCGACGATGCGAAGTAGCGGACTTGATCCACCGGAAAGTCGCGTTCGGCGAGGATCGCCCGCATCACGCGGCCGACCTGCCCGGTGGCCCCGACGATCCCCACCCGCATACCCATCACCGTACGTCCGAACGATCAGGGGGCATTGGCATCGGATGTTCGGACGCAACGTGCGGGGGCATTATCGGCCGGTCCCGCCGTACACGACCGCCGTGGTCTCGGTGTCTCCCAGTTCGAACACGGAGTGCACCGCGCGTACGGCGACATCGAGGTCGGTGTCCCGGCAGATCACCGAGATCCGGATCTCCGACGTCGAGATCATCTCGATGTTGACACCGCAATCGGCCAGCGCGTCGAAGAACTGGGCCGAAACCCCTGGGTGCGAGCGCATTCCGGCGCCCACCAACGACAACTTGCCGATCGCGTCGTCGTAGACGAGAGCCTCGAACCCGACCGGCCCCTGAACCCGGGTCAGCGCTTCCAGCGCGGCCTTGCCGTCGTCCTTGGGCAGGGTGAAAGAGATGTCGGTACGAGCGGTCGCCGCCGCCGAGACGTTCTGCACGATCATGTCGATGTTGATCTCCGCGGCTGCCACGGCACGGAAGATCGCCGCCGCCTGACCCGGCTTGTCCGGAACCCCGACCACCGTGATCTTCGCTTCGCTCCGGTCGTGCGCAACACCGGAGATGATCGCCTGCTCCACCGTGAGGTCCTCCATCGAGCCGGTCACCAGCGTGCCGGGAAGTTGCGAGTACGACGAACGCACCCGGACGGGCATGTTGTAGCGGCGGGCGTACTCCGCGCACCGCAGGTTGAGCACTTTGGCACCACAAGCGGCCAGTTCGAGCATCTCCTCGTAGGTGACCTGCTCGAGGCGCATTGCGTTGGGCACGATCCGCGGGTCTGCACTGAAGATCCCGTCGACGTCGGTGTAGATCTCGCAGACGTCGGCGTGCAGGGCGGCGGCCAGCGCGACGGCGGTGGTGTCGGACCCACCGCGGCCGAGGGTGGTGATGTCCTTGGTGTCCTGACTGACGCCCTGGAAACCGGCGACGATCGCGATCGAGCCCGCGTCCAGGGCGCTCTGGATCCGCCCCGGCGTGACGTCGATGATCTTGGCTCTGCCGTGGGTGGCGGTCGTGATCACCCCGGCCCGTGACCCGGTGAACGAACGGGCCTCGAAGCCGAGGGCCGAGATCGCGATCGCCAGCAGCGCCATCGAGATCCGCTCACCGGAGGTCAGCAGCATGTCGAGTTCTCGACCGGGTGGGATCGGGGTGATCTGGGTGGCCTGCTCGAGCAGGTCGTCGGTAGTGTCGCCCATCGCGCTGACCACCACGACCACGCTGTCACCACGGCGTCGGGCATCGACGATCCGCAGAGCAACCCGCTTGATGTGCTCGGCGGTGGCCACCGAAGATCCGCCGTACTTCTGCACGA
>JBPCPI010000040.1:0-10778 GCA_050999295.1 Geodermatophilaceae bacterium | reverse complement strand
GGGACTGGGCTCCGGCCACGACGAGAAACGTTGGTCCGTCGAAAACGCTGAAGGCAAGCATCGTGCGCGCCGGGGCCTGGCGGTTGTGACCAAAACCGCCAAGGGTTGGGCGTAGGCCGGTTCGGGGCGCGGTCGGGACGTGGTCTGTGGTGATGCTTTTGGACATAGTTTTCTCCCGAGTGCTCGATGGGGTGTGTCGGGTGACGTGCCGGGCGGGCGCGTGCCGGCGCGTCACCGAACCCGAGTCATGGTCGACGTGTAGCCGCCACCGCCTGGATAGACCCACTCGCCTGAGAGCGCGGTGTCGTCGGCGTTGAAGCGGCCCTCGAAATAGGCCGGCGAACCCTTCTCGCCCGCCCAGATCAGCAGCGTGTCGCCCGTGAGTTCGTACACGTAGTCCAGAGAGTTGCCGTGGTTGTCGTAGAACCGGGAGCGAACGTGCTCACTGGGTTCTTCACCAAAGGGCCGGAGCTGGCCGATGACCTCGAGTCCGGTGATCTGCTCGCCGTACTGCTCCAGCTCGACCCGCTGCTGCAGGAAGAAGCCGCCGGTCATGAACTCGTAGGTGACCGTGCCCTCGGCTCCGCCGCTGACGGTCCAGGTGCCGACCAGCCGGCGCAGTGCCGTTACCTGAGCGCTCGGAGTAGGGGGCTGCTGGGGTGCTTGTTCGTTGCTCATGGCTATCTCCTTCGTAGGGGTGGTTTGAGGTGCGCTGCTACGTCGGAGACGGCCCGGATCTTTCGACATGCCACCGGTGAACTTTCCGGTACAAGTATTTCGGAGCCCCTGAGAGTTGTTGATCATCGGAATGTCGAGGTTTGTTCGGGTGATCACGCCAAACAACCACCCATATTCCGATGATCAACTCGGTTCGGGAGTGTCATGGGTTTGACACATGACGGCTACGGACGGGGAGACTGTCGTCATGGCTCATGCCCATGACGGTCGCTGCGAGCGATCGGTGGCTAGCGCCCGGGCCGGTGACGGTTCCTTCCTGTTCCTCAGCCGGACAGGCGTGGACTTCGCGCTCACCGGTGGCGTGTCCGGCTATGAGTCGCTCTTCGGGGTGACCGACCTGCAGTCCTGGGTACGGGCCGGATTCCGGCTCGACATCGACGTGAGCGACAAGGCTTTCGCGGACGCCCTGACGCTGCGCCGCGCGCTCTGGCAACTGTTCAGAGCCAGCCTCGACGGCCAGCCGTTATCGGCTGCGGCCATCTCGGTGCTGAATTCCGCCGCGCGGAGTGCACCGATGACCCGGCAGCTCGACCGGTCCGCTGAGGGCTGGCGCTGGCAGCGGCCGGTCAGCCTGGCGGAGGTCATGTCCGCCGTGTCGCGGGACGCGATCGAACTGCTGGCGGTGGATGACCGCTCTCGGCTACGAGAATGCGCGGCCCACAACTGTGCACTGATCTTCTTCGACGACTCCCGATCCGGGCGCCGGCGGTGGTGTGCCCCGCAGCGCTGCGGGGATCGCGCCCGGGCCCGTGACTACCGGGCCCGGCAGAAGGCGGCGGGCTGAGGACGACGGGCTGTACACAACCAACGGAGAAAGGACCTAGTCATGGGAAGCACTGCATTCACGGTCACCTTCGATTGCGCCGATCCGCATCGGCAGGCTACGTTCTGGGCCGCGGCCCTGGACTGGCAGGTCGAGGACAACAGCAATCTCATCGCCGGGCTGCAGCAGGCCGGACACGTCGGCGCTGACGACGTCATCGACGTCGGAGGCGTCGCGTCATGGAAGGCAGCCGCCGCCGTACGCGATCCTGGCGATCCGGTGGACGAGCGAAGTGGAATGGGCAGCGGCGGTCGACTGCTCTTCCAGGTCGTGCCCGAGTCCAAGACCGCCAAGAACCGGGTACACCTCGACATACGGGCCGGTGCGGACTCGAGTGCCAGCAAGATCGAGCAATTGACCGGACTCGGGGCCACGGTGATCGGCACGGGCGAGCAGGGCGGGCGAGGCTGGGTCGTGCTCGCTGATCCGGAGGGCAACGAGTTCTGCGTGGTCTGAAAGCCGCTGCGGGGGCTCAGTGCGGCAGGTCGTCCTCCCAGAACTCCGCGTCGTGGCGGTTTTCGGTGAGGCCGCGGTCGCGTTCGGCGCCGCGCAACTCGACTCGGCGAATCTTTCCGCTGATCGTCTTCGGCAACTCGGCGAACTCGATCCGCCGGATCCGCTTGAACGGCGCCAGCCGGCCCCGGCAGTACTCCAGGATGTCCCGGGCCGTCTCCGCCGTGGGCTCATGTCCCGCGGCGAGGACGACGAACGCCTTCGGTACGGCCAGCCGCACCGGGTCCGGTGAGGGGACCACAGCCGCCTCCGCGACCGCCGGGTGCTCAATCAGCACGCTCTCCAACTCGAACGGGCTGATCCGGTAGTCCGAGGCCTTGAACACGTCGTCGGTCCGACCGACATAGGTGATGTACCCGTCCTCGTCGCGGCGGGCCACATCACCGGTCCGGTAGTAACCACCTGCCGTGACCTCGGCGGTGCGTTCGGTGGAGTCCAGGTAGCCGTTCATCAATCCGAGCGGCCGTGGGTCGAGGGCCAGGCAGATCTCACCCTCCTTGGCCGGGTTGCCGTCGGGATCGAGCAGCACCACGTCGTACCCGGGCAGCGGTCGTCCCATCGACCCGTCCTTGACCGGCTGACCCGGTGAGTTCCCGACGACCGCGGTGGTCTCGGTCTGACCGAACCCGTCCCGGATGGTCAGTCCCCAGGCGGCGCGTACCTGGTCGATGATCTCCGCGTTGAGCGGTTCGCCGGCACCGATCACCTCCCGCAGCGCAACCGGGAAGGCGGCAAGGTCCTGCTGGACCAGCATTCGCCAGACCGTTGGCGGGGCGCAGAACGTCGTCACCCGGCAGCGCACGATCGCCTCCAGCAGTGCGGCGGCGTCGAAGCGGGCCTGGTTGACCATGAACACCGTGGCGCCGGCGTTCCAGGGCCCGAAGAAGTTGCTCCAGGCGTGCTTGCCCCAACCGGGCGAACTGACATTCAGATGGACATCCCCGGGTTGCACGCCCATCCAGAACATCGTGGACAGGTGCCCGATCGGATAGCTGGCGTGCGAGTGCTCGACGAGCTTGGGCTTGCTGGTCGTCCCCGACGTGAAGTACAGAAACAAGGGGTCGCCAGCCGGCGTCGGCCCGTCCGGGGTGAAGTCCGCGGGCTGTCCGGCGATCGAGTCCTCGTAGGACGTCCAACCCTCGACCGCTGGCCCGACCGCGATTCGCACATCTACCGGAGGCAGGTCGGCCAATGTCGCGGTGAGCTCGCTGCTCGTCACGACTACTCGCACCGCGCCGCGGTCGAGCCGATCGGCGAGTTCCTCGGGACCCAGCAGGGTGCTGCTGGGAATGAGAACGGCGCCGATCTTGGTGGCGGCGAGCATCGTGGCCCACAGCGGCGCGACGTTGCCCAGCATGAGCAATACCCGGTCTCCGCGCCGTACGCCCAGATCGCGCAGCAGGTTGGCCATCTGGTTAGACAGCGCGGTCAGCTCACCGAAGGTGAACCGTTCCTCGCTGCCGTCGTCGTGTACGAGCCAGAGCGCGCGTTCGTCGCGTCTGATCGTGTCGAAATGATCCAGCGCCCAGTTGAACTCCGTGGGGTGTGGCCAGGCGAAGCCGTCCACCGCACCGGCATAGTCCTCCCGACGGGTCAGGAGGAAGTCCCGAGCGGCCAGGAACTGCTCAAGTCCCGTCACGAACGCAGTATCCCACCGCAGCCCACCGGACGGCCGAGACTCAACGGACCCGCAGGCCGTCCTTCCAGACCGCGCAGATCAAGCCGACCCCGGGCCGGTATGCGAGGTGGATCGGGGTCGGGGCATCCAGTGCGACGAGGTCCGCCCGCGCGCCTACCGTGATGAGCCCAATATCGCTGCGGCGCAACGCTGCTGCGCCACCCACAGTCGCCGCCCGGACTGCCTCGGCGGGGGTCATACCCATCTCCCGTACGGCCAGCGCGATGCAGAACGGCATGCTCGTCGTGTACGACGTACCGGGATTGCAGTCGGTGGCCAAGGCGACGGTCACACCGGCCTCGAGAAGCCGTCGCGCGTCGGGATATTCAGCGCGGGTGCTGAACTCCGCACCGGGAAGCAGTGTCGCGACAGTGTCCGCCGCGGCCAACGCGTCGATGTCGGCGGGGGACAGATGGGTGCAGTGATCAGCACTGGCCGCGCCCATCTCGCAGGCGAGTTGGACACCGGGACCGTGCCGAAGTTGATTGGCATGGACGCGGGCGCCCAGACCCGCCCGCGCTCCGGCCAGCAGGATCGCGCGTCCGGCATCGACATCGAAGGCACCGTGCTCGCAGAACACGTCGATCCAGCGGGCATACGGCACACAGGCGGTGAGCATGTCTCCGCAGACCAGCTCGACGTAGCCCGAAGGATCCTGGGCGTACTCAGGGGCGACGACATGGGCGCCCAAGAAGGTCGTCTCAGTGGTGAATTGCGCTGCCACCCGCAGGGATCGGGCTTCGTCGTGGACCGTCAGCCCGTACCCGGACTTGATCTCGTACGTCGTGATCCCCGACGCCTGCATCTCCGAGGTCAGTGCCGCCACCCGAGCGGTGAGGACCTCGTCGGCCGCGGCCCGGGTCGCCGCAACGGTCGTCCGAATCCCACCTGTGGTGTACGGCGTCCCGGCCATCCGGGCGGCGAACTCCTCGGATCGATCTCCGGCGAAGACCAGGTGCGCATGGCTGTCGACGAAACCTGGTAGGACGCAACGGCCGCCGAGATCGATCCGGTCATCCGCGTCCGGTGCAGAGCCAGCCGACCCGACCCACGCGATCCGGCCGTCCTGGATGAGCACCCCCGCGTCGGGGAGATCGCCGTACTCGGCCGACTGGGTCGCCAGGAGTCCTATCCCGGTGAGCACAATCGTGGGCATGGGTCGGACTCAGAGCAGCTGGTACGGCGCGGCGAAGGCCTGGTACGTGCGGATCGCTCGCTCGTCGAGGCTCACGATGGTGTGCCCGCTCTCGCGCGCGGATACTGCGATCAACGCGTCGTAGATCGCTCCGCCGATCGCCTGCCCACCCGCGGCTGCTGTGAGGAGCTGCCGATAGCCAGTCCCGTCCATGGATAGCCAGGGGCCCGGCCAATGGTGGTCCAAGAATTCCCGGACAAGGCGGGGTGGCGCACGCCTCGGTGCGGGAAGACGAGTCAGCACTGAGAAGGATTCCACAGCGACGTGGCCGATCAGCCGCTCACTCGCTCGCACGGCATCCCGGGCAGCCGCGTGACGCGCGTGCCAACGGCCGAAGGCGGCCACGACGACTGAGGTGTCGGGCGTCATCGCCGAACAGAATCCAACAGGTCGCGAACCTGGCTTGCCTCGAGCGGGGGTTGATCGTCAGTTTCCAGCTCGGCGGCAAGAAATCCATCACGTTCGACCAAGGACATGTCGGGCAGAACGGGTTCCAGCTCGACGCGGCCATTGCGCAGCGAGATGTTGACCTCACCTCCACCGGCCAGCCCAAGCTCGTCACGAATGGACTTCGGAATGACCAACCGCCCCAATCGGTCGATGGTAGTCTTCATGGCAATCATCCTACCAACAAGATGGTAAAGTGCTCGCTCAGGGGAGGAACAGCATCGAGTCGCCGAACTCGTGCCAGAGGTAGTGCTCTGTCACGGCAGCGAGATAGGCCTCAGCGACACGTTGCGGACCGGCAACGGCCTCGAGCAGGAGCAGATGGCTGGCCTCGGGCTCGTGAAGTCCGCTGACCAGGCCAGTGACGACGCGCGGGCGCCGCTCGGGACCCATCACGAGATCGGTCCAGCCCTGCGTTGCCGGTACCTGGCCGTTGGGACGGGCTGCAGTTTCCAGGGCTCGTACGACCGTGGTGCCGACGGCGATGACTCGGCCACCTGCGGCTCGGGTCGCCTCGACCAACCGCCCGGTGCACCCCGGCACGGTGAAGCGTTCGGGCATCGGGGGCTCGTGCGACTCGGGACTCGACACACCGGCGTGCAGGACGATCGGGGCGACGGCGATCCCGCGAGCCGCAGCGCGGGCCAGGACGCGGGCACTGATCGGCCTTCCAGCGCTGGCCATCTCGGCGCTCCCGACCGGGTCGGTCTCGGCGTCCTTGGCGTACACGCTCTGATAGTCAGAGATCGGGAAACGCCGGGGCTGATACCCGTAGGTGATCGCCCTGCCGTACCGCCGCAGGTACCCCGCGTGACTGAGGTCCGACGGGGGAGCAACTCGCCACAGTCTGGTTCCGGTGGCCGAGGCGTCCGGGTACGCGGCGAGCAGTCGTAGTTCGTGGCCGCTGGGGATTCGAAAGGTGGCGCCGGCGTTCAACCCGCGTTCTGGTCCGGAGTTGTCGGCCAGCCGGACCTCGATCACCCAGTCTCGATTGTCCAGCCGAGTGGAGACATGCACTCGCCTGCGGTCGCCAGTCACGAGGACGGCGTCGATGGCGGCCGGGAGGGTCGGAGACGTGTTTACCACCAATAGGTCTCCGGGCTCGAGGAGATCGGGTAGCTCGTAGAAACGGTGAGACGCGATGCCGGTAGATGTGGCGGCCAGGAGGCGGACCTCGTCACGTTCCAGACCCCGGTACTCGGCGGGTTCGGTGGCGACGCTGTCGTTCGGGAGGACGAAGTGCGTGCTCGGGTGCGGCGCGAGCACCGCGCTCATGTGGTCACCTGCGGCAGCAGCACTGAGGCGCGGTAGCGGCCGCTGGGCAGGCCTGCCTCGATCAGCTGGAGCAGAGCGGGAATGACCGTCTCCGGTTCCGGACGATCGCTGATGTCCTCACCCGGGAAGGCCCGGGCGTGCATGTCGGTACGCATGTCACCCGGATCGAAGGAGTAGATGCGCAGGCCAGGATGCTCGGCGCTCAGGACGTTGGTGATCTGGTCGAGAGCGGCTTTGGCGGAGCCGTAGCCGCCCCAGCCCTCGTACGGCTCGACTGCGGCATCGGAGGAGACGTTGATGATCCGGCCGGTTCGAGCTTGGAGGTACGGCAACGCGAATTGGATCAGCGCAAGGGGGGCAAACAGATTGACGTCGTACACAGCTCGGAGCGTGTCGATGGGGTAGTCGGCCAGGGCGGGCTGCGGGCTCGGTCCCAGAACCGAGGCATTGTTGACCAGCAGGTCAAGACCGCCTACGGACGCGACCTCGCTGATCAAAGCGGCTCGGTGCTCCGGGCGACCGACGTCGCCGGTGACCGCGATCAGCGCGTCGGGATTCCGGACCTCAGTACGGAGGCGGAGCAATGCCTGCCCGTCCCGGCCGTTGGTGACGACCCGCCACCCCGACTCCAGCAGTTCCTTGGTCAATGCGCGGCCGAGACCACGGGATCCTCCAGTGATTAGAGCTGTGCGGACAGGTGCGGTTTGCGCGTCCGATGTCATGATCTGAGAATGCAAGTTAAAGTTAACTTCATGTCAACAATCTCTCGCGATGAAGAGCACCGAGCTCTTGCCGATCGGTGAACTCGCCCGTCGGGCCGGACTGGCGCCCTCGGCGCTGCGGTACTACGAGAGCGCAGGTCTGATCGCGTCGACCCGGACCGGCGGAGGACAGCGGCGCTACGAACGCGGCGTCCTGCGTCGACTCGCGTTCATCCGCGCTGCCCAGAACGTCGGGCTCTCGTTGGACGAGATCCGGTCGGCGCTCGCCACGCTGCCGGCCCAACGATCGCCGACCCGGGCCGACTGGGCTCGGCTCTCCCGGTCCTGGCAGGCGCGACTCGACGAGCAGATCGCCGGTCTGACCCAGCTCCGCGACGGGCTGACCTCCTGCATCGGGTGCGGTTGCCTTTCGTTGAAGCGCTGCGCGCTGAGCAATCCGAATGACGCTGTGGCGGCGCTGGGCCCCGGGGCCCGCTTCCTGCCCAGCGCGCTGCGGCGTACCCCGGGCCCGTCCCACGCGAGGTAGGGCGCGTCTAGCCCCGGCTCACGCGGCGCAAAGCGCGGTAGGGCGCGTCTGACCCCCCGACTCCGGTGGTGAGAAGCGGTCTCAGGACTGGCAGGTGGGGCACCAGTAGAGCTTGCGTCCGGCTAGCAGCCGCATGGCGATCGGCGTTCCGCAGACCCGGCACGGCAGTCCGGTACGCCGATAGACGTAGTGCGCATCCGCGCTTCGGACGTACCCGCGGGCGCGGTCACGATCCATCGGTCGGGTGGTGACGATCCGGCCGCTTCGCAATCCCGCGCGCATGAGCGTGACCAGGCTGGACCAGAGCGCGTCCCAACGGTCCACCGTCAGCTCGCGGCCGGGGAGATACGGCGGTATCCGATGCCGGAACAGGATTTCAGCGCGATAGACGTTCCCGACGCCGGACAGGACGGTCTGGTCCATCAGCAGGCCGGCGATCGGGGCGCGACTACGGGCGATCCGCGCGTATGCGGCATCACCGCGGGCCTTGGGCCGCAAGGGGTCCGGGCCCAGGCGAGCCAGGATCGTGTCGACCTCGACGAGGTTGAGCACCTCGCAGGCGGTCGCCCCGCGCAGGTCGGTCCAGTGCTGGTCAACGACCCAGCGCATTCGCAGCGCGCCGCGCGGCTCGGGCGGATCACCGGTCCCTGCTGTGTACTTCCCGAACAGTCCGAGGTGCACGTGCAGGATCCGTTCGCCGAAGTCGGCGAAGAGGCGCTTGCCGTGGGCGGTCACTCCGCCCAGCACCCGGCCATCGATGAGCGCAGCGCCGGCCCCGAAGGTCCCCTGCGGACTGGTGACGCGCACCCGCCTGCCCGCGAAGGCAGAATTCTGATCCCGGGCCAGACCATGCAGGGTATGACCTTCGGGCACCCCGAAAAGTCTGCCACGGCGGACGGGGCCCGACCGGCGTCGGTCAGCTGGCGAGGTCGCGCAGCACGTCGGCCAGGGCACGCACCCCCGCGGCGCAGTCCCCGAGTTCGGCGAACTCATCCGGCGAATGGGAGATGCCGGTCGGATTGCGGACGAAAAGCATGGCCGTGGGGATCCCGACTGCGGACAGCACCCCGGCGTCGTGTCCGGCCGCGGTTGCCAGGACCGGAGCGCCACCGAGCACAGTGGCCAGCCGGTCGCGCAGGGTGGCATCGAAGCTCACCAGGTCGCTCCAGGACTCCACCGCGACGTCAAGGGTCGTACCGTCGCGCTCCGCCCGTTCGTTCGCCTGTCGGCGCACCTCGCTCAGCAGCGCGTCGAGGTTGGCCGGATTCTCGGCCCGAGCATCGAGCCAGGCAGTGACGAGCGACGGTACGGCGTTGGTTCCGTTGGGCTGCACCGACACTCGCCCGAACGTGGCTCGAGCGTTGCGGCTGCGTGCCTGCTTGTTCGCGGCCAGCACCGTCATGGCATAGGTCAGCATCGGGTCGGAGCGGTCCGACATGAGCGTGGTACCGGCATGGTCGGCACGGCCGGTGAAGGTGAACCGGTATCGGCCGTGTGGCCAGATCTCGCTTGCCACGCCCACCGGCACATCGAGGTCGATCAGGCTTCGGCCCTGCTCGACGTGCAGTTCCACGAACGTGCCGATCCTGGCCATCGTCTGCGGGTCGGGACCAAGTAGGTGCGGCGTTCGACCGGCCCAGGCCATCGCGTCGGCGTAACTCATCCCGTCGGTGTCGGTGAGCCCCCGGGCCCGGTCGGGATCCAGGGTCCCGGTGAGCAGTCGAGATCCGGTGCAGGGCAGGCCGAACCGGGCGCCCTCCTCGTCGCCGAAGCAGACGACCCCGATCGGGCGATCGGGAGTGAAGCCCTGGACCTGGAGCAGGTCGATGGCCGCGAAGGCCGACACCACCCCGAGCGGACCGTCGAAGGCACCGCCGGCCGGTACGGAGTCCAGATGCGAGCCCGTCACGACGCCGGGCCCGGCCGAATCCGGATTACCCCACCACGCCCACAGGTTGCCGGCTCGATCGTCGGTGAGACCCAAGCCCCGAACGTCTGCTTCCTGCTCGAACCACTCGCGGAGTTGCCCGTCTTCGGGAGTGAACGCGAAGCGGCGGTAGCCACCGGTCGCCGGTGACCGTCCGACATCGCTGAGATCGGCCCACATCGACTCGAAGCTCGCCGGATTGCTCAGCGACCGGCTGGTCGCCGACGACGCGTGCTTACCGGCGGGCGAGAGCGTCATGGCAGCGCCCCGGCGACCGATTCGACCGCTGCGACCAGCTCACCGGTTCCCAGCAGTTCCACAACGGCTTCGATCTCCGGAGTGAGGTACCGGTCCGGGCCGGGGCCATCGACCCGGGTTCGGACGCAGTCGTGGGCAGCCGCGGTTGCGGCCCCGGGTACAAGCGGCGCCCGGAAGTCCAGCGCCCTTGCCGCACTGAGGATCTCGATGGCCAGCACCCGCCGCAGGCCGTCGATGGCCCGTCGAAGTTTCAGCCCGGCTGCCCACCCCATCGAGACGTGGTCCTCCTGCATGGCACTGGAGGGGATCGAGTCCACACTCGCCGGAGCGGCCAGCCGCTTGAGCTCGCTGACGATGCCCGCCGCGGCGTACTGCGCGATCATGTGTCCGGAGTCCACTCCCGGGTCGGCGGCCAGGAACGGTGGCAGGCCGTGGCTGCGCGCGGGATCGAGCTGCCGGTCGGTCCGTCGCTCACTCATCGATGCCAGATCGGCGATCGCGACGGCCAGGAAGTCGAGCACGTAGCCGACGGGAGCGCCATGGAAATTGCCGTTGGACTCCACCCGACCGTCGGGAAGCAGCACCGGGTTGTCGATGATGCTGGCCAACTCGCGCTCGGCGACGGCCTCGGCGTGGGCCAGGGTGTCGCGGACCGCGCCGGCCACCTGCGGGGCAC
>JBPCPI010000032.1:0-29991 GCA_050999295.1 Geodermatophilaceae bacterium | reverse complement strand
ACCCGCGCTTCGGGCCGCTGGCCTTCGAGACGGCGATGAACTTCTACGCCGGCGAGGAGATCCCGGAGAACACCATCATCTCCGACCGTGAGTACACCGCCGACAACGCGCAGGCAGAACTGGAGAGCTCGTACTGATCGTCGGCGCCGCCCGCTGTCCGTACGCGAAGCGCCCTCAGTGACGAAGGAGTCCGCGCCCGTGACCGATCGAGCGGACCGGAGCAGCTCGGCAGCGTCACCGGCTCCGGTCCTCGAGGTCCTCGGCGTGCACAAGCAGTTTCTCGGCGTCACCGCACTCGAGAACGTGTCCTTCGAGTTGCGACCCGGCGAGGTGCACGCCCTGGTGGGGGAGAACGGGGCCGGCAAGTCGACCCTGATCAAGGTGGTGACCGGGGTGCACGCACCGGATACGGGCGAGATCCGGCTCGACGGCGAACCGGTCATCTTCACTCAGCCGGTGGACGCGCAGCACGCCGGTATCAGCACGATCTACCAGGAGGTCAACCTCGTCCCGCTGCTCAGCGTGGCCCGCAACATCTTCCTGGGCCGGGAGCCGAAGCGTTTGGGGCTCATCGACTTCGGGGGCATGAACCGGCAGGCCACCGCCCTGTTGCACGATTACGGGATCGACGTCGACGTGACCAAGCCGCTGGGTTCGCTGGGACTAGGAATCCAGCAGATGGTGGCACTGGCCCGCGCGGCCTCGGTCGAGGCCAAGGTCGTGATCATGGACGAGCCGACCTCTTCCCTGGAACGGCGCGAGGTGGACACCCTCTTCCGCGTGATCCGGCTGCTGCACGACCGCGGCGTCGCCGTGGTCTACGTAAGCCACCGACTCGACGAGATCTACGCCGTGTGCGACCGGGTGACGGTGTTGCGCGACGGCCGCCATGTCTATACCGGGCGGCTACGCGGCCTCGACCGGCTGCGGCTCGTGGCGCTCATGCTCGGACGCGATCTCGAGGCTGTCCGCGACGGCGTGACCGAGTTCGGCGAGTCGCACACGGTGGAGAGCGAGCCGGTGCTGGAGGCGGCCGGCCTGTCTGCCCGCCACCAGCTCGACGACGTCTCACTGGCCGTCCGTCCCGGCGAGGTGGTGGGGCTCGGCGGGCTGCTGGGCTCGGGACGGACCGAGACCGTACGGGCGATCGCTGGGACGTTGCCCCTCGACGGCGGCGAGGTGCGGGTGAAAGGCCGCCGGGTCAAGGCCACCGGGCGGTCCGCCGGTCCGGCGCTGCGCGCCGGGATCGCGCTCCTGCCGGAGGACCGCAAGGCCGAGGGAATCGTGGCGAGCCTGTCCGTACGGGAGAACATCGTGCTGGCTGCCCTCCCCAGACTCTCCCGCGCGGGGCTGGTCTCGCGCGCCCAGCAGGACCGGATCGTGCAGACATTCATGAGCCGGTTGCGGATCAAGGCCTCCAGCCCTGAGCAGAAGGTCGGCGAGCTCTCCGGCGGAAACCAGCAGAAGGTGGTCCTGGCCCGTGCCCTGGCCACCGAGCCGGTCGTCCTGCTGCTCGACGAGCCAACCCGCGGAATCGATGTTGGGGCCAAGGCCGAGGTCCAGGCGCTCATCGACGACCTCGCTGCCCAGGGACTGGCCGTCGTGTTGATCTCCTCCGAACTGGGTGAGCTCGTCGAGGGGTCCGATCGCATCGTGGTCCTGCGTGAGGGGTCGATGGCCGGCGAACTCGTGGGGTCTGCCGTGACCGAGGAGGAGCTGGTGGCGCTGCTCGCCGTCGGCGGCGAGGCGTCATGAGCAGCGCTATGGGGCTCCGGGTGGCCGACCGGCGCCGGGCTCTGCGCTGGACACAGGACAACGGTGTGTACCTGGCACTTGCGCTCCTCGTGGCGTTCAACCTGGCGGCAACCCCGAACTTCGCCAGCCTGGCCACCGTACGTACCCAGCTCATCCAGGTCGCGCCGATCCTGATCATCGCCTTGGGGATGGCGCTGGTGATCGGGACCGAGGGGATCGACCTGTCGGTCGGCTCCGTCATGGCGCTGGCCGCTGCCCTGCTGCCCCTATACCTCGGCTACGGCGCGATCCCGGCGATGGTGATCGGCGTTCTCGCCGGCGCAGCGGTCGGCCTGGTCAACGGCTCGCTGATCGCCTTCATCGGAGTCCAGCCGATCGTGGCGACCTTGGCCATGCTCGTCGGCGGCCGCGGACTGGCTCTGGTCTTCGCTGACGGCAGGCTCAAGCAGATCGAGGACCCGACCCTGCTCTTCATGGGTTCCGGGTCTGTCCTGGGCGTTCCGATCGTGGTTCTGGTTGCGCTAGTCCTGACCTTGGCCGTGGCGTTCCTGGTGCGCCGGAGCACCTTCGGTCGACAGTTGGTCGCAGTCGGAGGGAACCGGGCGGCCAGTGAGCTGGCCGGGATCCCGGTCCGCCGAGTGCTGATCTGGGTGTATGTGCTCTGCGGCGTGCTTGCCGCGGTAGCGGGCATCCTGGCCACCGCTCGGCTACGGGCAAGCGACCCGTCGGCGATCGGCATGCTCATCGAACTCTCGGCGATCACGGCGGTGGTGGTTGGGGGCACGCCGCTGTCTGGCGGCCGAGTACGGATCCTCGGTACGGTCGCTGGCGCGGTTTTGATGCAGTTGATCACCGCCACCCTGATCACCCAGGACCTGCCCAGCTCGACGGCGCAGATGGTGCAGGCGGCAATCATTGTGGCGGCGGTCTACGTCCAGCGGCAGCGGGGTGCGCGGTGAGCCGGCGCCGTGGCCGGCTGGACGTGGTGGGCATGGTCCAGCGGCAGCGGGGTGCGCGGTGAGTCAGCGTCTCGAGCGGCGCAGGGATGAGCTGGCGTCGGTGCCGCTGGCCGACGAGGTGGTCCCCGTCCAGGAGGGCGGTCCGGCGGTCAGTGAGCGGGCTCGCCGGGGTGAACGGCTGGCCAGTCTGGCCCAGCGCCAAGGCGCCTGGGTCGTCCTGGTGCTGGCATGCTTGGTTGCGTCGTTCTCCTTCGACAGTTTCGCGACCGTCGACAACGCGAGCAACATCGCGATCCAGACGTCCTTCCTCGCGATCGTGGCCCTCGGGATGACCTTTGCCATCATCACCGGTGGCATCGACTTGTCGGTCGGCTCGGTCTTCGCGCTCGGCGGGGTGCTGGCCGCGTACGGCTCGCAGTACGGGTTCCTCGTCGCGCTGGGTCTGCCGCTCCTGGTGGGAGCTGCGATCGGCCTGATCAATGGTGTGCTCGTCGAGAAGGGCGGGCTGGCGCCATTCATCGTCACCCTGGCCACCCTGCTGGGTGCGCGCGGATTGTTGCTGGCGATCACCGAGGAGGGGTCGACCACCTTCCTCGTGCCCCGGGACTCCGCGTTCCTCGAACTCGGCCGCGGGGCGTTCCTCGGCCTGGGTTACCCGGTCTGGATTGCCCTCGTCCTGGCGGTCCTCGCGGGGATCCTGCTACAGCGCACCAGCTTCGGGCAGACGGTTTACGCGATCGGCGGCAGCAGGGATGCCGCCCGTCTGATGGGCTTGCCGGTTGTCCGGGTCACCGTCAGCGTGTACGTGCTCAGCGGCGTCCTGGCGGCTCTGGCCGGCGCTCTGCTCGCGGCGCGGTCCGGGTCGGGAGTCACCATCGTCGGCGTAGGGCTCGAACTCAACGCGATCTCGGCGGTGGTCATCGGCGGCACCCTGCTGACCGGCGGCGCCGGCGGGATCAGCGGCACCGTGGCCGGGGTCCTGCTGCTCGGGGTGATCCAGAACGCCATCAACCAGGTCGGTTCGCTGACCTCCTCCGTACAGGCGGTGGTCAGCGGTGCGTTCCTGGTTCTCGTCGTCATCGGCCAGACCTATCTGTCCAGGCGTCAGCGCCGATGAGCACCGGCCCCGCGCAACCGGAGCCGGTCTCGGCCTCATCTGATGAGGACGCGCGCGCAGATTGCCATCCCGCGCTGCCGGTAACGGCCGCAACGATGCGCGAGATCGAGACGATGGCCGACGGCCGCCGCCGAATCACCTACTACCGACGGATCAGCCAAGCCGAAAGAACAGGGTGGCAGGAGGCCGCAGGCCAGGTGCGGATCAGCAATGAGTGAGCGCCGGTATGACCGCTACAGCGGGCAGTGGGTCACGGTGGCCACCCACCGGCAGGACCGCACGTTTCTGCCATCCGCGCACTACTGTCCGCTGTGCCCTACCACGGAAGAGACCACGGTTGCCACCGAGATCGGCCGCTCCGACTTCGAGATCGCCGTTTTCGACAATCGGTTCCCCTCGATGTGGCCGCAGCCACCGCAGCCGAAAGTGACCGCCACCGGCGGCAACCGGATCGAGCCCGCGTACGGCCGGTGTGAGGTGGTCGTCTACTCCGCGGACCACAACACCACGCTGGCCGAGGTCGGGATCGAGCGCCTGCGGTTGCTCGTGGACGTCTGGGCCGACCGTTACCTCGTGCTTGCAGCCGAAGGTCACGCCTACGTCATGCCGTTCGAGAACAAGGGTGAGGTCATCGGCGTCACCCTCGAGCATCCGCACGGCCAGATCTATGCCTTCCCCGCGGTGCCCAGCCGTCCGCTGCGCGCGCTCACAACGGCGGCCGAGCACCGCGCGAGTACCGGGCGGTGCCTGCATTGCGACGTCCTGGCCGACGAGCTTGCCGACGGTGCACGCCTGGTTGTGGTCACCGATGGGTTTCTCGCCTGGGTGCCGTTCGCGCCGAGGTTCCCGTACGAGGTCCACATCGCCCCGCGTACCCACGTGAGCGCACTCCCCGACCTCGATGAGGTGCAACGTGACGAGTTGGCCGGGCTCCTCGCCCGCTTGCTGCCGGCCTATGACCGGCTCTTCGGTTTCGCACTGCCGTACGTGATGGCCATCCAGGGGCGACCCAGCGGCGGTGATCCGCAGGAGGCTGGCTGGTCGGGCGGCTGGGCAGAGATTTCGCACCTGATGGTGGAGTTCACCCCACCGCACCGGTCGGAGAACAGACTGAAATACCTGGCTGGGGCCGAACTGATGGGCGGTGCGTTTGTCATCGACGTGGCACCAGAGCAGGCCGCCGCACGCCTGCGCGCCGCGGTGGCCTCCGATCCGGCGTAGCCACCGTGCCCGCCGCCGTGCCCGCCGTGCCCGCGGGCGTGCCCGCCGCGGAGCTGGTCGAGCAGTTCCGGAGTGCCTACGGTCGCCGGCCGGACGGGATCTGGGCGGCTCCGGGGCGGGTCAATCTGATCGGCGAGCACACCGACTACACCGGAGGTCTCGTCCTGCCCTTCGCCCTGGACCGGCGTACGACGGTCGGGCTGGCACTGCGCGACGACGGCCTGGCTCGGGCCCGGACGTCGCAGGGCCTCGAGCCCGTAACGATGCCGTTGTCCGAGGTCGCGCCGGGTCGGGTCAGGGGCTGGGCCGCCTTGCCGCTCGGCGTCGCCTGGGCACTTGGCCAGGCCGGCGGTGCTGTCCCCGGATTCGACCTGCTGGTCACCTCGGATCTCCCCATGGGGGCCGGCCTGTCTTCATCGGCAGCGCTGTCGTGCGCGGTCGCCCTGGGGCTGGCTGAGCTGACCGGAGCCGTCGACAGCGAGGATCGGCGGGGGCTGGCGGCGATCGCCCGGCGCGCGGAGAACGACGTCGCTGGCGTGCCGACCGGTGTGCTGGATCAACTGGCTTCGTTGTACGGACTGGCAGGCACAGCCTTGCTGCTGGACTGCCGGAACCTGCGGATCACCCCTCTGCGCCTGGACCTGGAGGCGCACGACCTGGTGCTGCTGGTGATCGACACCGGCGTCACCCATCGACTGGTGGGTAGCGAGTACGGTGCCCGCCGAGCCGACTGCGAACGCGCGGCGGCCCTGCTCAGGGTGGCCTCGCTGCGGGACGTCGCCCTCGACGACCTGGCGGCCACGAGCGGGCGGCTCGGGGAGCGCATCTTCCGCCGGGCCCGACACGTGATCACCGAGAACCTCCGCGTGTCGGCGGTGGCCGAGCTGCTCGCCGCGGATCGCCCGGGCGAGATCGGCCCGGCGCTGTCGGCCTCGCACCTCTCGCTGCGCAACGACCATGAGGTGTCCGGCTCGGAATTGGACCTCGCAGTGCAGGCAGCACAGGCCGCGGGCGCCCTCGGCGCGCGGATGGTCGGCGGCGGTTTCGGCGGATCGGTCCTGGCCCTGATCCACCGAGACGACGCCGAGCGGGTGGACGCCGCGGTGACCGAGGCGTTCCTGGCCCGAGGCTGGGCCCGGCCCCGCAGCTTCCAGGTCCTACCGGCCGATGGGGCACGTAGACTCCCGCTTTCGAGTTGATCATCGGAACTTCGGGGGGTTTTCGGCGCCGCAGCCGCGAAAACCCGGTCCAATTCCGATGATCAACTCCGACGCCGTACGACGATCGCTGGCCCCATTCCGGTATGGGTGGTCAAGAACCCGGAGTTCGACGGTTCACGGGCGTGTCAGGGTGGATAACGGCCGGGTTCTGTCGGCGCAACCGGGTAAACTCGGAAGGCACCTACCGCGAGCGTGTCACCAGCGTCGATCTCGGCGTTTCGCGATGGCAGGACGGAGACATTCCGGGGTCGGTGCGCGGACCTTCAGTTTCGCACCTGACACCGACATGAGGAGTGCCCACGCGTGGTCGCAAATCCCGAGGATTCCAGCCTGCCCCCCGGCGCTCCTCGCTTTCCCGGTCGCGCCGGGCAACCCCCGGTGGTCAAGGCGGCAAAGCTCAAGGGCTACTCCGCCAGTTCGATCACGGTCCTGGAAGGGCTCGAGGCCGTCCGCAAGCGGCCGAGCATGTACATCGGCTCGACCGGCGAGCGCGGCCTGCACCACCTGGTGTGGGAGGTCGTCGACAACGCGGTGGACGAGGCGCTGGCCGGCTACTGCGACCGGGTCGTGGTCACCCTGCTGGCAGACGGCGGGATCCGGGTCGTCGACAACGGCCGCGGCATCCCGGTCGACATGCACCCGGTGGAGAAGCGACCCGCGGTCGAACTCGTACTCACCACCCTGCACGCGGGCGGGAAATTCGACGGCGAGTCCTACGCGGTCTCCGGTGGCCTGCACGGTGTCGGGATATCCGTGGTCAACGCCTTGTCGTCCCGGCTCGAGGTGGAGATCAAGCGGGACGGATTCCTCTGGTCCCAGCCCTACGTCAACACCGCGCCCGCAGCCCGGCTCAAGAAGGGCGAGCCGACCACAGAGCACGGGACGAAGGTCACCTTCTGGGCCGATCCGACGATCTTCGAGGAGACCACCTACTCCTTCGAGACGATCAAGAGCCGCCTGCAGGAGATGGCCTTCCTCAACCGCGGCCTGACCATCGTCGTCCGCGACGAGCGGGCGGAGAACGAGGCTCCGGTCGAGGTGACCTATCACTACAAGGGCGGGATCGAGGACTTCGTCCGGCACCTGAACTCCAGCAAGGGCGCCAGCCACAAGTCGGTGATCGGTTTCTCCGGCGAGGTGCCGGGGATGGCCGCCGAGGTCGCCATGCAGTGGAACGAGTCGTACGGCGAGAGCGTGTACACCTTCGCCAACACGATCAACACCCACGAGGGCGGTACCCACGAGGAGGGCTTCCGGGCGGCGGTCACGACCGTGGTCAACAAGTACGCCGTCGACAAGAAACTGCTCAAGGACAAGGACGAGCGGCTCACCGGGGACGACGTACGCGAGGGACTGGCCGCGATCGTGTCGGTCAAGCTGAAGAACCCGCAGTTCGAGGGGCAGACCAAGACCAAGCTCGGCAACACCGAGGTCAAGGGCTTCGTCCAGAAGATCTGCAACGACTGGTTGGGCGACTGGCTCGAGCGCAACCCCGGCGAGGCCAAGCTGATCGTCCTCAAGGCATCCTCGGCCGCCCGCGCCCGCCGCGCCGCACAGCAGGCCCGCAAGCTGGCCCGCAAGAGCGCAATGAGCGACTTCGGGATGCCCGGCAAGCTGGCTGACTGCCGCTCGACCGACCCGGCCGCCTCCGAGATCTACGTGGTCGAGGGCGACAGTGCGGGCGGCTCGGCCAAGTCCGGACGCGACTCGATGTTCCAGGCCATCCTGCCGATCCGAGGCAAGATCATCAACGTCGAGAAGGTGCGCCTGGACCGGGCGTTGAAGAACAACGAGGTCCAGTCGATGATCACCGCGCTGGGCACCGGTATCCATGACGACTTCGACGTGTCCAAGCTCCGCTACCACAAGGTCGTGCTGATGGCCGATGCCGACGTCGACGGCCAGCACATCGTGACGTTGCTGCTGACCCTGCTGTTCCGGTTCATGCGCCCGCTGATCGAGGCCGGACACGTCTACCTCGCCCAACCCCCGCTGTACAAGATCAAATGGGGCGGGAAGCTGGGCGATGACTACGTCTACACCGAGCGGGAGAAGGACGCCCTGATCGCGGCCCGTGCGGCGGAGGGTCGCCGGTTGCCGAAGGAGGACGCGATCCAGCGGTACAAGGGCCTGGGCGAGATGAATGCCAAAGAACTGTGGGAGACGACCATGGATCCCGAGACCCGGCTGCTGCTGCAGGTCACCCTCGACGATGCGGCCCAGGCCGACGCGCTGTTCTCCACCCTGATGGGCGAGGACGTCGAAGCACGCCGGGGGTTCATCAACCGCAACGCCCGCGACGTCCGCTTCCTCGACATCTGATTCCCGTAGCGCAAGGTTTGCCCGAACGAACCCAGGAGAAGAACCTCAGTGACCGAAACTCTGCCGCCGGAACGCGACCGCATCGAGCCGGTCGACATCCAGGCCGAGATGCAGCGCAGCTACATCGACTACGCCATGTCAGTCATCGTCGGCCGCGCCCTGCCTGACGTACGCGACGGCTTGAAGCCGGTACACCGCAAGATCCTGTACGGCATGTTCGACAGCGGCTTCCGGCCTGACCGCTCGCACGTCAAGTGCGCCCGGGTCGTCGGCGACGTGATGGGTACCTATCACCCGCACGGCGACACGGCGATCTACGACTCGTTGGTACGGATGGCCCAGCCCTGGTCGCTGCGAGCGCCGATGATCGACGGCCAGGGCAACTTCGGCTCCGCCGGCAACGATCCAGCTGCCGCCATGAGGTACTGTCTCGCGCCCTCGACGAGGGTGCGGCTTGCCGACGGCAGCTCGCTCCGGATCGACGAGATCAGTCCCGGCGCTCCGGCCAACAGCGACCAAGACATCGACGTGAAGCTGGCCGACCGCAACGGCAACGCCGTGGTGGCGAGCAAACTCTTTCACTCCGGAGACCACGAGACTCTGCGGCTGGAAACGCGCGAGGGGTACGAACTCACCGGGACCAGGAATCACCCGGTGCTCTGCCTGGTTTCGGTGCTCGGCGTACCGACGCTGTTGTGGAAACTGCTGGCGGAGATCGAGCCTGGCGACCGGGTCGTCATGTCCCGGCAGCCCGCAGCGGAGTACGGCGACGATTCACTCCGATCCCTCGCCGCCGCCTTCCTGGCTGGCGCGTTCGTCAGCGAAGGCTGGATCAGCGAAGGTCGGGCGGGCTTCAACAACGTTGACCGGGAGTTCTTCGACGATGTCATCGCCGCCTATGACCTCGTCGTGGGCGGCCCCCGCTACGTCAGTTCCCGGACCATCGCCTCGGGCAGCACGCTGTGGGAATTAGACGTCCACCGGATCGAAAGGCTGCGCAACAGCCCGCTCGGCACCATGGTCGGTCAGCGCAGCGCCGCCAAGCGCGTGCCGGAGTTCGTCTGGCAAACGGTCCCGGCCGGCAAGCAGAGGTTCCTCCAGGCGCTGTTCGAAGGCGATGGATCGTCCTCGTTGCTGCCGCGCGGGACGATCCAGATCTCGTATTCGACCCGCAGCAAGCAGCTGGCTGCCGAGGTACAGCAACTCCTGCTGGAGTTCGGCGTCGTCTCGCGGCTGTGCCGTTACGCCAAGGGTGAGATCAAAGTCGTGGTGACCAACCGCCGTGACGCCCGGCAGTTCGCTCGGACAATTGGCTTCGCAGGACGCAAGCAGATCAAGCTCCTAGCGGAGTTGGCACAGATCCCGGCCACCAGCGTTGCGATGAGCCACGACCACGTTCCGTACGTCGCCGACTTCGTCCGCAAGCACGGGGCCACCCGATGGACCGAGCGGGACTGGCTGCGTCGGCACAACGTGGACCGCGTCGAGCGGTGGGAGCGCGACCGCGACGTCTTGCGTCGCAACATCACCAACGCCGACGTGCTGGATGTCGTCGCGCCGCTGATGGACGGGCGGTTCTACTATGCCGAGGTCGCCGCCGTGAGTAGTGCCGGAGTCCAACCGGTCTATTCCCTACGAGTCGACAGCGACGACCACTCCTTCGTCACGAACGGCTTCGTCAGTCACAACACCGAGTGCCGACTTACGCCGCTCGCGATGGAGATGTTGCGGGACATCCGCGAGGAAACCGTGGATTTTGTCCCGAACTACGACGGCAGCTCCAACGAGCCGGCGATCCTGCCGGCCCGGATCCCGAACCTGCTGGTCAACGGATCGGAGGGCATCGCGGTCGGGATGGCGACCAGGATCCCACCGCATAACCTGCGCGAAGTGGCCGAGGGTGTTATCTGGTCCCTCGATCACCCAGAGGCATCCGCGGAGCAGTTGCTCGAGGCGCTGCTGGAGCGGATCAAGGGCCCGGACTTCCCCACCCGCGGGCTGATCGTCGGCCGGGACGGGATCGAGTCCGCCTACCGCACCGGTCGTGGCTCGATCCGGATGCGCGCCGTGGTGACGGTGGATGAGGACGCCAAGGGCCGGGCGATCCTGGTGGTCACCGAACTTCCCTATCAGGTCAACCCGGACAACCTCGCCGAGTCGATCGCCGACGGCGTACGGGACGGCCGGCTGTCCGGGATCAGTGACATCGCCGACGAGTCATCCGACCGGGTGGGGCAACGGCTGGTGGTCACGCTCAAGCGCGATGCAGTAGCCAAGGTCGTGTTGAACAACCTGTTCAAGCACACCTCCCTGCAGACGACGTTCGGCGCCAACATGCTGGCCATCGTCGACGGGGTGCCGCGCACGTTGCGTCTGGACGAGTTCGTCAGCCACTACGTGGTCCACCAGCTCGACGTCATCGTCCGCCGCACCCGGTACCTGTTGCGCAAAGCCGAGGAGCGGGCGCACATCCTGCGCGGTTACGCGAAGGCGTTGGATCAGCTCGATGCGGTCATCGCGCTCATCCGGGCCAGCGCATCGGCCGAGGCTTCCCTGTCCGGCCTGATGGAACTGCTGGACATCGACGAGGTCCAGGCCACCGCGATCTTGAACCTGCAGTTGCGTCGGCTCGCCGCCCTCGAGCGGCAGCGGGTCTTCGACGAGCTGGCCGAGATCGAGATCGAGATCGCCGAACTCCAGGGAATCCTCGACAACCCGACGCGCCAGCGGGAGATCGTCAAGGACGAGCTCGCCGAGATCGCCGAGAAGCACGGCGACGAGCGGCGGACGAAGTTCATCTCCTACGACGGTGACGCCTCGATGGAGGACCTCATCGCCGAGGAAGAGGTGGTCATCACGATCACCCGGACGGGGTACGCCAAGCGGACCAAGTCCGACCTCTACCGGTCGCAACGCCGCGGCGGTAAGGGCGTGATGGGGGCCGGGCTGAAGACCGATGACATCGTCGCGCACTTCTTCGTCGGGTCCACGCACAACTGGATCCTGTTCTTCACCAACAAGGGCCGGATCTACCGGTGCAAGGCCTACGAGCTGCCGGAGGCCAACCGCAACGCCCGCGGCCAACACGTGGCCAACATCCTGGCGTTCCAGCCCGACGAGCAGATCGCCCAGGTCATCCAGATCAGGGACTACTCGGTCGCGCCGTACCTCGTGCTGTCCACCCGCGCCGGCCTGGTCAAGAAGACCGAACTGAGCGCGTTCGACACCAACCGGACGGGCGGGGTGATCGCGATCAACCTGCGCGAGGGCGACGAGGTCGTGGGAGCCGCGCTGATCGGGCCGGACGACGACCTGCTCCTGGTCAGCCGCAAGGCGCAGTCGATCCGGTTCAAGGCCGACGACGAGACGCTGCGCCCGATGGGCCGGGCCACCTCCGGGGTGATCGGGATGCGCTTCACCGAGGCCGACGAGCTGCTCTCGATGGAGGTCGTCCGCGAGGGTGTCGATGTGCTGGTCGCCACGGAGCACGGGTACGCCAAGCGGACCGGCATCGAGCACTATCCGCGGCAGGGCCGTGGCGGTAGAGGCGTGTTGACCGCGGATCCCAAGTCCCGCAAGGGGATCCTGGTCGGCGCCCTGGCCGTACACCTCGAGGACGAGTTGTACGCGATCACCTCCGGCGGCGGCGTCATCCGTACCCCGGTCAAGGGCGTCCGGCACAACAAGGACCGGGCCACTATGGGTGTCAAGCTGATGAACCTCGGGGAGGACGTGACGATCGTGGCGATCGCCAGGGTCACCGAGGACGAGGTCACCGAGCCCACCGCGAGTTGATCATCGACGCGGGAGGATACGCGCGAAGAATCGGGTTGGCCCAGTAGAAACCACCCCGAGCTGACCCGTATCGTGCGCGGCCATGACCGGTCACCGTCATGTCGCGGGTCGAACGGGCCGAAACCCGGGGCGGGCCTGGAGCATCGTCGTCTTGACGGCCGTCCTGGCCACGCTGATGTTGCCGATCCGGCAGTCGTGGGGTCTGCCCGATAGAGACACGGAGAATGGCCAGGCTCCAGCCGGCAATCTGGCCCTGGGCGATGTTGCCAGCGCGAGCTCCTCGGAAAGCCCGCAGTTAGGGGCGCGCCGGGCCGTGGATGGCAGGCGCGTCACCCGGTGGAGTTCCGAGTTTGGGGCAACGGCGTCCCCGCAGCAGTGGTGGATGGTCGATCTCGGGTCCGTGAACACGGTCGGCAGAGTCGTGATCTTTTGGGAGGCGGCGTACGCGAAGGACTACGACGTTGAGATCTCCGCCGATGGCCTCACGTGGACGACTCCGGTGACAGTGCGGGAGGCGACCGCGGCGTCGACCAGGTCGCACTCGTTCCCTGAGGGTGCGGCGCGCTACGTCCGCGTGATGATGACGGCAAAAGGCACGCAATGGGGTTACTCGTTCTGGGAAGTGCGGGTGTACGGGAGGCCGTCCCCGCCCCCGTCCCCGTCTCCGCCCTCCGGTGTTGGCCAGTCGAACTTCTTCCACAACGCGGCTACGCCTTGGGACCAGTGGGTGCAGCCGGTGAGCGGAGACTGCCGGACCTTCTTCCAGGGGCGGTATCAGCAGATGCTCTTCTATCCGCCGTACTCCGACCCCTGCATGGCGGCTGGCTACACCGGCGGCCTGGGTTATCAAGACGTGCAGGCGATCTACAAGGACGGCGCCGGTAATCCGCAAGCTCCGCAGTGGGTCCTCAAGGACAGCGCCGGACAGAACACCTACGTCAACTGGGGTTGCGGTGGCGGAACGTGTCCGCTGTTCGCAGCCGACATCGGCAGCCAGGCGTTCCGCGACAACTACATCAACGAGGCTCGGAGGTGGATGGAGTTCGGATACCGGGGCATCTTCATCGATGACGCCAACTGGCACATGAACGTCTCGGATCGGTGGGGAAACGGGCTCGCACCTATCGATCCCCGCACGGGTGCGGCCATGACCATCGACGACTGGCGACGGTACATGGCCGATTTCATCGAGCAGGTTCAGGCCGCGTTCCCCACCAAGGAGATCGTGATCAACTCGGTGTGGTGGCGGTCGGAAAGCAGCTTGACCAATCCCGATGTGCTGCGTGGCGTACGCGCCGCTACGCAATGGTACTTGGAGCGGGGCACGGATGACGTTCGCCTCGGACAGTCCTGGGAGGCTCTGCTAGCCCACATCGACACACTGCAGACGTTGGGCGCCGACGTGATCCTCGACAACTATTACGCGGACACGCGGCTGGAAGCGGAGTTCGAGATGGCGACCTATTTCCTGATATCCACCGGGAATGACACGTACTCAGCCGACTACAGGTCGCGGCCAGACGACTTCTGGGGGGCCTACACGACCAGTCTCGGGGAGCCGATCGGCCCTCGATACGTCATGGGCAACGGGGTCTATCGCCGGGACTTCTCCGGCGGTGTCGTTCTTGTGAACGAGCCTGCCGCCGGTGGGACGCAGACCGTGAGCCTCGGCGCCACTTACGTCGACCTCGATGGCGTGAGCCGCACCTCGGTCACACTCGCACCCGGACAGGCCTGGGTGCTGCGCAGGTAGGGAGGACCGCTCGACGAGCCGGGGCGCTCCCTGTGCGGGCGACGAGCGATACGTGATCACTTCCGGCGGCCGGGTCAAAGTTGATCATCGGAATCCGGTGGGTTTTCCGGCATCAGCGGCCGATAAACCCTTCGAATTTCGATGATCAACCGTGCTGACGACGGAGCAGCTGTCGGGGGCGTCGGCGGACGGCTGAATCCGGGGCCGGACCGTACCGCCGCCGCTCGTCATCACGAGCGGAACCTACCTTCGGTGGGCGATGTGGGCCTACGCCCAACGCGAACGAGGCCAGCATCCGTACGGTGACCGTTGACCAGGCCGGGTGAGCGGCCGATGACCCGCTTGAACGCCCGGGCGAACGCGGCATCTGAGCGGTACCCGAGTTTGGCTGCGAGTTCGGCGATCGTGGCGCCGTCGTCCTGCAGCGCTTCGATGGCGACGTTCATCCGCCATCGGGTGACGTAGCGCATTGCAGGCTCGCCGACAAGTTCGGTGAACCGGGCGGCGAAGGTCGAGCGAGACATCGCAAGTTCCCCGGCCAGCGCGGCCACCGTCCACTCCCTGGCCGGATCGCGATGGATCAGCGAGATCGCGTGGCCGATCTGCGGGTCGGACAGCGCGCCGAGCCAACCGGTATGCGCGGCCGGATCAGTCTCGATCCAGGTACGGATGGCCTGGATCACCAGGATGTCGGCCAAGCGCGTGATCACGGCCTCACCGCCGGGTCGGAGTTCCCTCGCCTCGGCGGCTAGCAGCGCGAGAGTGCTGTGCATCCGGTCGGGGTACGGGGAGTCGGACGTCTCGATGTGGATGATCGCCGGCAGGACTTCGACCAGGTTGCGCGCCGCTGGATGGTCGAAGCGGATCGCCCCGCAGAGCAGGGTGGTGCGGGCGCCGCCGCCGCCGTAGGTAAGGGTCTCGTACAGTTCGCTGACCTTCTCGCGCTCCAGGTCCAGGATCCCCGGCACCGGAACACCAGGCTCGCTACGTAGTACGTGTCCCTCCCCGCGAGGGACCAGCGCCAGATCGCCTGGGGCAATCCAGCGGGCCCCGTCATCGGCGGACCGGCCCTGCGCAGACCGATCGTCGGCGTCCAGCCAGGCACCGCCGGCGGTGACCACGTGAAACCACACATATCCCGGCATGGGCGGCATCGTGGCACCCCACGGCGCGGTCAATTCCGAGCGGCAGTAGTAGGCCCCGCTCATCCGGAGGAAGTGCAGCGCCTCACCCAGCGGATCGGCGGGCGCCAGGTCGATCGGCTCCATCGACCAAGTATCTCCGAAAACCCAGGACACCGGCTGATCTGGACGAACAAGCATAAGAGCGCGATCAACAGCCATAGCAAAGCCTGGGTTCGACGCCGAGGCTGGACGTACTGCACTCACTACTTCGGAAGGACAGTCATGAGCATTCGATCAGGCGCCACCCAGGACCCGATCCTGGTTACCGGCGGCGCACGTGGGAAGACCGGTCGGCGGGTGGCGCAGCGATTGCGGGGAAGGGGTGTGCCCGTCCGGAGCGGATCGCGTTCTGGCCAGCCGCCCTTCGACTGGACGACCGCGCGACCTGGCGACCCGCGCTGGCAGGGACCTCGGCGGCCTACGTCTCCTACTTCCCGGATCTCGGCGTACCCAACGCCCCGAGGCGATTGCCGCGTTCGCCGAGGCGGCCCTCAACGTCGGCACCGGCCGGCTCGTGCTGTTGTCCGGCCGCGGCGAGGAGGAGGCGTCACGCGCGGAACAAGCTCTGCAAGCGTCCGGCGCCGACTGGACGGTCGTACGGTGCAGCTGGTTCAACCAGAATTTCAGCGAGAGCTTCGCCCTCGGCCCGGTGCTGGCCGGCGAGGTCGCGCTCCCGGTGGACGCCGTTCAGGAGCCGTTCGTCGATGCTGATGACATCGCTGATGTCGCGGTCGCGGCGCTGACCGAGGACGGGCACCTGGGTCAGGTGTACGAGCTGACCGGCCCGCGACTACTCACTTTCGGCCAGGCCGTCGGCGAGATCGCGCAGGCCTCGGGCCGAGACATCTCCTACCTACCCATCTCGATCGAGCAGTTCACCGCCGGACTGGCCGAGGCCGGCGAACCGGCGGACCTCGTACGCCTGTTGGCCTACCTGTTCACCGAGGTGCTGGACGGGCGCAACGCACAGCTGACCGACGGAGTTCAGCGCGCTCTGGGCCGCGAACCTCGGGATTTTCGCGACTACGCCCGGGACGCTGCGGCGACCGGCGTCTGGGCCAGCGAATTGGCCGGCCGCAGCTGAGTATCGGGGCCCGACTCTGGTTGGCGGACTGATGCGTGCGCTCGTGCAGGGAGCGACACTTGCGGTTGCGCTCGGTACCGGGCTGGTGGCCGGGGTGTTCTTCGCCTTCTCCAGCTTCGTGATGGCGGGGCTGGCCCGGTTGCCGGCGGCGCAGGGGATGGCCGCCATGCAATCGATCAACCGTACGGCCGTGCGCCCACTGTTCATGGCGGCCGGGTTCGGCACCGCGTTGGTGTGCCTCGGTCTGGCCGCCTGGGCGATGGTCAACTGGGGTGAGCCCGGCTTCGGTTGGGTTCTCGCCGGATCAGCCTCGTACATCCTCGGCGCCCTCGTTGTCACGATCGCTGCGAACGTGCCGATGAACGAAGCGATGGCGCAACTGGACCCAGCCGACCCGAACGCGGCCAGCTTCTGGACCAGATACCTCTCGTCCTGGACAGCGTGGAATCACGTACGGACTCTGGCCTCGCTCGGCGCCGCGGGTCTATTCACGGTCGCGCTGATGCAGGCCTAGGTCCGAGGAGTTCCGCGGTTCCGAAAAGGAGGCAGGATGAGGTTGCGTGCGCGACGAGCCGTCCGCTCGCGTCGGTGAGGCGCGCCTCGGCCAGCGCGATCGTCCGCCCGCGCGAGATGACCGACCCCTCGCAGCGAAGGACTCCGGAATCAACCGTGACCGGGCGGAGGAACTTCGTGGTCAGGTCCAGCGATGTGTAGCCGACGCCGGCCGGAAGGCTGCTGTGCACCGAGCATCCAGCCGCAGTGTCCAGCAGCGTCGCAAGGACCCCGCCGTGGACCGTGCCCAGCGGGTTGTAGTGAAACTCCTGCGGGGTCATGAAAACCGTGACCCGGCCTTCGTCTGCCTCCATGCTGTCCATCCCGAGCATGTGCAGGACCGGTGGCGGCGGAAGCTCGCCGGAGATCATGGCGCGGAGCATCTCCAGCCCGGTGCGACCGCCCACCTGGCTATGCGATCAGCGCCGGATCCGACCACGTGAACGTCCGGCTGCGAGTTACCACCTGAGTCTCATCCATGGATGCAGCGTGACACGACCTAGCTGAGTCTGTCAAAGAGATCTAGCATGGGTCCATGCGCGCCGAGGCTCTGAATTGGTCGATCGACAACTGCACCGTCGGTCGGGCGATGGAGATCCTGGGCGAGAGGTGGACGTTCGTCGTGCTCCGTGAGGTCTTCAGCGGCGTACGGCGTTTCGAGGATATGCGCGAGCGCACCGGGATCCCCCGCCAAGTGCTCACCAACCGCCTGGCCAGCCTGATCGAGCACGGGATCCTGCGCCAAAAGCCCTATCGCGAACCGGGCGCCCGGCTGCGACACGAGTACCGGCTGACCGAGAAGGGCTTCGACCTCTACCCCGTGCTGGTGGCCGTGCGCGACTGGGGTGATCGCTATCTCGCGGATCCGAGCGGCCCGCCGCTTCGTACGGTGCATGCGGCCTGCGAGAGCCAGGTGCACGCGGTGCTGCGCTGCGAGGCCGGGCACGACATCGACGCCGTACGCCAGGTCGAGCCCCGACCGGGCCCCGGCGCCACTCGCCTCGGTCCCTAGCAACTCTCAGCTTTGCCTACCTGGTGCCGCGCCACGCCGGTCCCCCGCTCGGCGTGTCCGCGCATCAGATAGGCAAAGGCAGGTGTGGCTGGGACTCCGTGTGTGACAGCACCGGCGACACCTTCTACGGACCGCTCATGACCGACGACGCCCTGATGGTCCTGGCCAACGGCGCTGTCATGGACCGGGACGCGGTCGTCGAGGCGCTCGGCCAGTCCCCTCCGTGGCGGAAGTACGACATCAGCGATGTCCGCCTCGTCCGTACCGGGAGCGACAGCGCGAGCCTTGTCTATGTCGGCACCGCCTACGGCGAGGAGGAGGAGCCGGTCTTCGTCGGGGCGATGTCCAGTGTGTACGTACGCGAGGGCGACGACTGGCGGCTGGCCCTCTATCAGCAGACCCAGCTGCCCGACGCGACCGACTAGTCCGGCGACCCACCTGGCGGTTTGCCAGCAAACCGCCAGCGCCCGGGCGCGCGGATGACCTGAGCCGGGGGTGAGACGTAGGCTGCTTCGCTACCAGCCGCGGAGGTCGACGGCCCAACGGTCGAGGACGTTCTCGCCGTCGACCAGATGCATCGCCTCGTGCATGGCCACGGTCGGGTCGATGTGGGCCGGCAGCACCCGTACCCGGTCGCCGACCTTGACCGCGGGACCTTCCTCCGGGGCGAAGGTAGTGTGCTCGTCACTGCAGAACCACACTGCGGCACCTGGAATGGTCGGGTTGCCGTGGTCCATCCCGAGGGACTTGAGCCCGACGTCAGCCACCGCCCAGCCCGTACTCACCGACACGACCGTGGCCAGCACGCTCAGGGCGTGCTCGAACGGGAAACCCAGCGTGGCGTACGCGGTGTCCATCAGCGCGTATGAGCCGGCCTGGATCTCGGTGGCCCAGGTGTTGATCGCGTACGTCCCGGTCCCGCCGGCACTGATCACCTCACCTCCGACGTCATCGGCCGCCGCCAACAGCAGGGCCATCGCCTCCTCGGTCAGCCGGGCCTTCTCCGACTCCGGCGCGACCATCATCAGGTGGCCCTCGTAGCCCATCACCCCGCGGACGGTGAGCCCTCTGCTGCGGGCCAGGTCGGCGATCCGCCCGGCCTCGGCCGGCGGGCAGCCGCAGCGCGGCAGGCCGATGCTGACGTCGACCAGGACCTCTTCGACGCCACCATCCGCGGCGGCCGCAACGGTTTCCGGTGAGTCGACGGCGACCGTGACCCGCGCACCCGCAGCGGCCAGCACGCCGAGACGCCGGGCATCGAGGACCTCGTTGGCCAGCAGCAGATCGGTGCCGAGCCCGGCCCGGGCCATGCCCTCCATCTCGCGGATCGTGGCGCAGGTGAAGTTGTGGTGGCCGTTGACTGCCTGGGCCCGGGCCAACTCAGTGGTCTTGTGCGCCTTGATGTGTGGCCGCAATCGATCGCGCGGCAGCGCCCGCGTCATCGTGTCCAGATTCGCCTGCAGCAGCGTGCGCTCGACGACCAGAGCGGGCGTCTGTAGTCCGTAGATGTCCACGCTCGTCCCTAGACGGCGAGTTCACTGTGGTGGCGCCGATAGACATCACCGAGCACCGCTAGATCGGGATAGCCGCTGGCCGGCAGGGCAGCACCGATGTCGGAGATGAATCTCAGCGCGCTGCCGGGGCTCCACATGCCCAGGACCAGGGCGGGCTGGTCGGTCTCGTTGGCGAAGGCATGTCGGGTGCCTCGAGGGATCGCGAACAGCCCACCGGCGCTAACCGTCCGCGCGTGATCATGACCGCGGACGACCGTGAGCTGGCCGGTCACGACGTAGATCGCCTCGTCGAAGCCGTTGTGGATCGCGGGTGGCGGGGAGAGGAAGCCGGCCGGCACGTCCAGCTCTGCGATCGCCAGCCCCTGGGTCTCGGCGAGCACCCGCAAGGTCGCTGCGCCGTACGGGATCAGGCGTACGGGGTCGGCTGATTCGGCTGCCACGACCTCAGCATGTCTGGCGCGACTGGTGGCGGCAAGGCGGGCCTCCGTACCAAGGCAAGGCCTGCCGCAGCCGACAGGCACCGACCCAGCAGACTCCTACGGCCCCGGCACGAGGCTTCCGAGCGGACGGGACGCATCCGCGGTGTCCGACGTGGGAGGATGTCCCGCGTGAGCGACCACACGCAGTCGATCCCGCGCGTCGGGGGAGGCGGGTCAGGCGCGTCGAACCAGGGCGGTCAGCCCGCGAGCGGGTACGCGCCGAGGTCCTCCAGTCCCAATACCTCGGCGATCCCGTCCTCGGCGATCCCGGCCAACCGCGGCATAGCCGGCAACCAGCGGGCAGCGGCTCGTACGGATGCGGCCAACCGGCCGTGGAGCCCACCGCCGTCCCGCAGTCCCTCCGTGCCGCCCCCCGGCACCGGCACGACTCGAGGAACCGGAATGACGCAGGCATCCATGGCGGGGCAGCAGTCGTCGGCCTCTCCCGGGAACAAGAATGCCCGGTCCGCGCAGAAGGGCGCCCGCGGGCCACGCAAGGCGCGCCTGCAACTGCGGCACATCGACACTTGGTCGGCGATGAAGATCTCGTTGGTCCTCTCGATCGTCATGTTCTTCGTGTGGATGGTCGCAGTCGGGATCCTGTACGGCGTCCTGTCCGGCCTCAACGTCTTCGATGCGATCAACGAGACGGTGGGTTCGTTGGGCGGCGAGGAAGGCGCTGCGACCGAACTGATCACCCCTGGTCTGGTCTTCGGCGGAGCGGCGCTGATCGGCGCCATCAACATCGTGCTGTTCACGGCACTGGCCACGATGGCGACCTATATCTACAACCTCTCCGCCGACCTGGTCGGTGGCCTGGAAGTCACCCTCACCGAGCGCGAATAGCCGTACCGATCCACCTCCGATGCGGGCTGGTTCGCCCCGTCGCGACGCCGCCGTGAACCGGACGGCTAGGGCGTACGGCGTGGGGGTACCCTGGCGAGCCGCGATCCGGGCCTGTAGCTCAGGCGGTTAGAGCGCATCCCTGATAAGGATGAGGTCGGAGGTTCAAGTCCTCCCAGGCCCACAACGGCGACCCGGATCCAGCCGTAGCAGATCGCCGTCCACGCTCCGGCGCGGCGGCGTTGACCGCGCCGACAACGGCGCCGAGAGGAGTTGAGTTCGCTATGAAGAAGCTGTTGCTCGTAGCCGCCGCCATCGGAGGTTTCGTGGCCTTCCGCAAGAAGGCCGCCGCGTCTCAAGAGGCTGACCTCTGGCACGAAGCGACTGCTACCGGAGGGACCCGTCCGCCGGACGTCGGTAACGCCCGAACCAACCTGTAGTTCAGCTCACGGTAGTTCAGCTCGCGCCGCCCGGTGTCATGGGCGGCTGCGGGGACGTGGCGCAATTGGTAGCGCACCGCCTTTGCAAGGCGGGGGTTGAGGGTTCGAGTCCCTTCGTCTCCACCCCATCTGACCTGGCCTTTTGTCCTTCTTGGATTCTCCCGCCAGCGACAAGTTGCGACTTTGCTGCCAACTTTGCTGCCTAGCCACCGAATGCAGGCCTCGATGGCGCCCGTTCAGAAGGGAAGGCGAGGCATGAGAGTGGTGCTCCTAGGGTTTCAGGTTGTCCGGTGGGCGATGCTGTCCTCGGGTGTGGTGAATCCGCCGTCTCAGCGGCGGCGATCGATGACTTTCATCAGCTCGTCGTAGATGAGCGGATCTCCATTCGCGATGGCGTCGGTGGCGCAGCGCTCCAGGTAGTTGCTGGTGATCACGCGGGCGGCGCCATCCAGGGCCTTCTGCGCGGCCGCGATCTGGGTGAGCACATCGACGCAGTACCGGTCGGCGCTGACCATCCGGGAAACCCCCTGGACTTGGCCGGCAGCCTTGGCCAGCCGCAGCAGCACGTCGGCGCGCCGCTCCGGATCCATCATCGAGCGGGCATTGGGCCCGCCTGCCTGCGTGGACTCCGCAGCCGAAACGTTCATAGCCAGCCTCGATCTCATGTCCTGCCCGTCGGCAGGTTCGCGCACCCCACTCACTGTCGCCTCCTCCAGATCGCGTCAACTTGAGTGCCTACCCCCGTAGGGTAGCGGCTGCCACGCTGCGGAATTGGCTTCGCACCAAGCGAATTACTCCGTGGGTACGCGCTACCCCCGATCTAACGTATACTATGCATCGTAGTAAAGCTTACCCACACGACGGAGGAACGAACGATGTCCCAACTCTTTTACTCCCTGGCCCTACTCGCCTGCCCCGTAGGCATGGGACTGATGATGTGGATGATGATGCGCGGCGGAAGCAAGCAGCAGCCAACCGACGCGGAGGCGGCGAACAAGCAGGCCGAACTCACCCAACTCCAGGCCCAGATCGACCAGATGAAGGCCGAGCACGACCACCGGCGCACCGAGCCAGCAAACCAGCCCTGGTCGTGACCGACCTCTGGCTGCCCGCGGGCACCGCCCTCGCGGCCGTGGTTCTGACCTACCTGTTCTGCGTCCGCCCGATGCGCCGCACGAAAAGCGCCCACACAACAACAGGGCGCCCCAGCGGTCCTGCCGAACTCGACCAGGCCCTGGGCCAAGCGCGCGCCGAACTCGCTCGCCTCCGCGCGGAAACCGACAACGACCCGGTCCCAGCGCTAGCACCCGGTGACCACGCGCTCGGAGCCGAACACAGCCGTCGGTGACAGCGGTAAACAGCACCCCGGTCAATCAGCGGGCCGCGACGCGCGCGGGTCGGGGCGAGGTCGGCGTACTGGTCATCGGAGCCGGTCAAGCGGGCCTGGGAACCGGGTACTGGCTGACCCGCCGCTTCGCCCAGTCGTTTCTCATCGTCGACGGGGCGAGCCAACTCGGGCAAAGCTGGACCGACCGCTGGGACAGCCTGAGGTTGTTCACCCCTCGGGGATTTAGCCGGCTGCCAGGCCTGCCGTTCCCCGCCGGCCCTGGGGACTATCCGTCCAAGAGCGAAGTGGCGGCATACCTGCAGAGCTACGCCGCTCGCTTCGCCTTGCCGATCCAGCTCGACACCCGGGTCGAGGTTCTGGCAGCTTCCGGCCGCGGGTTCGTGGCCAGCACCAGCCAGGGTCAGATCCGGGCCCGGCAGGTCGTGGTCGCCACCGGACCCTTCCACGGCGCCTACGTGCCGGACGCCGCCACGGGTCTGGGCTCCAACGTCGGCCAGTTGCACTCGATGGACTACCGGCGGCCAGCCGACATCGACGCGCCCGACGTCCTGGTAGTCGGCGGGGGCAACAGCGCCGCGCAGTTGGCCTGCGAGCTCGCGCCCACCCACCGGGTCACCATGGCCAGCCCTCGGCGACCCTGGTTCCTCCCGCAGGTGATCGCCGGTGTCGGCCTCTATCGATGGCTGCGCCGCACAGGCACCCTCGCCGCCAAATCCGACGCCCGCGTGTCCCGCTACATCCGCGGACGCGGCGACCCGATCATCGGTCGTGAACTCGCCTACCGTGTCAACTCCGGACAGATCAAGCTGCTGCCACACAGGGTGACCGCAGGCAACGGCGACACATTGACGTTGCAGGACGGCAGCCGCATCACGACCTCGGCCGTGCTCTGGTGCACCGGATTCCGTCCGGACTACGAGTGGGTGCAGCTGTCAGCGGCACTCGACGCCGACGGTTTGCCGATCCATCACCGCGGCGCGTCACCTGTACCTGGGCTGCACTGGATGGGCCTGCCCTGGCAGACCAGACTCAATTCTTCGCTCGTGGATGGTGTCGATCGAGACGCCCGCGACCTTGTCGCACGGCTTCACGGGTGACTGCATTGACCGCCGGGGGCGAGTGTTCGCGGCATACCTGCGGATCCGCTTGCGGGCGGTTGATACGAGCTACGGGCGAGGGTCCCCGCAGGTATGACGTTCCCCTGGTCATGGCTTCGGCACGCGCCGATCCGCCTCGACGTCGCGCGCGCCGCTCCACCCAATAGCAGCTGCGAGGATCAGGAGCGCGCCACCGAGGTAGTAGACTGCCTGGATGCCGACGGCTGCGGCGAGTGCGCCGCCGGAGAGTAGGGACAGCAGCCGGCCGAGTTGCCAGAGCATGTCGAAGCCGGCGAAGACCCGCCCACGGGCGGCCTCGGGGGTGTGGCTTTGCAGCAGTGAGTTGAACGTGACCGCGCCGGTGGAGGTGCCCAAGCCGTAGCCGGCAAGTGCGACCAGGGCGATGGGCAGCGCAGTGGCGGTGGCCAGAACGAGGTCGACTATCCCCCGTAGCAGGTAGGGGCCGAAGACGAAGGCGGGGCGTCGCGGGTCGGTGACCAGCCGGGTCAGCAGCAGGGGCCCGAGGACTGCGCCGACGCCGATCGCGGCCAGCAGCAGGCCGTAACCGCTGGGCTCGAGTTGCAGGTGCTCGCGGGCCAGGATGACGAGTAAGGCGCTGGTGGCGCCGGCGGATAGAGCGGCGAGCAGTTGCCCTGCGGCCAGGGAACGCAGCAATCTGTCTCCGGTGACCAGTCGAGCTCCGGCGATTGCATCGGCGAACCATCCTCGTCGGGCAGTAGGGGCGGGGTGCGTAGGGATCCGGAGCCGGGTCAGGACGGCGGCGCTGATCAGGAAGCTTGCGGCGTTGACACCGAATGCTGGGCCGGCGCCGAGGGCGGCGTAGAGCAATCCGGCGGCGGGTGCCAGGGCGATCTGGGCCAACACTGCCGCGGTCCAGATGCCGCTGTTGGCCGCGATGAGTTCGTCGTCGTTGACCAGTGCGGGCAGGGTGCTGTTGGCGGCGGGGTTGAACAGCACCGCGCCGACCGAGAGCCCGAACGCGATCACGTACACAGCCGCGATATTTTCGGCAAGGAACAGCAGCGTGATCGCCAGTACCGCGCGCAGCAGATCCGCGACGACCATGACTCGCACCCGTGGGAGGCGGTCGACCAGTGTCCCGGCCAGCGGCGCGAACAGCAGCACCGGCAGGATCTCGGCGAGGATGACCGCGCTGACCCCGAGTGCGGACCCGGTCAGGTCGAAGACCAGCAGTATGAGCGCGACCGAGGCGAACACATCGCCGCACTGCGAGGCGGTGCGGGCAATCCACAACCGCCGATAGCCGGTACGGGCGAAGACGGCCCGCAGGCTCATGGGCCGGAGTAGACGAAGCGCCGCAGTATGAGGTGCTTGGGGTCGGTGAGGGTTTCCTCGGCGATCCGGCCCTGCTCGTCTAAGACGAGTTCGGCGGTCCGGCCGTCGGCCGGGAATGCCACCGACAACCGGACGGCGCCTCCGCGGTCGAAGCGGACCGCGATCGGTGCGACGCCACTCCCGTAGGGCTCACCGGCGAGGAACGCGGGACCGGTCATCGGGATCGCCTGGGGTTCGGGCAGTGCGGCGGCTCCGTCGCTGGTGACGGTCTCGTAGATGGTGAACGGGTCGGCCTGTTGCATGGTCGCCACGGTGCGGGCGAGCAGGTCGGCGGCAGGTGTGACAGGCCAGGGGACGATCAGAGCAACGTCCCCGCCGCGCCACCCGGGCGCGCCGGCACGCAGCGTCAGGATGTTCTCGCCACTCGGCCAGGAGGTGGCGGCGACGAAGCACCCTGGGCCGCAGGGCCGGAAGTCGAGGTCCTCGACTGGAACTCCCGTCGGGGAGAGCCGGCCGGATAACTGGTAGTCCTGACCTTCATCGGGCTCGTAGTAGTTCCTGCGGCGTGGGGTGGTCAGGCGCACGACGAGTTGGCCCTGGCTGGCAGCGACGTTGACTCCGATCTGGCCGGCGAGGGTGCCCAACGGCATGACCGCGCCGACCGCGGGTGGCGGTGGTGCTAGCTGGTCTTGGCCGGCGAGCGGGGTCGATACCAGCGTCGCGGCCATCCCCAGGACCGCGGCCAGCACGACGGTCTCGGTGCGGGCCAGCCGGCGGACCCGGCCGAGCAGATTGTCGTGCCGGCCCAGGGTCAGCCGCGCGGTCAACGCGAGCACCGCCGCCACGGCCACCAGCGAGATCTTGACCAGCAAGACCCGGCCGTAGGCGGTCGTGGTGACGGTGTCGGCGGGCACCAGCAACAGCGCGCTGATCGTGCCGGTGGCAACCACGGTGAGGAACAGCCACAGTGCGGTCCCGGCGTACTCGGAGATCACCCAGCGTAGCGCCGGGCGGTGCGCCCGCCACGCGGCGGCGGTGCGCACGATGTGCAGCAGTGCTCCTGACCACGCCGCGGCGGCGGCGAGGTGCACGGCGGTGAGCAGCACCCCCCAGATCGGCTCGGCGACCCCGGCGTGGGAACGCACGCCCTCGGCGACGATCACTACCGCTAGCGAGATCGCGGCCCAGCGGTGCCGTCCCCCCCACAGCAGAAGCGCCGCGGCGGCAAAGCCAGCCGCCTCGACCAGGAGTACCCTTCCTGGTCGCTCGGCCCGCAGGTCGAGGCCGGTGTCAACGATCAGGGGTACGGCCAGTCCGAGCACCGCCGCGAGCCCGGCGAGCGCACCGATCCCCGACCAGGACCGCACCGGCCGCAACGCCGGGTTTTCGGCCAGCGGTACGGCGATGCTGCGCCGGGCCACGATGCCGCCGAAGGCGACGGCGAGCCCGGCGAACAGCACGAAGCGCAACCCCGCCGGCAGCCAGGAAACCCCGGCGCCCCCCGAGGTGCCGCCGAGCTCGGTCAGGCCGGCGCCGACCGCGAAGCGGAACTCGCTCTCCACCAGGTCGCCGTCCTCACCGGTGACCCGCCAACGCACGGTATAGCTCCCGGGCGGGAGCCGCTCGAGTATCGAGGCGGTCACCACCCGGTCCTCACCCGCTGCGGCGGCGGGTCCAACCCGGACCGGGCGGCCTTGTTCGTCGGCGATGACGAGCGCGTCTGCGCCCACGCTCACTGGTTCGTTGAAAACCAGCTCCACCGATGACGGTGACTCGGCCACGGCGGAGTCGGCAGTCGGCGTGGTGAACAGCACGAACGGGTGTGCGCTGGCCGGTGCCGCCCAGGCGAGTAGGGCGCCGACCACCCCCAACAGGAGGATGCTCAGCCGGGCGGCCGCATGGTGGCGCATGGCCTCAGGTAACTGGGGATGCCGACGATGATCGCGTCAAGAGGCGTCTCGCCGCGACCTCGAGCCCGTCGCGGCGGGGTGCGGGTCCGGGTCCGGGTGCAGGAAAGAACATGAGCAGAAGGTACCGGATGATCCCACCCCACCGGGGGTGGGGTAGGATGACCGCATGGACACCCACCAGGCAGCCGTGATCAACAGGCTGAAGACGGCGCGCGGGCACATGAGCGGCATTGTCGCGATCATCGAGGACGACGCGTACTGCCCGGACGTGATGAAGCAGCTCTCGGCGGTACAGGGACTGCTGGAGGGTGCGAGTCGGATCATGCTGCGCCGGCACCTGGAGACCTGCGTCGCCAAGGCGATGCGGGAGGGCCGCACCTCGCAGATTGTCGACGAGCTGATGGAGACGTTGAAGTTCGACAAGCACGTCTTCCGTCCCGCGCAGCTACCGGAGCCGGAGATGTCCGGGACCGAGACCGCGGGAGTGTCCGGTGCCTGAGACCGACACCGCCAAGCCCATCGTCCACGACGGGGCGACGTGGGACCTCGCCGTGCGCGGTATGACCTGCGCGTCGTGCGCCAACCGGGTGCAGCGCACCCTGGGCAAGCAGCCGGGTGTGGCGCACGCGGAGGTTAACTTCGCTACCGCGACCGCCCACCTCGTGCTGGCCGAGCCGCCGGCCGATCCCGATGTGTTGCGGTCGGCAGTGGATAAAGCTGGCTACCAGCTGATCCTGGACCGACCGCTGCCCATCGCAGACGAGAGTGACCCGGCAGAGGACGAGGAGGCTATCGCGCAGCGGTCCTGGTTGCGGCGAGTGATCGCGGCCTGGCCGCTGGGCCTGGCCACGATGATCCTCGCGTTCTGGGTGCCTGCGGCAGAGCAGGCGTGGTCGCCGTGGGCACAGCTGGCGCTGGCCACCCCGGTGCAGTTCGTCGTTGCATGGCCGTTCCTGCGGGAGGCGGCGCGGCGGGCCCGGCGGTTCACCGCGAACATGGACACGTTGATCGCGCTCGGCACCCTGGCGGCCTACACCTTCTCGCTGGTCGAGTTGCTGCGTGGCCGCACCGAGTTGTACTTCGAGACGGCCGCGTTGCTGATCGCGTTCCTCGTTCTGGGGCGCTACTTCGAGGTTCGGGCACGGCGGCGCGCCGGTAAGGCTATCCGGGCTCTGCTGGAGTTGGGCGCGAAACAGGCCCGCGTGATCCGGGACGGGATCGAAGTGATGGTCCCCGCCGAGGAGGTCCGGGTCGGGGAGCTGATGCGGATCCGTCCGGGGGAGAAGATCCCCACCGATGGCGAGGTCGTCGACGGAGCCAGTGCTGTGGACGAGTCCATGCTGACCGGCGAGTCCTTGCCGGTGGACAAGGCCGTCGGCGCTGCGGTGGCCGGCGCGACGGTGAATACCAGCGGGGTGCTGACCGTGCGGGCCACCGCCGTCGGCTTGGACACCGCGCTCGCCCAGATCGTGTCTCTGGTCTCGGCCGCGCAGGCGGGCAAGGGCCCGGCCCAGCGACTGGCCGACCGAGTCTCGGCCGTCTTCGTGCCCATCGTGATCCTGATCGCCGTGGCCACGTTCACCGCTTGGTGGCTATTGGTCGGCGACCCGACTGCCGGGCTGATCGCCGGGGTCGCCGTACTCATCGTGGCCTGCCCCTGCGCACTCGGTCTGGCCACCCCGGTCGCGATCATGGTCGGGACCGGGCGTGGCGCGAGCCTCGGAATCCTGATCAAAGGTGTGGAGGTGTTGGAGCGCACCCGGAAGATCACCACCGTGGTCTTCGACAAGACCGGCACGCTGACCCGCGGTGAGATGGCTCTGACCGACGTCATCGCCGAGGATGGCACCGACGAGGACGACTTGTTGCGCCGCGCCAGTGCGGTCGAGGCCGACAGTGAGCATCCGATCGGGGCGGCGATCCCCGCCGCGGGGCAGAGCCGGTTTGGTGCGCTGCCGCCAGTCAGCGGTTTCGCAGCAGTCACCGGGCACGGGGTGCGGGCCGAGGTGGAGGGAGCCACGGTATGGGTCGGCCGGCGCAAGCTGGCCGCCGAAGCCGGGCTCTCGCTGTCCGAACCACTCGCCGCCGCGACCGAACGCCTGGAGTCCCAGGGCCGGACTGCGGTCTTCGCCGGCTGGGACGGGCAGGTCCGCGGGGTCCTGGCGGTGGCGGACACGGTCAAGGACGGCGCCGCGGAGACCATCGCGCAGTTGCACCGGATGGGCCTGAAGGTCGCCATGATCACCGGTGATAACGCGCGCACCGCAGCGGCCATCGCCGACCGGGTGGGCATCGACACCGTGCTAGCCGAGGTGCTGCCGGCGGACAAACAGTCCGAGGTGACCCGACTGCAGGGCGCCGGGGAGGTCGTCGCGATGGTCGGCGACGGGGTCAACGACGCACCGGCCCTGGTGGCCGCCGACCTGGGAATCGCGATCGGCACCGGCACCGATGTCGCGATCGAGTCCTCGGACCTGACGTTGATGCGCGGCGAACTCTCCGGGGTTCCGACCGCGATTCGATTGTCCCGGCAGACCTACCGGACGATCCTGCAGAACCTGGGCTGGGCGTTCGCTTACAACGTGGCGCTGATCCCACTAGCCGCGCTAGGGCTGCTCAACCCGATCTTCGCCGGGGCGGCGATGGGCTTCTCCTCGGTCAGCGTTGTGGCCAACTCATTGCGGTTGCTGCGCTTCGGCGAGAAGCGGTAGCCCCGGCGCTGGTGGTCACCGCCGCTCAGCCCGTCTTCTGACGGGCTACTATCTGTTCTAGTTGAGGCGGAGCTGCTGTCCGAGCCGAGCACAAGCCGCGCCAGGTCGATCAGACACCGAGATGGCGCTGTTTGCCGAATCGGCCAACGTGGTCGCCGAAAGATTAAGGGGAAGCCACGATGATGGGTCACGAGATGAATGGGTTCAGCGTTTATGCGGTGCTGGCCACCATGTTGCTCGTCGCGCTACTGGTGCTGGCGGTGACCGCCACGACCTGGTTGATCCGGAACATGATGGGCCATCCGCGAAGCAACCGCGCCAACTCCGACGGCAGCCCAACGGCCTCGGGTTCTGACTG
>JBPCPI010000008.1:0-6871 GCA_050999295.1 Geodermatophilaceae bacterium | reverse complement strand
GAGCGATGCAGCCGGTCCGGATAGGTGTAGAGCAGATAGGCGGCGCGGTGCAGTCCGACGGCGGTCTTGCCGGTGCCCGGTGACCCTTGGATGCACAGCGAGGTTTCCAGTGGGGCCCGGACGATGTCGTCCTGGTCGGGGGCGATCGTGGCGACGATGTCACGCATCGGGCCGGCCCGCGGTCGCTCGATCTCCTCGACGACCAGCTGGCCGAGTCGGCTGTCTGGATCGGCCCCGGATCGTTGTGCGGCGGTGGTGAGCGCCTCGTCCTCGTACGACGTGAGTTCGGCCCCGGCGAACCCGAACCGTCGCCGCAGTGCGACGCCGAGTGGCTGCGCCGGCGTGGCTTGGTAGAACGGTCGCGACATCGGCGCCCGCCAGTCGATGACGACCGGGTCCCCGGAGTCATCGCGGATGTGTCGCCGGCCGATGTGGAACTCCTCCAACCCGGTCGCGCGGTCGTCGGCGTCGCGCAGTCGATCGGTACGGCCGAAGAACGGCGGGATCCGGCCGTCGTCGGCCAACGACTTCAGCCGGACCGCCCTGGACTTGCCGAGCATCTCACTGGCGAACGCGTCACCGCCGACGTCGCTGAGCGTGCTGGCGGCTGCGCGCATCAGGCCAAGGCATTCTCGGGCTCGGTCGAGATGGGCGCGTTCGGCGACGAGAACCGGATCTTCGGGGACGGCTGCGGAGGTCGAAACATCATCGGCAGGCACGACGCGAAGACGGTACTCCGCACCAGCCACCCGTCAACCGATTTCGCGTTGGTCAGGTGGGTCGCTTGATTCCCACACCTTTGAAGAACGTGTAGCAGAACACCCCGTCGGGCTCGGTCGTCCGGTACAGATCTCGCACTCCGGCATCGAATTCCGACGCCTCGATCAGACCGGCCGCCAACGCGGGTTCCCGAACACCTTCGATCATCGCGGTGAACGTCCTGCGGGTGAAACCCTCGACCAGATCGGGCCGGCTGGAGTCCACGTAGACCATCCGCGGAGAAACGCTGACCGCGTCGAAGCCCGCCTCGACCATCAACGGATAGACCTGTCGGCCCAGTAGCGCGTTTCCGCCCGCCTGCTCCTGCAGCGTGACCTGGCACTGGATCGCCGCATGGGCCGCAGGGCTGTCTGGATAGAAGTGGGCCGAGCCGTGATCTCCCTCGAGCACGGTGACGGTGCCGCCGGGTCGGAGCAGCCGGCCGAGAACTGTCAGTGCTGACACCGGCCGAGAGAGGTGTTCCAGGACGAAACAGACGAAGACATGGTCGAAGGATTCGGACTCGAAGGGCAGGTCGAAGACGTCCGCCTGCTGGAACTCCACGTTGGTCAGTGCCGCCGCGGCAGCCCGTCGCCTGGCCTCGGCGATCGAGTCCGCCGAGACATCAACCGACGTGAACCGAGCATCCGGGCTGCGCCGGGCCAGGGGGAGTGTCTGGGCGCCGACGCCGCACCCAGCCTCGAGGACCGTACTTCCGGCCGGGTATGCGGTATCGGCGTGCAGGAGTTCGACGAGCGTTTCAGCCTGATCCTGCAATCGCTCGTTCTCCCGTGGCTGGTAGCCGTGTACGTAGATCTCGTTCATCTGCTCACCGTCACGTTGGGGACTGACCGGGAGGTATTCCGACCACCAGCGCAGGATGTGCGCGAACCGGTCTCGTCGGTGGGTCGGCGTGCCCGAGCGCGACATCTCGTGCCCCTCGCCCGGGAAGATCAGCAGCCGCGCCGGTACGCCGTTGCGGTGCAGGGCGACGAACCAGCGCTGGCCCTGTTCGATCGGCGTGCGCCAGTCGGCTTCGGAGTGGATCACCATCGTCGGAGTGCGAACCCGGTCGACGTAGGACAGCGGGGACTGATCGCGGAGCGCACGGTCCGGATCCGCACCAGCATCCTCGGTGCCGTCCGTGTCCTCGGTACGGTCCACCATCTCGATGCGGTGGTACTCGTCCGGGAAGAACCAGCCGATGTCCGACGACCCGACAAAGGAGACCGCGTCGAGGTAGCCGCGTTCCACGATCGCCGCGACGAACCGGTCGGTACGGGTGGTCAACCAGGCGGTCATGTAACCGCCGTACGAGCCGCCCATCACCCCGACCCGATCGGCATCCAGCGACAGCTCGGGAGCCTCGAGCGCGGCGTCCAAGAACGCCAGGATGTCGTCGGCGTCGACGCTGCCCATCGCACCCTTGATCGCCAGCCCGTGCGCCTGCCCGTACCCGGCCGCGCCTCGTGGGTTGCAGAGCAGGACGGCGTACCCGGCTGCGGCATAGACCTGCGGCTCGTCGAAGAACGAGCCGACGTAGGACGCGTACGGCCCGCCATGGATGTTGAGCAGGACGGGGTACGGCCCGCTGCCGTGGATCTCCGGGTCGGGCAGCACTGCCCAGCCATGCACCGGATAGCCGTCCGCACCGGGAATCTCCCTCTCGATGGGTGGCCGAGGCGGGGCGACGTCGCGGAGCCGGCGACTCACGTCGGTCAGTCGTCGTGGCAGTTCAGGCGCCGTGGGATGTCGTACGAGCACAAGATCACTGGGCCGGTCGACCTCGGCGAGAGCTGCGACGATGGTGTCCCCGGACGGAGTGACGGCGTGTCCACGATGCCAACCCGGGCCGCCGGCGATCTCCACCGCGGAATCCTGGTCGACAGGGTCGCCGGTCGGGTCGATCTCCAGCAGCCGCACGGTGCCTCGCCGCCGGTCCTGCACGATGACGCCGCGCTCACTGACCGACAGATGACTACCCACCTCTCCTAGATCAAGGGTCTGGGCATCGGTCAGTCGGGTGGGAACCGTCGCTCCGGCGCGTGAGCGAGATCCGGTCGAGGCGGGTACGGCGTACAGACCTCTGTTGCGGGCCACGAACTCCAAGCCGCGGTCGCCGAGTTCATCAGCCAGGAATATGATCTGCTGGCCGTCGATCGTCCACTGTGGACCGCTGCAGGTGAGCTTTCCACCGGCGGCCAACGTGATGGCACTCCCGTCCGGGCGGCAGGTGAAGACCGACGAGGTGAGGTCCTCGCGCTCCGTCGGCGAGCCATCGGCGTCGCGGTCGCTGACGAAGACCAGCCGGGACCCGTCCGGACTCCAGGAGACGTCTGTGTCATCGACGTCGCCATCGGTGATCTGCCGCGCCTGCGGCAGTTTGTGGTTCTTGCCGTCCTCGGCTTGGTCCGCCGCGTCGCGCTGCTCGACCATCCCCGGTTCCTGGTGGTTTTCGTGGGAACCACCAGATTCCGAACTGGCGAAGTCGAGGACGTCCAGATCGGGTACGTCGAGCACGAACAGGTGATTGCGCCGGTCGTTGGTGAAGCCGACTCCGTCGCTTCGGTAGGCCAGCTTGGTGATCAGCCGCGGTGCCTCCGCGTCGGCGGCAATGTCGTCGTCCGTCCCGTACCGGCCCTGCTCCGGAACTCTGGCGACAAAGGCGATCCGCTGGGAGTCCGGACTCCACCGCGGCGCACCGGCACCGAGCGGCGCGTCGGTGAGGGCGACCGGTTCACCGCCGCCGGTCTCGACGACGTACAGCTGTGGCTTGCCCTGCTTCAGCGCCCGCAGAAAGGCGACCAGCCGCCCGTCCGGGCTGACGGCGGGCGCGGTGTCCCGGTGTCCGCGGGTTAACCGGCGCGGCGGTCCGGACCCATCCAGGGGTACGGACCACAGCCCGGCGACATACTCGTTGCTGGCCAGGTCCGGCCGGATCACGGAGACGATCGCGAGGCTGCCGTCCGAGTGCAGCGTCGGCGTACCGCACATGACGAGCAGGTCGAGGTGTTCTGGGCGCATGGCCATCGAACCTAGCCGGGCGCGATCAGACTCCACCCACAGGGACTTTCTCCGGAGAATGTGCGGTCTGCCGGCCAGCAGACGCGACATTCTCCGGAGAAAGTCCGTCGGGCCGGGTCAGGTCGGGTCTGGTCGGGTCAGGCCCTGGTCATGTCAGGGGGACGACGTCGGGGGCGCCCATCCTCGCGGCGTCCGCGGTCTCGTCATCGGGCATCCGCTGGCTCTCCAACTCGGCGGCCACCCGCATCCGGTAGTGCTCGATCTCGATCCCGACCTGCACGGCGCTCCAGCCGAGGACCGAACCCATCAGCGTCGCCGCCTCTTCGCAGGCACCGATCCCGCGGTCGAAGGTCTCTATGGAGATATGCGTACGGCGGGTCAGTACGTCGTCGAGATGCCGAGCACCCTCATGCGTTGCGGCGTAGGCGATTTCCACCCGCAGGTAGTCCGCCCCCCGCAGCGGCTCGCCCAGGGAAGGATCGGCCGCCACCAGATCCAGCAGCTCGGCGGCCAGTGACCCGTACCGGTGCAGCAGGTGTTCGATCCACACCTCGTGCAGCCCAGAGCTATCGGCCAGCTCGTGCCGCGCATTCCACAGCGCCTGGTATCCCTCGGCGCCGAGCAGCGGCACGGTCTCCGTGCACGACGGCGGCACCCGCCGGTCCAACACCGTCCCCAGCCCGTGCACGGCCTCGTCGACCGCGTCCTTGGCCATGATCCGGTAGGTCGTGTACTTACCGCCGGCCACGACGACCAGCCCCGGAACCGTATGCGCCACAGCGTGTTCCCGGGACAGCTTCGACGTCGCCTCGGACTCTCCAGACAGGAGCGGGCGCAGCCCGGCGTACACCCCTTCGACATCGGCTTCAGTCAGCGGTTGCTCGAGGACTTCGTTGACATGCCGGAGCAGGTAGTCGATGTCGCTGGCACTGGCGGCCGGATGGGCCTTGTCCAGCCCCCAATCGGTGTCCGAGGTGCCGATGATCCAGTGTCGCCCCCACGGGATGACTAACAGCACCGAGGTCTCGGTACGCAAGATCAGCCCGGATCTCGAGCGGATCCGATCCCGCGGTACGACCAGGTGAATTCCCTTGCTGGCGCGGACGTTGAACTGCCCGCGCTCGCCCGCCAGCGCCTGGGTCTCGTCGGTCCAGACCCCGGTGGCGTTGACCACCTGGCTGGCCCGGATGGAAATCTCCCGGTCGGACTCGAGGTCGCGTACGACGGCGCCGGTCACTCGCTCGCCCTGCCGCAACAGCCGGACCACCCGGGTACGAGAGGCGACGAGTGCGCCGTACGCGGCGGCGGTCCGGGAGATGAACATCGTGTGCCGGGCGTCGTCGACCTGGGCGTCGTAGTACTGCAGTGCGCCGATCAGCGCGTCCTTGCGCAGGGACGGCACGAGCCGCCGCGCGCCCCGACGGGTCAGATGCCGATGGTGCGGCAGTCCAGGCCCGGCCCGGACGCCGCCGGACCGCCGGGCCATCGTGTCGTAGAGCAGCACCCCGGACCCGGCGTAGATCCGTTCCCAGAAGCGGTGCCTGAGCGGATAGACAAAGGAGACCGGCCGGATCAGATGTGGGGCCAGCCGGTCCATCAGCAGGCCGCGTTCGCTCAGCGCCTCGGCCACCAGTCGGAAGTCGAGCATCTCCAGGTAGCGCAGGCCACCATGGATCAGCTTGCTGGACCGGCTCGACGTTCCGGAAGCGAAGTCCCGAGCCTCGACCAGGCCGACGGTCAAGCCGCGGGTGGCTGCATCCAGGGCGCATCCGGCACCGACCACGCCGCCACCGATGACCAGGACGTCGACCTCGGTCGCGGCGAGCCGGTCGAGGCTGCGGGCGCGGAACTCCGGGGACAAGTCGGTGGCTCTGATCTGACATACCTCCCAGGTGAGCTCGGCCTACCGACGAACGACCTGGCGGTTTACGTCAGAACCGCCAGACGGACAGGCGACCGTCAGTCCACGTCGACCCAATCGAAGGTCCTGGTGACCGCCTTCTTCCATTGAGCGTAGGCAGCCTCGCGCTGGTCCTCCGACCAGGCCGGTTCCCAGCGCCTGTCTTCCTTCCAATTCTCCCGAAGCTCGTCAGGGCTGTCCCAGAAGCCGACCGCCAACCCCGCCGCGTACGCCGCACCTAGCGCGGTCGTCTCGGCGACGACCGGGCGGCTCACGGGCACGCCGAGCACGTCGGCCTGGATCTGCATGCACAACTCGTTGGCCGTGACCCCGCCGTCGACCTTGAGCACGTCCAGTCGCACACCGGAGTCGGTGGCCATCGCCTCGGCGACGTCGCGACTCTGAAAACAGATGGCCTCCAGCGTCGCCCGCGCCAGATGTGCGTTGGTGTTGAACCGCGACAGCCCGACGATCGCGCCGCGGGCGTCCGAACGCCAGTACGGCGCAAACAGACCCGAGAACGCCGGTACGAAGTAGACCCCGCCGTTGTCCTCGACCTGACGGGCCAGCGACTCGCTCTGCGCCGCACCGCTGATGATCCCGAGCTGATCCCGAAGCCACTGGACGGCCGATCCGGTCACCGCGATCGAACCCTCCAGCGCGTAAACCGGGGCCGCGTCACCGAACTGGTAGCAGACCGTCGTGAGCAGGCCGGCCTTCGACGCTACCTTCTCCGTACCAGTGTTCAGGAGCATGAAATTGCCTGTGCCGTAGGTGTTCTTGGCCTCGCCAGGACTGAGGCAGACCTGACCGACGGTCGCGGCCTGCTGGTCCCCGAGCACACCGGTCAACGGCACCGACCCGGCCAGCGGGCCACGATCGAGGGTCATCCCGTACGGCGTCGGATCCGAACTCGGCCGGATGTCCGGGAGCATCTCGCGTGGGATGTCGAAGAACCCGAGCAGCTCGTCGTCCCACTGCAGGGTCTCGAGGTCCATCAACATCGTCCGGCTGGCGTTGGTCACGTCGGTGACGTGCACGCCCCCCTCGGTGCCGCCGGTCAGATTCCACAGCAGCCAGCTGTCGATGGTCCCGAAGATCGCCTCGCCCCGCGACGCAGCTGTCCGTACCCCGTCGACGTTGTCCAGGATCCATTGGATCTTTCCGCCGGAGAAGTACGTCGCTGGC
>JBPCPI010000005.1:0-17459 GCA_050999295.1 Geodermatophilaceae bacterium | reverse complement strand
CCACAAGAGTGGTCCGGACACGATCGGGTCACTCCTGCTCGGCCTCTACAAGGAGGACGGATCGTTGGCCTCGGTCGGTGTAATCGGCGCCTTCCCGATGACCCGGCGGCGGCAACTGTTCACTGAGATGCAGCCACTGGTGACCACGTTTGACGGCCACCCTTGGAACTGGGCCGCACCTGAGGAGACGGAGACCAGCCGCACGCCGCGCTCGTCGGAGACCTCGCGGTGGAACGCTGGCAAGGACCTGTCCTTCGTCCCGCTCCGACCTGAGCGGGTGGTCGAGGTGCGTTATGACCACATGGAAGGTGACCGGTTCCGACACACCGCCCAGTTCTCCCGATGGCGCCCCGACCGCACGCCGGAATCCTGCACCTACGAGCAACTGGAGCGGGCGGTCACCTTCGACCTCAACGACATCGTCCCAGGACTGCGCTAACGCGTAGTGGAGCGCCGCTGCGATCCCAGGCCGCCATGCGAGCAATGCTCTGGAGGATCATGATGCGCCGCACATCGCCTCAGCGGGTGGTTGCGCTCTTTGCTGTCGTGGCGGCGATCGTCGCCGCGTCGGGCTGCGGGAGCCCTAGACCGACGGCTCATCCGGCCGCGGGGTTGCAGCCCGGCTGGAACGCCCTAGGCGAGGTTCCGTGGTCAGCGGATCTGTCCGACCAGCATGCGTTCTGGACCGGTGAGGAACTCATCGTTGCCGGCGGATACGACCACATGGACGAAACCCGGGTCAGCTTCGCGACGAGCACATATGCGTCCTCTTTGAAATCGATGCAATGGCAGGAACTCGCTCCCTTATCGGTTCCCGGCTATGACGGAGTCATCGATGCGACTGGGGCCTGGGTTGGCTCGTCCTGGGTTGGCCTGGGCTTCCCTTGCCGGTCCGGTCCGACACCTGACCTGTTGGCCGAGGAGAACTGCGACCCGAACCCGGTCGGCCTGCGCTGGACCACTGAGGCGGGGTGGACTGCGGTCCTCGATGCTGTTCCGAAAGCCGCTGTGGCCCCCGACCGAACCGTCTACCTGAGCCTGATCGGGGTGTCCGGATCGACGGTGATGCTGTCCGCACTCGGCGGCATGCTGACTATCGACTCCGGGCTGGCCGACCCCGCGGCGTGGACCTTCACGCCGTGGCCGGCCGCCCTGGGGGTGGTCTACCCGCGAGCGGCCTGCCTCGTCGGCGGGCAGATTTTGGTGCTCACGACGGACCTCCAGCCCGAATTGGCTGACCAACCCTTCGGCGTTGCACAGAACGTCACGGTCTCAGTGCTCTCACCCGACGGACTTACCCCGCGCGGCAGCCAGGATTTCGGCGAACGGCTGGAGCAACCCACCACCCAGTGTCTGCCCGATCGGGCGCTGCTGTTCCACACCTCGCAGGGCGAGATCGCACCGATCCAACGGGTCACCCCGGAAGGCGCAACACCCTGGGTCGGACGCACGACCGGGCCGGGCCGGGCCAATACCGACGGCATCGACGTCGGGACCGGACTATTCGAAGGCAGCCCACTCGGCGCGACCTATACCGAGCAGGTCAAAGGTGAGGCGACCCAGCTCGCGCCGATCTCGTTCACCGAACTCAACCTCTGGACCGGCGAGACGCTCATGGTCGTGACTCAAGCAAGTAACCAACTCATGGCATTGCTACCCGCACCAAGCTGGGAAGCCTCCAGCGGGTACCCCTTCCCCGAACCCGTTCGATGAAACCGGAGACTGACCAATGAACCGGATCCGTCGCATCATCGTGACCACCATCGCCACTGACCCCGACCCACCTCGGCTCGTACGACGCACCGGCCGGGATCGTTGGTACCGACTTGGCGAGCATCGGGGCAACTGGGCGCAGGACGGGCAGCTTCATGCCGGTCACTCTGACCGACCGGCGGGCCAGGGCGCCCTTCGGGGAGCGCGCAGCGACGTAGGGTGGCCGCCATGCGCCGACGATCTCCACGATTCGTCTTCGCGGCCCTACTCGCCGCTATGGCGTTGCTGGCCAGCGGTTGTACGACGGTGGTGCAGGGGTCTGCGTCCCCGGCGGCTGGCGGTGCTGGCGCCCCCGACTCGGCGGCCACACCGGAGGCGCCGCCGGTCGACGACATCTCCTGGGAGGACTGCACCGACAACGTCGTGCAGGCCGTCGGCGGGGAACTTGAGCGCCCCCTGACCTTCGAATGCGGAACCACCCGAGTGCCCAGGGACTACGACAATCCGACCGAGGGCGAGTACGAACTTTTCCTGCTGCGCGGGGTGTCCCCTGAGCAGGCCGACCGGATCGGCTCGTTGCTGGTCAATCCCGGCGGCCCCGGCGGGTCGGGGGTGGACACGGCCATCGGTTTGGCTCTGACCCTTCCGCTGGAGCTCCTTGCCCGCTTCGACATCGTCGGGTTCGACCCCCGTGGCGTGGGCTTGAGCACGCCGGTGGAATGCATCTCCGACTCCCTCAAGGACGACATCAACGCCGCCGAGCCGACTCCGCGTTCGCCTGAGGAGATCGACGAGGCGCTGGACCTGTCCGAGGAGGTCGGAAACGGATGCGAGGACAAGTACGGCGACGAGCTCGGAAACTTCAACACGACCTACACCGCCCGGGACATGGATCGCCTCCGGGAGGCCCTCGGTGATGAGCAGCTGACCTACCTCGGTTACTCCTACGGAACGACCCTGGGGTCGACCTACGCCGAACTCTTCCCTGACCGGGTCCGTGCCCTTGTCCTCGACGGTGCGGTCGCTCCCAGCACGAACGATCTGGCGAGCACAGAAGGACAAGCCGCCGGCTTCGAGCGGGCCTTCGATGCCTTCGCCGCAGACTGCGCTGCGCAGGGCGCAGCTTGTCCGGCCGGGCCAGATCCGCGAGCACTGGTCTATGGGTTGCTCGACCGGGCCGAGGCCTCCCCGATCCCGTCCAGCGGCTCCGGTGGCCGCAGCGCTACCGACGGATTGGTCTTTCTCGGCGTCCTCGGGGCGCTCTACAGCCGGGATTCCTGGCCCGTGCTGGCGCAATCCCTGGCCGACGCCCGAGCGGGCGACTCGGTCGGGCTCCTGGAGCTGGCCGACGGGTACAGCCAACGCCGCGACGACGGGACATATCCGAACCTGGTCGACGCCAATCTGGCGATCAACTGCGCCGACGGCGATCAGACGTTCACCGCGACCGAGGTCCGCGAGTACATCGCCGAGTGGGACGTCACGTACCCGCTTTACGGGGCTGCGCTGGCCAGCGGTTTGATGACCTGCACCCTGTGGGAGGCAACCCGTCATCCGCTTCCGGAGCGTGATGCGGCTGGTTCGGCACCGATCCTCGTCATCGGGACTGAGGGTGATCCGGCGACGCCGTACGAGGGAGCCCTGACCATGGCTGAGCAACTGGAGGCCGGCGTGCTGTTGACCTGGGAGGGCGAGGGGCACACCGCATTCCCGAAGACCGACTGCATCACCGACACGGTCGTCAGCTACCTGATCGATCTGGTCGCGCCCGCTGACGGCACGACTTGTCCGGCGTGAGGTGATGGCGCTGTCCGGCCGCCGCGCGTCACGCGGCGGAGCCGTTTGATGGTCAAGAGCCCGGCCGTGGAGTTGCCGGTCGGAGAACGCTACGTCCGCGTGTCCAACCCCGACAAGCCCTACTTCGCCGAGCTAGGCATCAGCAAGCTCGACGTGGTCGAGTACTTCATCGCCGTCGGCCCTGGCATCCTGGCCGCGCTCCGCGATCGTCCAACCACTCTCGAGCGTTGGCCGGACGGGGTCTTCGAGGGCGCGAAGCTGTCCACCCGGATGGACAATCGAGGGGATGCCTTCTTCCAGAAACGGGTCCCCAAGAACGCTCCGGAATGGGTCGAGACCGCACGGATCGCTTTCCCGTCCGGGCGCACCGCAGACGAGGTCTGCCCGACCGAACTGGCCGTCATAGCATGGGCGGCGAACCTCGGGACCTTGACCTTCCACCCCTGGCCGGTGCGTCGAACCGACGTGGATCGGCCCGACCAGCTGCGAATCGACCTGGACCCCCAACCCGGCACCTCCTTCCGGGAGGCCGCCCAAGTCGCCCCGGAGGTACGTGAACTGCTCGCCGAGGCCGGCCTGACCGGCTTTCCCAAGACCTCCGGTGGTCGCGGCCTGCACGTCTACGTGCCGATCCAGCCGCGCTGGGAGTTCCCGGACGTACGCCGGGCCGTGATCGCGTTCGGCCGGGAGCTGGAACGCAGGCTTCCCCAGCAGGTGACGATGTCGTGGTGGAAGGAGGAACGCGGAGCGAAGATCTTCATCGACTACAACCAGATGGCCCGCGACCGCACAATCGCCTCCGCCTACTCGGTCCGGCCCACGGCTCGGGCGTTGGTCTCGGCGCCGCTGCTGTGGGACGAGGTCGCGCTCGTCTCCCCCGAGGAATTCGACCTGCGCTCGATGCCGGCCCGCTTCGGCAGCGTCCCCGACCCGCATGCGGCGCTCTACGACGGTCCCGATTTCTCCATCGACACGCTGCTCGAATGGGCCGACCGGGATGCCACCGAGCGCGGACTCGAGGGAATGCCCTACCCGCCGGACTACCCCAAGATGCCCGGCGAGCCACCGCGCGTTCAGCCCAGCAAGAAGAATCCGGCGAACTGGCCCCAGCCCGAGACTGGGACCTGAGCTAGTCGGCGCCGCTCCTGACGCCGGTGTCGAGCCGAGCTTTGGGCGCGCGGCGGTTCCAGGCGGGCAGCCCGTGCCGGCGGCGTACGACCATCCACAGCGGCGGGGCGGTCAGCAGAACTGCGATCAGGATCATCGCCGTCCAGGTGTTGGATACCTCGAGCAACTTCAGCGCCGAGGCCAGCAGGATGAGTGCAAGTGCCCGGCGCACGATGCCGCCAGGAGCCTTCGCCGAGACGAGGGAGCCGACGATCACGCCCGGAATGGCTCCGAGGACGAGCGAGAGGGCTATGTCGAACTGGAAATCGCCGAAGATCAGGTGCCCGATGGCGGCCGAGATCACCAGCGGGACAGCCTGGACGATGTCGGTGCCGACGATGTTCGAGGCGTGCAGGGTAGGGTACAACATGAGCAGGGCGATGATGATCAATGATCCCGAACCGACTGATGTCATCCCGACGACCAGGCCTCCGGCGATCCCGACGAGCACGGTGGGAATCGGTCGAACAGTGATGCCGCCGGGTTGATCGCCGACAGGCGTAGCCTCATCGCGACGCCGTTTCGCCGCGGCGATCAGCGCGATGTAGGCCTTGATGATCAAGCCGGCCGCAGCCATGATCAGGGCGATCCCGAGGGCGACCTTGATGACCTGTTGGACCTGCCCGCCGGATCCGAGGGCTCTGGCTACCAGAACGCCGCAGAAGGCTGCCGGCACCGATCCCAGGCACAACCAGCCCACCAGTGCCCGGTTGACCGTGCCCATGCGCATGTGAACGGCCCCGCCGAATGGCTTCATCACCGCGGAGACCACCAGGTCGCTGGACACCGCCGCGAGCGGGGAGACGCCGAAGAAGAGCACCAGCATCGGCGTCATGAGGGCTCCCCCACCCATGCCGGTGAGCCCGACGACGAAGCCGACCACCACGCCGCCGAACGTCAGAGCCCAATCCACCGCCCACTCCCCTCGCCTCAAGACGGCTGCGTCCTGCTAACTGTCCCCACTATATCGACAGGTTTGCTGGGGATTCTCTCGGGTTGTGTCATCAGGTCGTCACAACACGCTCGTACGGATCTGCGGCAGCTCGCCGTACCGTGGAGCCATGCCGACCGACGTCCTACTTTCCTCCACGGGGGATTCATGAGCCTCGAGGGAAAGACTCAGCCCAGCGTGGTCAAGTCAGACGACGAGTGGCGCGCCCAGCTCGCTCCCGAGGAGTACAAGGTGCTGCGCCAAGCCGGCACCGAGCGCGCCTTCACCGGCGAGTACACCGACACCAAGACCGAAGGGGTCTACTCCTGCCGGGCCTGTGGGGCCGAGTTGTTCCGGTCCTCCGCGAAATTCGACTCACACTGCGGCTGGCCCAGCTTCTACGAGCCGAGTGCTGGGGACAACGTGATCCTGCGCAAGGACAAGGGCATGTTCATGACCCGGATCGAGGTGCTGTGCGCGACCTGCCACTCACACCTGGGTCACGTCTTCGATGACGCGCCGCAGACGCCCAGCGGTGACCGCTACTGCATCAACTCGGTCAGCCTCAAGCTTGAACCCAAGCCCGACACCGCGACCACCACCTGACCCATCCCCGACGGGACTTTCTCCGGAGAAAGTCACTTCAGCACGAGCCCTGACCGCACCTTCTCCGGAGAAGGTGCGGTCGGGCCCGTCTCACGGCAGGGCCGCGACCAGTTCGGTGAGCGGTTTGCGCGGCCCGGTGTAGAACGGCACCTCCTCGCGGACATGGCGCCGCGCGGTAGAGGCGCGCAGCTCGCGCATCAGGTCCACGATCCGGTGCAGATCGTCGGCCTCGAAGGCCAGGATCCACTCGTAGTCGCCTAGTCCGAAGGACGCGACGGTGTTGGCTCGGACGTCGGGGTACCCACGGGCCAGCTGTCCGTGCTCGGCAAGCATCGCCCGACGTTCCTCGTCGGGCAGCAGGTACCACTCGTGGGAACGTACGAACGGATACACGCAGACGAAGCCGCGAGGCTCCTCCTCAGCGAGGAAGGCCGGTACGTGCGACTTGTTGAACTCCGCCGGCCGGTGCAGCGCGAGTTGTGACCACACGGGTACGCACGCGCGGCCCAGTGCGGTCCGCCGGAATCGCGAATAGGCCTCCTGCAGGGCTTGGGCATCCTCGGCATGCCACCAGATCATCACGTCGGCGTCGGCCCGTAGCCCGGCCACGTCATACACCCCGCGGATCACGACGCCCTTGCCGGTCACCTCGTCGAAGAGCGCCTCGACCTCCTCGGCTATCGCCGTGCGGTCCTCGTCCGGCAGTCGCGACTCGGCGCGGAAGACCGACCACATCGTGTACCGGATGCTCTGGTTGAGCTGCTTGGCTGCTTTACCCCGGCCAGGCACACGGCTGGCTTCGCCCGGCCGCTCGCCCTTACCCCGGCCAGGCACACGGCTGGCTTCGCCCGGCCGCTCGCCCTTACCCCGGCCAGGCACACGGCTGGCAGCTTCGTCGGTATCGGTCACGCAAGCATTCTCCCCCACCGCGACGGCGCCTAGGCTGAGTAGACCGGTTGCTGCCATCACGAGGAGAGTTCGCATGCAGGGCTTGATGCAGGACTACCCGCTCACCATCGTCGGAATCTTCGACCGCGCCGAGAAGCTCTTCGGTGACAAGTCGGTGATCACTTCCACTGCGACGGGCATCGTCTTGCGCACCTACGCCGAGTGGGCCGACCGGACTCGTCGCCTCGGCACGGTCCTGGCCACCCTCGGAATCTCGGCAGACGGCCGGGTTGCCACGTTCGGCTGGAACACCGGCAACCACCTGGAGCTGTACTTCGCGGCACCGTGTACCGGCCGCGTCCTGCACACGCTCAACATTCGGCTGTTCCCCGAACAACTCACCTACATCGCCAATCATGCGCAGGACGAGGTCGTCTTCGTCGACAAGTCGCTCACCGGGCTGCTGTGGCCACTGTTGGAGACGTTCGAAACGGTCCGCCACGTCGTGGTCATGGACGACGGCAAGGGTGCGGTTCCGGACACCGCGCCCAACGACATCCAGGTGCATGACCACGAGGAACTGCTGGCCGCGGCGGGGACGGCGGACTTCCACGTCGACGACGAGTGGCGAGCGGCCTCGATGTGTTACACGAGCGGGACGACTGGCAACCCGAAGGGCGTCGTATACACCCACCGCTCCACCTACCTGCACACCATGGGCGTGCTCATGGCCGACGGTCTAGGTGCCCGCGAGACCGACCGGATCATGCCGGTCGTCCCGATGTTCCACGCCAATGCCTGGGGCCTTGCCCACGCCGGAGTGGCAGCCGGCGCGGACCTGGTCATGCCCGGACCGGACCTCTCGCCGGCGGCCTTGGCGGGCCTGATCGAATCCCAGCGGGTCACGATCGCGGCCGGGGTTCCGACCATCTGGATGGGTGTCCTGCCCGAGCTGAAGGGCCGGGACATCTCCGCGCTTCGGACGATCCCATGCGGCGGGTCGGCCGTGCCTCGGGCGTTATCCGAGGCCTACCGGGAACAAACCGGGATGCCGATCCTGCAGGCCTGGGGCATGACCGAAACCTCGCCGGTGGTCAGCGTCGCGCACGTGAAGTCAACCCTGGCCGATGCCACGGAGGACGAGAAGGCCGACATGCGCGCCACCATCGGCCGGCCGATCTTCGGCTCCGAGATCCGGGTGGTGGACCCGGAGACACTCGAGCCGGTGCCGGCCGACCGGACCACCCAGGGCGAACTGCAGGCTGCCGGCGGCTGGGTGGCCAAGAGTTACTACAACGACGACCGGTCTGCTGAGTCGTTCACCGAGGACGGCTGGCTGCGCACCGGGGATGTCGCCACGATGGACGAATACGGGTACGCCCGGATCGTCGACCGTACGAAGGACGTTGTGAAGTCCGGCGGAGAGTGGATCTCCACTGTGGAACTCGAGAACCAGATCATGGCCCATCCCAAGGTCGCCGAGGCGGCAGTCATCGGGATCCCGCATCCCAAATGGGACGAGCGCCCACTGGCCTGTGTCGTCGTGAAAGAGGGCGAGGAGGTCAGCAAGGCGGAGATCCTTGGCTTCCTCGAAGGCAAGATCGCCAAGTGGTGGATGCCTGATGACGTGGTCTTCGTCGACGAGGTGCCCAAGACGTCGGTGGGCAAGTTCTCCAAGAAGACGTTGCGGGAGAAGTTTCAGGGCTATGTGTTACCGACCGGGCAAGGATCAGAGACAGCCGAAGTGCCGCAGCAGTAGGTCACCGAGTTCCTCCGGAGTGTCAACGACCGCGAAGGCTCCGGCGCTCAGTAGTTCGTCCGGTTCGGCGTAGCCCCACGACACTCCAATCGTGGCCAGGTCGTGGGCGGCGGCACCATGGACGTCGTGCAACCGGTCGCCAACCATCACCGTCGACGTCGGGCTGGCTCCCCCGTAGCTCAGGCATCCCCGGATAGGGCCGGGACAGGGACGCCGCCAGAGGATCGTAGGTGCGCCGGTACTCCGCGGTTGCGGCCACGATCTGCGCCGGATCCAGCCCCAAGTCGGGCATGAATGCCTCGAAGGGCGGCCCGATGTAGCTGCGCAATGTGCCTGGGGGGTGCCGCCCGCCCCGACGGCGGCCATAGCCGAGGACAGGTGCTCGGTGATCCCCGTCGCCGAATCGAGCAGGGTTCCGTCCAGATCGAGCAGGACGGTTCGGGGACGCACAGCCTCCACCGTACGGACGGCCCTTCGGCGGCCGCGGCGTCTGCTTCGAACTCAGGCGTCGAGGGCATCGAGGGCGGTGTAGGCACTGCGGATGCACGCCGGGACGCCGATACCGTCATATGCCGCCCCGGCCACTGCCAGGCCCGGAATCCCGGCGACCGAGGAGCGTACGGTCGCGACCCTGTCGAGGTGACCCACGGTGTACTGCGGGAGCCCACCACCCCAGCGGACCACCGTACCGGCGGACGGCGGACCGTCGAGGTCCAGGAGTTCGGCCACCTCCCGCCCGGCCGCTGACAACAGGTCGGCGTCGGTTCGTTGCAAGCTTCGTTCCTCGCCGATCCGGCCGACCGAGGCGCGGACGATGACGCCGGGGACGCACAGGTGCGACCACTTGTTCGACGAGATCGTCACGGCCTTGACCAATCCCCCGGCCGCAGGCGGCACGAGGACCCCACTGCCCTCCGGCGGGGACACGTGGCCGGCCGGCCATGCCAGGGCCAGGATGGCCATACTCGCCATCGGGATCTCGGCCAGTGCCTCTCCCGCCGCGACGGCTAACGGCGCCAGTAATCGAGCAGCATTCGGCGCAGGGACGGCGATGACGACCGCGTCGGCTTCGACGACCGTGACTGCGGGCACCGGTCCACAGTCGATCTGGAAGCCGGACCTGCTTCGGCGCACTGCGCGCACCGTGGTTCCCAGCCGGACTTGCGCGCCGGATCGTTCGACGAGCGCCTGGGCGAGTCGAGCCAGTCCGCCACGCACGGTCGCGAACACCGGGCGGGCACCGGGTTCCCGGCGAACCGCGGCCGCCGACCGCAACACCGACCGCTCGAGCTGCAACGCCTCGGCGAGCGCGGGCATCGTGGCCTTGAGGGACAGCGTGTCGGCCCGGCCGGCGTACACCCCGCCCAGTAGCGGCTCGACCAGCAGATCGACCAACTCATCGCCCAGCCGGGGCCGCAGAAAGCCGCCGACAGACTCGTCCCGAGTGAGCAACGGCCCCGGATGATCCGGCTCGCCCCGCATTCGATCCAGGGCGGCTGCGCTGAAGAGTTCACTCCCGGTCAGGTCGTCAACCGATCCGGGAACCCCGAGCACGGTTCCGGTGGGGATCGGATGACGCCGACCGCCGACGGCGATCGATGCCGTTGTGGTGCTCGGATGCACGAGATCGTCGGCAAGCCCGACCGCCTCGATCAGCTCGACTGCGTCCGGTACGACGGTCAGCACCATTTCCGCGCCGACGTCGAAGCTGTGTCCGGCGAACGGGACCGCGCGCAGCTTGCCGCCCGCTCGGCCGGCGGACTCCAGCACCGTCACGGAGTCACCTGGGTGCCGCCTGCGGTACTCGTAGGCCGCGGTCAGGCCGGCGATCCCGGCACCGATGACAACCACGTGCCGCATCGAGTCCCATCCCTTCCGCCAGGACCGCCGTGCTGCGCTAGTCGGCGGACCTCGTGCCCGTTTCGTTCGTGACCGTCCTGCGCATGACAGTGCGGCTCTTGGGCGGAGAGCCGACCCTATGCGCATAACGTGCTGAGCCGTTCGGCCGTCACGAATCGGTCACGTCGGCAACCTCGCGCCGAGTACAGGCGTCTTCCCCGCAAGACGACCTGGAGGTCCCCATGCCACTCGTGACGCGTCCGCGCCGAACCCAGACGACCACTCGGCTCCGCCGGACCGCAGCACTTCTCGTCGTGCTCTTGGGCCTGATCCTGCTTTCCGGCTGTTCCGGTGATCGGGACGCTGGAGGTGCCACCTCGGGCGCCGTCGCTCCAGACGTCGGACAGCCGGCGGATCGGGACGCATCCACCGGGGACGAGTCGGGCGCCGGTGAGGGCGCCCAGGACATCCCATCCGGTGGCGGGGATGCGCCCGAGAACGGCCCACCAGGCGGGGCAACCCTGACCGAGCAGATCGTGCGCACCGGGGACATCGCCGTCGAAGTGGACGACATCACCTCGGCCGCAAATCGGATCACCTCGGTGGTCAGCGCCGCCAGCGGAAATGTCGGATCCGACCAGCGCTACGGCGACGCGGACGACGGGAGCGCGGACCTCGTCCTGCGCATCCCACCGGACAGCTTCGACGACGTTCTCGAGACGATCAGTGACCTCGGTGAGGAACTGTCCCGGTCGGTTGCGGCCGAGGACGTCAGCACGGTCGTGGCCGACGTCGATGCCCGGGTGGAGAGCCTGCAGAACTCCGTGGATCGGTTGCTCGCCCTCGCCGCCCAAGCGGTCTCGGTCAGCGACCTGATCACCATCGAGTCCGAGTTGAGCTTCCGGCAGTCAGAGTTGGAGTCCTTGCTGGCGCAGCAGCGTGCACTGCAGGACCAGGTGAGTCTGGCCACCCTCAGCGTCCGACTGACCGCCTCGAGCCAGCCCGACACCGCGGACACCGGCTTCCTGGCCGGCCTCGCCGATGGCTGGAATGCCCTACTCGACTTCGGCGCTGGGCTGATCTCGGTGATCGGGCGAGTGCTGCCGTGGCTCGCCGTTCTCGCCGTGATCAGCGTTCCGTTGTGGTTCCTGTGGCGGCGCCGCAGGCAGCGGTCGCTGCCATCGTCCGATGCGGACCCGGCTGCCGTGCCCGCTCTGGCCACCTTCGGGCCAGCCCCCGCCGCGGCTGACTCGACCGCTGAGCCGGTCAGCGCGCGGGCAGCGAGTGAACCAGCTCGACCACCCGAGTGAGGACCTCCGGATCGGTCTGCGGCAGGACCCCATGACCCAGGTTGAAGATGTGTCCGGGGGCGCTGCGGCCCTGCTCGACGACTTCCCGAACGGCTGCTTCGATCACCGGCCAGTCAGCGAGCAGGATCGCCGGATCCAGGTTTCCCTGGACCGGATGCCCGGGCCCGATCCGGCTCAGCGCCTGGGACAGCGGTACCCGCCAGTCGACTCCGATGACCTCGGCGCCGGCCTGACCCATCAGGCCGAGTAGCTCGCCAGTGCCCACACCGAAGTGGATCCGCGGCACATCGAGATCATCCAGTGCGGCAAAGACCCGCCGGCTGTATGGCAGCGCGTAACGCTCGTAAGCCGCCGCCGGCAGCGCGCCGGCCCAGGAGTCGAACAGTTGGAGCACGCTCGCCCCGGCGGCCGCTTGGGTCCGCAGGAAGATGCTCGCGTACTCGGCCAGCCTGACCAGCAGTTCGTCCCACAGGTCCGGGCGCCCGTACATGAGGGCCTTGGTCAGGGCGTGGTCCTTGGACGGCCCGCCCTCGATGAGATAGGCGGCCAGCGTGAACGGTGCCCCCGAGAACCCGATCAGCGGAGTGTTGCCCAACTCGCGGACGAGCCGACGCACGGCAGCCTCCAGGAAACCGAGATCGGCCGGATCCAGCCTGGGCATGGCGCGGATGTCCTCGAGGGAGCGCACCGGCCGCTCCAAGACCGGCCCGACTCCGGCGACGATGTCCACGTCGATCCCGGCCACCACCAACGGCACGACGATGTCGGAGAACAGGATCGCGGCATCCACCCCGTGTCGGTCTATCGGTTGCAGGGTGAGTTCGGTCACCAGATCCGGATCCTGGCACGCCTGGAGCATCAGCGTGCCCTCCCGACGAGCGCGGTACTCGGGGAGAGAACGACCTGCCTGGCGCATGAACCACACCGGCAGGCGATCCGGACGCTGTCCCCGGGCGGCACTCACCAGCGGGCTGTCCGGCGCAGCGGGCGGTTCAGGTTTGTCGGGCATGGACTTGTCGGGCATCGTCGGGATCCTCGCAGACGGGCATCGACAGCCATCCGCACCCACCGGCACAGGCGCCCTCGGGCGACCATGGCTGATTCGGCGCGTCGGGGCCTACCCTGGGTGCAGGGCGACCTACCCTCCGACGTGATGAGCGACGCCAACCTGACACCGCGGGGCCGAGTTCCTGCGCTGTTCACCGATGCGATCGCCAGCCTGCGTACGGTTCGGCCACGTCCAGAGATCATTCTCGACGAAATAGCCGGCCCGACCCGGTTGGCGCCCTACTCACATGCGCTGGGAGCCGAGGTCATCGTCGACGGCGAAGAGGTCGCAACCGGGCGGCTCGTGGTGCTGCACGATCCCGAAGGGCAGGCCGGCTGGGACGGGGTGCTGCGGATCGTCGGATTCCTGACCGCCGAGACCGACGCCGCGCTCGCCGCCGACGAACTTTTCCCGGAGGTCGGTTGGAGCTGGCTGCTGGAAGCCCTGGGCAGCCGCGGGGCCGCACATACCGCGGTCGGCGGCACCGTGACGGCCACCGTGTCCACGAGATTCGGTGACATCGCCGGGCCACAGCGCAGTGTCGATGTGGAGATCCGCGCCTCGTGGACCGCTCTGAGCTTCGACCTGGCGGCACATCTTCAGGCCTGGCTGGACGTCCTGGGTTCGGCGGCTGGCCTTCCACCACCGGGCGTGCGCCTGCTCAGCTCACCGCTCACGAACGCCGAACTGGGCGGGCACCCCGACCAGTGAATTCCTCCCCCAACGGTGCAGCGACCTCTCGAGGCGAGGATGCCGGTCAGCACCGGCGGCGCCGAGTCCGGACTCGGACGAGGAGCCGCTCTGGCGTCGTCTCGGCATTCGAGGGGACAACGGTTCCCGGACCGATTCACGATCGGGTCGACGTGGTCGACGTGGTCGACGTGGTCGACGTGGTCGACGTGGTCGACGTGGTCGACGTGGTCGACGTGGTCGACGTGGTCGAGGACGGCGCAGCCGAGCCGGAATCCACGTCCATCCCGCTGCTCGAGCCGCGAGAGGGCGTACCGGATCCGCTGATCACCGCGCAACAGGTGGTCGACTACGCGGCGCTGCTGGCCGCGGGTACCGGCCCGGTCGCGGTCGACGCCGAACGCGCATCCGGATACCGGTACGGCCAGCGGGCCTACCTTGTCCAGATCCGCCGCGCGGGCGTCGGTACGGCGCTGATCGACCCGATAGCCGTACCCGACCTGAGTCCGATCGGGCAGGCGATCGGCGACGCTGAATGGGTGCTGCACGCCGCCAGCCAGGACTTGGCGTGCCTGGCGGAGGTCGGCCTGGTTCCACGATTGCTCTTCGACACCGAACTCGGTGCGCGCTTGGCCGGTTTCGAGCGGGTCGGCCTCGGCGCACTGGTCGAGGAACTGCTCGGGCTGCGGTTGGAGAAAGGTCACTCAGCCGCGGACTGGAGCACCCGGCCCCTTCCCCGGGACTGGCTGGTCTATGCATCCCTGGATGTGGAGATCCTGATCGAGCTGCGGGACAAGGTCCGGGACCGGCTCATCCAGACCGGCAAGCTCGCCTGGGCCGAGGAGGAGTTCAGTGCCCTGTTGGCCGCGCCGGTGCCTGCGGTGCGGGTCGATCCCTGGCGGCGTACCTCTGGCCTGCATTCCCTGCGCAGCGCTCGCCAGCTCGCCGCCCTTCGTGCGCTGTGGACGGCGCGCGACGAGGTGGCCCGACGTCGCGACATCGCGCCGGGCCGGATACTGCACGACAGGGCGATGGTGGCCGGAGTGCTCGCCGATCCGCAGAGTCCGGAGGCGATGGTCGCCCTGCCAGTCTTTCGCGGTAAGGCGAACCGCAAGCTGCTGCGAACCTGGTTCGGAGCTTTACAACGGGCCCGCGCGCTTCCCAACCGCGACCTGCCGCCATTGACCCTGCCGGGGAACGGCCCTCCGCCGCCGAACCGCTGGGCCGAGCGGGACCCGGCCGCTGCCGCCCGGCTGGCCGCCGCCAGGCTCGTGATCGCCGAACTCGTCGAGATCCACGGCGTCCCGACGGAGAACCTGCTGAGCCCCGATCTTCTGCGTCGCCTGGCCTGGGAGCCACCTCAGCCGCTCTCCGCGGAAGCAGTGCGCGTTCGATTGCGCGATGGTGGTGCTCGGAGTTGGCAGATCAGTCTGACGTCGGGACCGTTGGCCGTCGCCATGGCGGCCGCCGCGAGGTCGCCAGTCACCGGCGGCCACTCGGAGCCCGCGGAGTGAAGGCGTCCTTGTGTCGAACCTAGTGAGTGAGTGCAGGCGTCCTGCACTCGAACAGAAACCCGCGGCTACCCAAGTCCGGTGTGGCCGCGAACACTTTATTACTGGTCAGTAACACCGGTTACGCTCGGAGCCATGCCTCGCCACCTTCGTGAGGTCGTCTTCGTCGACGGCGTCCGTACCCCGTTCGGTAAAGCCGGTCCCAAGGGGCTCTACGCCGAGACCCGCGCCGACGACCTGGTCGTGCGCTGTATTCGCGAGCTGATGCGCCGCAATACCAACCTGCCGGCGGAGCGCGTGGACGAGGTCGCCATCGCGGCGACCACCCAGATCGGCGACCAGGGCTTGACCATCGGGCGCACCGCCGCGCTGCTAGCCGGGCTCCCCTGCAGCGTCCCCGGTTATGCGATCGACCGGATGTGTGCCGGGGCGATGACCGCAGTGACGACGACTGCGAGCGGTATCGCCTTCGGCGCCTATGACGTCGCCGTTGCCGGCGGGGTCGAGCACATGGGGCACCACCCGATGGGTGAGGGTGTCGACCCGAACCCGAGGTTCCTGTCCGAGAAGCTCGTCGACCCCTCGGCCTTGGTGATGGGCCAGACCGCGGAGAACCTGCATGACCGCTATCCGCACCTCACCAAGGAGCGTGCCGACGCGTTCGCCGCTGCCAGTCAGGCGAAGTACGCCAAGGCGGCGGCCAACGGCCAGATCGGTCAGGATCTGGTCACGGTTGCCACCCGTTCGACGCAGGCGGGGTACGGGTTGGCCACCGTCGACGAGCCACCGCGACCGGAGACCACGATCGAGGGGTTGTCGAGCCTCAAGACGCCGTTCCGTCCGCATGGTCGGATCACCGCGGGGAACGCGGCCGGGCTCAACGACGGCGCGACCGCGTGCCTGATCGCTGCTGAGGACGTGGCTCGAGAGCTTGACCTCCCAGCCGCGATGCGGTTGGTCGGGTACAGCTTCGTCGGCGTCGAGCCGGAGGTGATGGGGATCGGCCCGGTGCCGGCCACCGAGAAGGTGCTGCGCCAGACCGGACTGTCCATCGAGGACATCGGAGCCTTCGAACTGAACGAGGCCTTCGCCGTACAGGTGCTGGCCTTCCTCGACCACTTCGGGATCGCCGATGACGACCAGCGGGTTAATCCATGGGGCGGGGCGATCGCCGTCGGTCACCCGTTGGCCTCCTCCGGCGTCCGGCTGATGACCCAACTGGCTCGGCAGTTCGCTGAGCGACCGGACGTACGGTACGGGCTGACCGCCATGTGCATCGGAATCGGCATGGGCGGCAGCGTGATCTGGGAGAACCCCGGCTACGTCGGTAACCCGGGAGACCGCCCGTGAGCACCGCGAATCAGGGCGGCCCTGAGTCGAAAGATTCGAATGAGGGACGCCCTGATTCGACCATGACAGACGTGCGGGCCGAGGCGGCGCTGGCCTATCCCGACGAGGTGGTGACGTCGGCCTTTGTGTGCTACCTCACCGTCCCCGGACTCGACGGTGAGTTCGCCCTGATCACCATCGACAACGCGCTCGATCACACCCGGCCGACCACGTTCGGTCCGGCCGGTCTGACGAACCTCGCAGCGGCCCTGGACGAAATCGAGGCACGCTGCCCCGCGGTGGCGGCGATTGCGGTGACCGGCAAGCCATTCATCTTCGCCGTCGGCGCGGATCTGTCCGGGATCGGACTTGTCGACACCCGGGACACAGCGCTGCAGTTCGGGCGCCTTGGCCACGAGGTCTTTCGCCGGTTCAAGGACTCGGCCATCCCGACGTTCGCGTTCGTCAATGGCGCAGCCATGGGTGGCGGCGTCGAATTGGGTCTGCACTGCCACTACCGGACGCCGTCCACCGGCGCCGCGGCGATCGCCCTGCCGGAGTGCTTCCTTGGTCTCGTGCCCGGCTGGGGCGGAACCCAATTGCTGCCCAACCTGATCGGCCCCGACGCTGCCGTCACCGTGATCCTGGACAACGCGCTCAATCAGAACAGGACGCTCAACGCCCAGCAGGCCGCCAAACTCGGCATCGCCGACGTGAGCTTCGAGCCGGCCGACTTCCTGGAGCGCTCGATCGAATGGGCCGCAGGCGTTCTGACTGGCGCAACGCCGGTGAGTAGACTCGAGATCGACCGCGGCGAGACCTGGACCGCGGCCTTGGAGCGCGGCCGAGCGCTGGTCGATGCCAAGTTTCA
>JBPCPI010000172.1:0-4398 GCA_050999295.1 Geodermatophilaceae bacterium | reverse complement strand
GCAGGCGCGACATCGGAAGATGAGCCAGGGGTTGCTCGACTTGAAGCGGTTGTACTGGAACCTGCGTCGATTCCGCACCGGCCGACGCAAGGGCCAGACGCCCTACGGCCTGCTGGGGCTGAAGGTCCCCGACCTGAGCTTCGGGGAGTTCCTCAAGCTGACCCCAGAGGAATTGCGGAAGGAACTGTCCGGTCAGGGGGTTGCGCCGTGAGATAGTGCCGGCCGAGCACGGGATCGGCGAGATGAAGGTGTGGCGGGTCGCCTCCGAACGGTATCGCAACCCGGTCAGCCGGCATACGCTGATCATGAAGAACGTGGCTGGCCTGCATAACCTGATGTTCGCGTGAGAGGCGATGGGGATGGGGGCCTTCCACCGTCAGGGCGAAGAACGCTTATTGTGCAGCGACTCTAGTGACTCCGATGCCGAGTCGCGACTTGGAGAGAGCGAGCACCAAGCAGGGTGACGAAGATACGATTTTCGCGAATATCCCAGTCATAGCCTCGTGGTTGTTCGAGAGATGCCCCCAGCAGAACGACCGGTGTGCCATGAGATCTTCGCTGCACAAATCACCCAAGATCAAAGCCGACCCGCGCTACCGAGTGGTCCTCCCGCTCGACGCCGAGACCTACGGAGCCTTGCGGGAGAATATCGCGCTCAACGGCGTGGTCCAGCCGTGGCCGTTCACCGGTGTAGTGTCCCTGCCCCAGGGCATGTAGAATTGGCCGCCATGAGAGCCAAGGACACGGTCCGCTGCACCAACTGCCGAAGGCTCCAGGCGAGGGTCGATGTCCTGGAGGCCGAACTTGCCGCCCTCAAGCAGGTCGTCGCCCAGCTGAGCCAACAGCTCGCTGCGGCACGCAAGGACTCCTCGACCTCCTCCAAGCCACCGTCCTCCGACATCGTCAAGCCGCCCAAGTCGCCGCCGCCGCAGGGCCAGGACCGACGCCGCATCGGAGGGCAGCCCGGCCATCCCAAGCACGAGCGAGCCGCCTTCCCGCCCGAGGCCATCAACGGCGGGGCCTTCGATCATCGCATCGACGCTTGCCCCTTGTGCGGCCATGGACTGCGGCCTGCCCTGACCATCCCGCCACGGGTGGTCCAGCAGGTCGACATCCGCGAGGTGGCTCTGGCGGTCCAGGAGCACCGCAGTCATCCGGGGTGGTGCCCGAGCTGTCAGGAGAGGCACGAGGCACCGCTCCCGCCGGGGATCGTGCGTGGCGGCCTGGTGGGGCCGTCGCTGACCACGCTGATCGCCTACCTCAAGGGGGCGTGCCACGCCTCCTACTCCACCGTCCGCAAGTTCCTCCGCGATGTGGTGCGGGTGACGATCTCGCGCGGCGAACTGGCCCGGATCATCGCCAAGGTCAGCCGGGCGCTGGATCGGCCCTATGAGCAACTGCTCGACGACCTGCCCGGCCAGGCGCGGTTGAACGTCGATGAGACCGGCCATAAGCAGAACGGCGACCGGCAATGGACCTGGTGTTTCCGGGCCGGGCTGTACACGCTGTTCAAGATCGACCCGACCCGTAGCGCCGACGTGTTGATCGAGGTGTTGGGCGCGGAGTTCGACGGGGTGCTGGGCTGCGACTACTTCTCGTCCTACCGGCGCTATCAACGCGAGTTCGGTGTGCTGCTCCAGTTCTGCCTGGCGCACACCATCCGAACGCAATCGCGCACCAGGGCCAACCGGCGTCTCCTCCGGCCCGCTCCCCTCTCCACCTCCTGACCCATCAGGGTCGGTCGGGCTCGGGCTTGCCGTCTCCGCCTTCAGCCGGCCCAGCGGGATGACATGGTGGATCTCCAGCGAGTCCGGACCGACTATGACCCGGTCGATCAGCAACTGCAAGATCCGTTGTCGTTCCGCGAGGGTTGCCTCGTCGAGTCGGGACCGGACGCGTTCGCAGAACGCCGTCAGGTCGGCCCAGACTTCCTTCGCCGTCTGACGCTCGCCCCGCAGCCGCCGCTCCTGTTCGTGCTGCATCGTCATCACATGTCTTCGTCCAGCGATCTGTTCGCGTCGCTGCTTGAGTTCGCCCAGCTCGATCGCCGCGCCTTGGTAGGCGTCGAGCAGGCGTTGCTCCTCCCGGTCGAGTTGGCGCAGTTGCGCCTCACACTTCCGGGCCGCAGTGGCCGCGTCGGCGCCGATGGCCTCGGCCTGGCGGGCCCGCTCCTCGAATTGGGCGGCCAATGTGGTCGGGTCGTCGAGCAGCCCTTTGACATGGCCCCAGACGGCGGCGTCGAGCTCCTCGACCTTGGTCCGAGCTTGAGGACAGCGGCACTCGCGGTCGCGAGCGACGGTGTCCTTGCCATGACACGTGTAATAACCATGCACGCATCGACCGCTGGCCCCGCTGGTGGTGACGCCGAACATGGCCAGGCCGCAGGTCCGGCAGGTCAGCAGGCAGCGGAGCAAGTAGTCGTAGCGGGTATTGTTGCGGAAGGAGAGGACCGAGTTGCGGGCCAGTTGTTCGCTCGCATGCTGATGAGTCATCTCTTCGATGATCGCCGGGACCGGGATAGGGACCCACTGCTCGCGAGGACGCGGCTTGCGGCAGGTCGGCAGTCCCGCACGGGGGCCGGTGGACCGGGGCTTACGCGGCGTGACGAGCTCGTACCGGTTGGCGTACGCCGTTCCGGCGTAGAGCGGATCCGACAAGATGTGGTGCACGACGCTGTTGGACCAGAGCCGCTTGCCGTTGCGCGGCCGCCACGGGCCGTCGGCCAACCGCTTGAGGATCTGGCGGACCGTTGTCCGCTCGTCAATCAGCCAGCGGTAGAGCATCCGGACGACTTCGGCCTCGGCTTCATCGATCACGAGATGGCCGGGGACTGCATCACGCCTGGGGACATAACGATAGCCGTAGGGGGCGCGGCCGGCGCCCCACTGGCCGGCGCGGGCCTTCTGGAGCTTGCCGCGGCGGAACCGCTCGGCGAGGACGGCCCGCTCGTACTCGGCGATCGCCCCCTGGATCTGGAGCAGGAGTTGGTCGTGGGGGTCATCGGAGATCGGCCGCTCGATGAACTCGACGGCGCAGGCGGCCCTGCGGAACTCCTCGAGCAGAAGGACCTGGTAGGCGTAGCGCCGGGCCAGCCGGTCCGGGGTATAGACGGCGATGACGTCGAACTCGCCCTCGCGAGCGGCGTCGCGGAGACGATCGAGCGCCGGGCGATCGAGCCGCGCACCCGAGTAGCCCTCATCAATGTAAACATGATCTTCTTTGAGGTCGTGGCCGTGGGCGGTCGCCCAGCGTCGCAAGGCGTCGAGTTGGCTGTCAATGGTCTGGTCCCGACCCTGCTTGTCGGTCGAGACCCTGGCGTAGATCGCGGCCCGCATGGATTGCACTCCGATTATCATGTTCAAGATCAGTGGTGTGATCGGTAGCCGATCCGAGCAAGACCTGGAAGGCCTGGCCGAGTCGCCTGGGGCCGTCACGAAGGGGGACGAAGGTGGAGCGGATGGCCCAGTCAGGTGGGCGAGAGGGAGGGGGCTGGCGGCGCATGGATGTTGACCTCCGAGGAGGTCAACATGGCCGGCGCGAGCCGCGTCGAGCTAGGATTGATGGGGAAGACGAGGGGTGGAGCGGCGAATTGTGGACCTGAACGGAAGGACAAGAGTCATCCGCAATGCACTGATTGCGTTCGGATGGTGCACCTGATCCGCGATGTGAAGTACCTGACGACCCTGCCCGATGCGCGGGATCGTGCCTATGGCGAGGGGCTGCGCGAGGCGTTGCGGTCGTTGTTCGCGGTGATCCACCGGCGGGAGGGGTTGTCCGCGACGGCGTTCCAGGGCCAGTTGGAGGCGGCGCGTGCGGAGGTGATGCGCCGGGGGACGCGGGAGGTGCCGGAGACCAGACCCAGTCGCAACCTGGCGAAGCGGTTCGAGGCGCATGGGGAGAGCTATTTCCGGTTCGTCACGACTCCGGGGGTGGAGCCGACGAATAATCTGGCCGAGCAAGCGATCCGGTTCGTGGTGATCGACCGCCTGATCACGCAGGGGACGCGGGGCGAGGCGGGTAACCGCTGGTGCGAGCGGATCTGGACGGCAATCGCGACGTGTGGCCAGCAGGGCCGTTCGGTGTTCGCGTACCTGGAGGCGGTGGTCGGGGCGTGGTTCGATGGGACCGAGGCACCGTCGCTGTTACCAGGAGGTTGAAGGCCGCCGGGGGAGGGTGAGCCGGTGGTGTGTTCGGGTGCAAGGTCCGGTGGGACCGGGAAGTCCTGAACGCGACGCGGCAGTGGCGACATCAACGACGAGAGCTGCGGGCTAGGCTACGCGAAGTGGACGGTGGCCAGAGATCGCGGTGCGGAGAGTCGAGGGCCGCCCCCTTGGCGAGTGTACCTGTACGCGCACAGGCCTCAGTAGAGGGACTGTTACTACACCGGTGAACGGCAAC
>JBPCPI010000163.1:0-12563 GCA_050999295.1 Geodermatophilaceae bacterium | reverse complement strand
CCCCCCCTGCCGTTCCCCGCAAACCCCTCCAGGTCCCCACGCGGCCGCAGTAGTCATCGTTGGGCCTTGCCGTCTAGCACCGTCGGGACGCCCCGCAGGAACGTGGCCACCACTCGCGCCGGGAGCTCCCGCTGCGCGTACGGGGTATTGCGCGCCCGGCTGGCCAGATCCGCCGAGTTGACGACTCGGCGGACGTCTGGGTCGATCAGGACGAGGTTCGCCGGACACCCGACCTCCAGTGGCTGACCGTGCCCGTCGAGCTGACCGATCCGGGCCGGCCGAACCGACATCCGGTCGGCCAGTCCACGCCAGTCCAGGAGCCGGGTCTCGATCATCGACTCGACGGCCACCGACAGGGCCTGCTCTAGCCCCAGCATGCCGGGCCGGGCCATCGCCCATTCGCACTCCTTGTCCTCCATGGCATGCGGTGCGTGGTCGGTCGCGATCGCGTCGATCGTGCCGTCGGCCAGACCCGCCCGCAGGGCGTCGACGTCCTCGGCGGTCCGCAACGGCGGGTTGACCTTGAACAACGGGTCGTAGCCGGTCACGGACTCGTCGGTCAGCAGCAGGTGATGCGGGGTGACCTCGCACGTGACCGCGACTCCGTCGGCCTTGGCCCGGGCGAGAATGCCCACACTTCCCCGCGTGGAGACGTGGCAGACATGCAGCCGCGACCCCACGTGAGCTGCGAGCAGGACGTCACGCGCGATGATCGCCTCTTCGGCCACACTCGGCCACCCGGCCAGGCCCAGCCGCGCGGACAACACCCCCTCGTGCATCTGCGCGCCGGAGGTCAGCCGCGGTTCCTCGGCATGCTGGGCGATCACCCCGCCGAATGCCTTGACGTACTCCAGCGCCCGGCGCATGAGAGCGGGATCGGCGACACAGAACCCGTCGTCGGAGAACATCCGTACCCGTGCTGGCGAATCGGCCATCGCGCCCAACTCGGCGAGTTGGCTTCCGGCCAGGCCCACCGTGACCGCCCCGACCGGGGCGACATCCACGAGCCCGGCCTCACGGCCGAGGCGCCAGACCTGCTCGACGACGCCCGCGGTGTCGGCGACCGGATCGGTGTTGGCCATCGCGTGGACGGCGGTGAATCCGCCCAGCGCAGCAGCCCGGGAGCCGGTCTGTACGGTCTCGGCGTCCTCCCGCCCGGGTTCGCGCAGGTGGGTATGCAAGTCGACCAGGCCCGGCAGCGCAATCAGCCCATCGGCGTCCAGGATCTCGCCGCCGCCGGCCGTCAGTCCGGGGCCGACCTCGGCGATCACGCCGTCGTGCAGCTTCAGGTCGACGGCGTCCTCCCCGTACGGCCCAGCGCCCCGGATCAGCCAGGTGGACGTCACGTAGCCGCCCCGTCGGTCGAGCCCGCACCGCCGAGCAAGAGATACAGGACCGCCATCCGTACGGACAGCCCGTTGCTCACCTGTTCCACGATCGTCGAGCGAACCGAATCCGCCACTTCCGCGGCGATTTCCATCCCCCGGTTCATCGGGCCGGGGTGCATGACGATGGCCTCCTCGGGCAGCGCGGCCATCCGAAGGGCGTCCAGACCGTAGCGTCGGCTGTACTCGCGGGCGCTGGGGAAGTACGAGGCGTTCATCCGCTCCTGCTGGACCCGCAACATCATCACCACGTCGGCCTTGGCCAGGACCGCGTCCAGGTCATAGCTGACCTCGGCGGGCCAGGACCCCACGCCGACCGGGAGCAATGTAGGCGGGGCGACCAGCGTCACGCTGGCGCCGAGGGTGTCCAGCAGTACGACGTTGGAGCGAGCCACCCGGCTGTGCAGGACATCACCGACGATCGTGACCCGCACGCCGTCGAGCCGACCCAGCCGCCGCCGGATCGTGTACGCGTCCAGAAGTGCCTGGGTGGGGTGCTCGTGAGTGCCGTCTCCGGCGTTGATCACGCTGCCCTGAACCCACTCAGCCAACCGGTGCGGGGCACCCGACGCGCTGTGCCGGCAGACGATCGCGTCTGCGCCCATGGCCTCCAGGGTCAGTGCGGTGTCCTTGAGGCTCTCGCCCTTGGACACACTCGACCCCTTCGCCGCGAAGTTGATCACGTCGGCGGACAGGCGTTTGGCGGCCAACTCGAAGGAGATGCGGGTCCGGGTGGAGTCCTCGAAGAACAGGTTCACCACAGTCCGACCGCGCAAGGTGGGCAATTTCTTGACTTCTCGGCCCGCAAGGGCGGCATGGATCTGCTCCGCGGTGTCCAGGATGAGCGTTGCGTCATCGAGATCGAGATCAGCAGCGGAGAGTAGGTGCCGCCTCACCGTCGTCCTCCAGGCCCGACCGGGCCAGGCCGCGGCCAGCCCGGCGGACTGCTGCCCGGCAACACGATGACGTCGTCGATGCCGTCGATCTCGGCGAGTCGAACGCGCACCTGCTCCAGCGCGGAGGTGGGCACATTCTTCCCGACGTAGTCGGCCCGGATCGGGAGTTCGCGATGGCCCCGATCGACCAGGACGGCAAGTTGCACGACCCGAGGGCGCCCAACCTCGCGCAGGGCGTCGAGAGCGGCCCGGATCGTACGACCGGAGTAGAGCACGTCATCGACCAGGACGACGTGCCGTCCGTCGATGCCCCTATCGGGAATGACCGTGGGAGCCAACGGGCGTACGCCTCGGCTGCGAAGATCATCGCGATACAGGGTGATGTCGAGAGTCCCCACTGAGATGGGGCCGCCCCTTGGCTCGGCGAAAGCACCGATGCGCCGCGCGAGCCGGGAGGCCAGCGGAGCGCCTCGGGTAGGGATCCCGAGCAGCGTGAGCTGGCCCAGGTGGTCATCGCCGGCGCGTTCGATGATCTCGTGGGCGATCCGGTCGATGGTCCTGGCGATAGCCGAGGAATCGAGGATCGTTCGGCTGCCGGGAGCTACGGATTCGGTGGTGATCTGGGCAGCGGGCATGAGCCGTCGCCTCCTTCTCCGCCTCACGGGACGGGGTTAAAGGAGCAGTTGGGCAAATCGTAGCCGAATTACAGTCGGTGACCTGGTGCCACGCCGGGTCAATTTCGGGTACGCTGCGTAACTAGTTCGCCCCCGACAACTAGCAGGGACACCATTCACATGATCAGCGAGTATGCGCGTGCGCTCGGCGCTCGGCTTCGAGCTATCCGTAACCAGCAGGGTCTGTCACTGCAGCGGGTGGAGGACATTTCCGACGGTAAGTGGAAAGCGGTGGTCGTGGGCTCCTATGAGCGGGGTGACCGCGCCGTGACGGTTCAGCGGCTGTCTGAACTCGCCGCTTTCTACGGTGTGCCGCCAGTCGAGCTGCTGCCCGATCCTCGGCCGAGCAGCGCCGAGATCAACGTGGAGAAGATCGTCCTCGATCTGGAGGCCCTCGGTTCGGTACCGGTGGACGAGGCCGGGCCGCTGGCGCGTTACGCATCGACGATCCAGGCGCAGCGCCACGAGTACAACGGGCGGGTCCTGTCCATCCGAGCAGAGGATCTTCGGTCCCTGGCCATCATCTATGACATGGCACCCTCGGAGTTGTCCGAACGGCTCCAGGACTGGGGTGTGCTGTCGGGTCCGGCCAACGGCGTGGACGGAGCCGACTCAGAGCTCTGAGCGTTCTCCAGTAGGCGCCTCGATCGGTGCAGCCCGAGCGACCGCACCCAGCACTCCGTTGAGGAAGCTCGGCGACTCTTCGGTGGACAGGCTCTTGGCGAGTTCCACCGCCTCGTCGATCGCGACGGCACGGGGAACGTCCGGGCAGTAGAGCACCTCGTAGATCGCAAGTCTGAGCAGGATGCGGTCCACTCCCGGCAGGCGCGGCAGGGTCCAGCCGAGTGCGTGCTCGGAGATCAGTGCGTCGATCTCCGCCTGGTGGGCCAATACTCCCTCAACCAGCAGCCGCGCGTAGGGAGCCACCGGTGGCGCAGCGTCGGCGGTCCGCAGCGAGAGGAGCTCTGCAGCGTCGATTCCCCGCAGATCGGCCTCGAACAGGACGTCGAGCGCTCTTTTCCGAGCTTTCCGGCGTGCCGACATCGCAATTCCTCAAGCCCGGCCGAGGTAGCGGCCATCGCGGGTATCCACCTTGAGCCGGTCTCCGGTGTTCACGAACAGCGGCACGTTGATGCTCGCGCCCGTCTCCAGGATCGCCGGCTTCGTCCCCCCGGTGGATCGGTCGCCCTGCAAGCCCGGGTCGGTGTGCTCGACGAGCAACTCCACCGTGACCGGCAGCTCGACGAACAGCGGAATGCCGTCGTGGACGGCGACCACGGCTTGGGCGTTCTCGAGGAGATAGCCGGCACCGTTGCCCACAACTTCAGCGGAGACCGGGATCTGGTCGAAGGTGTCCCCGTCCATGAAGACGAAATCCGATCCGTCCTTGTACAAAAAGGTCATGTTCCGCTTGTCGACCGTAGCTGTCTCGACCTTGGTGCCGGCGTTGAACGTCTTGTCGACCACCTTGCCGGACATGACGCTCTTCAGCGTCGTACGGACGAAGGCTCCGCCCTTGCCCGGCTTGACGTGCTGGAAGTCGATGACCGTCCACAGTTGACCGTCGAGGTCCAGGACGATGCCGTTCTTGAGGTCGTTCGTGGTCGCCATCTACGTGGGTATGCGGCCTACAGGGCCACAAGCTCCTTGCTGGTCATGGTGAGCAGGTCGGGACCGTCGGTGCCGACTACGAGGGTGTCCTCGATGCGCACCCCGCCTCGTCCGACGAGATAGACGCCGGGTTCAACGGTGACGGCCATGTCTGCCTGCAGACTACCGGCGCCCAAGGCACTCAACGCCGGGGCCTCATGGATCTCCAACCCGACGCCGTGACCAAGGCCGTGGGAAAAGGCGGGGCCACGGCCGGCTTCCACGATCGGCTTTCGGGCCGCGGCGTCCACGTCGACAACCGAGGCTCCCACCGTGAGGGCCGCCCGGCCCAGCCGCTGCGCGGTTGCGACGAGGTCGTAGATCTCGGTCTGCCAAGCTGCCGGGCGGCCGAGTACGAAGGTGCGCGTCATGTCCGAGTGGTATCCGGAGAAGGTCGCTCCGAAGTCCAGCTTGACGAAGTCACCGGGGTACAGAACCGCCTCGGTGGGCCGGTGATGCGGGATGGCCGAATTCGCGCCGGCGGCAACGATCGTCTCGAAGGACACCGCCTCGGCCCCCAGGGACAGCATCCGGTTGTCCAGATCGCGACTCACCTCACGCTCGCTGCGGCCGGCCTGCAGTCCGCCGGACGCGATCAACATGGCAAGGGCGCGGTCGGCAATCGCACATGCCTCCCGCAATGCTTCGATCTCGCCGGCGTCCTTGACCGAGCGCAGGGCCTCCACCGCGGGTCCCATGCTCAGGAGTTCCGCGGACGGCCCGACCGCAGCCATGGCGGCGTGCAGCCCGGCCAGTCCATCGACGGTGACGACGTGCGACTCGTATCCGAGCCGTACGGCCCCCTTCTGACTCGCGGACCCGGCCAGTGCGCTCGCGCAGGACCGTGCGGTCAGCAGCTCGAGGTCCGGTGCCTGCGTGCCGGCCTGGGTGGTGTACCTGCCGTCGGTGGCCAGAACATCGGCTCCGCCGGAATCAACGAGCAGCGCGGCATTGCTTCCGGTGAAGCCGGTCAGATAACGAACGTTGACCAGGTTGGTCACAAGGATGGCGTCCAGCTCACGCGATAGGGCCAGCTCGCGTAACCGGTCACGTCGGGCCAGGATCCTGGCGCGGTCCTCGGTCACGGGCAGCGCACTGGCGTCGGTCACGACGGGCCAGGTCACCCGTGCGGTTCGACGCTGATCTGGGCGGCGAGCCAGCGCAGCCCCAACAGGTAGCCGTCCACTCCCAGGCCGCAGATGACCCCAGCGGCGTGGGCCGAGACATAGGAGTGGTGCCGAAAGGACTCCCTGGCGAACATGTTGCTGATATGCACCTCCACCAGGGGTCCGGTCAGCGCTGCGCACGCATCGGCGACCGCCACCGAGGTGTGCGCCCACGCCCCCGGGTTGAGCAGCACGGCATCGCCGGCGTCGGCGGCCTCGTGCAGCCAACCGATCAGCTCACTCTCGGCGTCGGTCTGCCGGACCTTGATGGCCATTCCCATATGCGCCGCGGCGCTCTCACAGAGCACCTCGAGTTGGGCATAGCTGGTCAGGCCGTAGATCTCGGGTTCCCGGCTGCCGAGCCGACCGAGATTGGCCCCGTTCAGCACCTGAATCGGCACGAGCGTTCCTTCCATACAGTCGCGGGACCGGACAGCGTTGCGTTGAGCCGAAGTATGCTCTCCTCCACCCCCTCACGCAGGCACGAGGTCGGCATACGCCGCCTCGAGCAGCTGCTCGTCCGGCCCTTCCAGGATCCGTGGACGAGCGATGTCCTCGAGAACGACGAACCTCAGCCGATCCCCCCGAGCCTTCTTGTCCACCCGCATCAGGGCCAGGAGTTCGGCCAGCGGCCCTCGATAGCTGGTTGGGAGCCCCATGGCGGCGAGCAGCTCTCGGTGGAGAGCTGCACCGCTGTGATCGAGCAGCCCGGCGTGCCGGGCGAGCTGGGCAGCGAAGACCATGCCGATGCTGATCGCCTCCCCGTGCCGGACGGAGTAGCCGCTGGCCGATTCGATCGCGTGTCCCAGGGTGTGGCCGTAGTTCAGCATCTCCCGCCGACCGAGGTCGGTGAGGTCCTCGGCGACGACTTCGGCCTTGACCTGCACCGCGCGTACGACTAGTTCGCCCTGGTCGGCCCGCCCGGTGGGGTCGCCGGAAAGTAGCTCGAGGATCACCGGATCGGCGATGAAACCACACTTCACCACCTCGGCCAATCCCGAGCGGTACTCCGTCTCGGGCAGGCTCTCGAGAAACGCCAGATCGGCGATCACCGCCACCGGGGGATGGAAGGCCCCGACAAGGTTCTTGCCGGCCGGCACGTTGATTGCGGTCTTTCCACCCACTGCGGCGTCGACCATGCCGAGCAGGGTCGTCGGAAGATTGACCAACCGCACTCCGCGCAGCCAGGTCGCGGCCACGAATCCGGCGAGGTCGGTCACCGCTCCGCCACCGAAGCCAACGACGACGTCGCTGCGGGTGAATCCGCGGGAGCCCAGCGTGTCCCAGCACATTCGCGCCACATCGAGGCTTTTCCCGGACTCGCCGTCGGGCACTGCGATCGGGGTCACATCGTAGCCGGCTGTGCCGAGTCGCTCGCAGGTCCGCAGCAGCCCTCGTTCGGGCTGCGAGCCGTGGATCAAGGCGACGCGCTGAGCTCCCAGAGCAGCAGGAACGACCTGGTCGGCGACGCCGGTCCCGACCGTGACCACGTACGGGGCTGCGCCACGGACCTCGATGGACTCCACTTATGCGCTCACGAAGCTGACGTCGGCTGACCGGGCTGAGCCAGCCGCAGGCGTAGCTGATCCACTGTGGCGGTGACGCTGAGTTCGGAGGTGTCGATGACATCGGTGGCCACTTCGGCGTAGAGCGGCGCACGCGCAAGGAGCAGCTGACGGAGGTGAGCGCGGGGGTTCATCGTCAGCATGGGGCGATCGCGCGCCAACCCGACGCGCTTGGCGGCAGCGGGCACGTCAATCTGCAACCAGACCACCCGATGACCCGCCAGCAGAGCCCGCGTTCGGGCGTCCAGGATGGCGCCGCCACCGAGGGCCAGTACGCCGTGGTGCTCGGCAAGTGCCAGCGCCACGGCCTCGGTCTCCAGACGGCGGAAGTGGTCCTCCCCGTCGTCGACGAAAATATCGCTGATCGGCCTTCCGGTGGCCTGCTCGATATCCCGGTCGGTGTCTCGGAACTCGACACCGAGCGCGCCGGCCAGCACGCGCCCGACCGTCGATTTCCCGGCACCCGGCGCGCCTACCAGCACGGCGACCGGCTGAGAATGCGGTGCGCTCACCGGATGGACAGGTTCTCGAGGTAGGCAGCGACATTGCGCGCGCACTCGGTGACCGAGTCGCCGCCGAACTTCTCCAGGACCGCATCGGCCAGGACCAGCGCGACCATCGCTTCGGCGACGATGCCGGCTGCCGGAACGGCGCACACGTCGCTGCGCTGATTGATGGCGGTCGCCGCAGCACCGGTGGCCACGTCCACGGTCGCCAGCGCTTTCGGTACGGTCGAGATCGGCTTCATCGCCGCCCGAACCCGGAGCAGTTCCCCGGTGCTCATCCCGCCTTCGATGCCGCCGGACCGGCCGGTCACCCGATGCAACCGGTCGGGACCGGACACGATCTCGTCATGAGCCTGCGATCCCCGCCGAGCCGCCGTGGCGAAACCGTCGCCTACCTCGACTCCCTTGATCGCCTGGATTCCCATCAGGGCAGCAGCCAGTCGACCATCCAGGCGCCGGTCCCAGTGCGTGAAACTGCCCAGGCCTGGGGGCAATCCGGCAACGACGACCTCGACGACACCGCCCAGGGTGTCCCCGTCCCGCTTGGCGGAGTCGACTTCGGCAACCATCGCGGCAGCCGCCTCGGGATCGAAGCAGCGAACCGGATCAGCGTCGATCCGATCCTGGTCGGCCGGGGAGGGGATCGCACCCGGCGGGGTGCTGGCGGAGCCGAGCGAGACGACATGGCTGAGCAGCGTCGCTCCTGTGGTCTGACCGAGGAAGGCAGCGGCCACCGCCCCTAGCGCAACCCGGGCAGCGGTCTCCCGTGCACTGGCTCGCTCCAGTACCGGCCGGGCATCAGCGAACCCGTACTTCTGCATCCCGGTCAGATCTGCGTGCCCTGGACGCGGCCTGGTCAGCGGTGCATTGCGCGCCTGTCCGGCCAGAATCGTCTCGTCCACCGGGTCCGCGGCCATCACGGTCTCCCACTTCGGCCACTCGGTGTTGGCGATCTCGATCGAGATCGGGCCGCCCAGGCTCAGTCCGTGCCGCAGGCCGCCGCGGAAGCTCACCTCGTCACGTTCGAAGCTCATCCGGGCACCTCGGCCGTAACCGAGCCGGCGCCGCGCCAGTGCCACGACGAGATCTTCGGTCGTGATCCGGACCCCGGCCGGAAGCCCTTCGAGGATCGCGGTGAGAGCCGGACCGTGTGACTCCCCCGCCGTCAACCAGCGCAGCATGCCGCCAAGTTTGGCAGGTGCCCCCCGGCGACTGCTTCGCTCTGGTCGATCGGTCCGAACGCGAGGACAACGGTCCAGGCGCCAAGGAGTAGGGCGGGGCCGAACGGGATGGCGGTGCGCAGGGTTGCCCGGCGGGCCAGCAGCAGAACCAGCGACGCCACCGCCCCGACGACGAAACCTGCCAGCACGGCGAATAGGGCGAGCTCCCAGGCCAGCCATCCAGTATGGAAGCTGAGCAGACCGGCCAGCTTCACATCGCCCAATCCCATCCCGCGCGGACTGATCAGCGCCATCACGAAAAACCCGGCGAAGGCGACCGAGGCGCAGATGAGTCCGCTGGCCAACCTCGGCCACGAACCCAGCAGCACTGCATCGAGGAGCACAAGCACGGCCGAGACTACGGCAGCGGTCGCGGTGAGCCGATCAGGCAGTCGGTGATGTTCCAGGTCGACGGCGGCAAGCATCAGCCCGACGATGCCCATGGTCAGAAAGGCGAACATCGCGGGACGCCACCCGAGCACAGCGGACAGGCTGCTGAGGACTACCGCGCTGGTCAGCGTCAGCAGGATCCGGCGTCGACCGGTGGCCGGGTGACCGATCGGCCAGCTCGCCGATCCCGACTGCCATGGCCACCTCCGATCCGGCACGGTGACGCTGGCCGATGCGGCGAACGGACCCAACAGCACGCCTGCGATCGCGCCGAAGCCCAGCAGGGCGGGGTGCTCGGCGATCGCGGTGACCAGACTCATGCTGGGGCGAGCGTGCCACCCGGGAGCAGTGCCTCGCGCATGGCATCCACAGGTGCCGGATGACCGGTCATCAACTCGACCTGCCGTACGGCCTGCCACAACAGCACGGCCGCGCCCCCGACCGCCAGGGCGCCTGCGCCCGCGGCAGCCTCGACCAGGCGCGACGGCCATGGGTCGTAGCTGACATCCAGAACGGTCTGCCCGACCCGCCACCGGTGACCGAGCAGATCGCCGGTCGCCGCGGCCGGGACGGCGCTGATGACTAGAGCCGCGCCCAGCGCCGCATCGCCGGGCCAGGTGTGCAGCCGGGCGGTCAGGCCGAGTCGTTCTGCGAGGGTGAGCAAGGCGCGCGCCCGTCCGGGATTCCGGACCACGACGTCCACCTGCTGATACCCCAGGTTGGCCAGAGCGGCAACAGCCGCCGCTCCAGTTCCGCCGGCGCCCACCACCGCGGCGACACCCGCGCCTGGTCCAGGATCGGCACGGGCCTCGCCTAAGGCACCCAGGAGGCCGGCGACGTCGGTGTTGTCGGCCTGCCAGCCGCGATTGGTGCGAACCAGGGTGTTGGCTGCTCCCAACATCGCGGCGAGTTCGGAGGCATCCTCGGCGCAGGCAAGTGCCTGCGCCTTGACCGGCATCGTGACTGAGATCCCGCGCCAGCTCTCGTCCAAGCCGGCCAGCCAGCCCGGTAGTTCTGCGGTCTGCAGTTCGAACTTCGCATAGCTCCACTCGGTCAGACCGAGGGCGGCGTAGGCGGCCCGGTGGAGTACGGGGGATCGAGAGTGGGCGATCGGGCTGCCCACGACTGCGCAGTGCACACCAGTCACTGGAGGCATCAGGCGCAGCCGAGACCCGCGGCCTCGCACTGTGCTTTGGCTTCGAGGAACTCCTGATAGCTGGCGGTGAACAGATGCTCCCCGGCACTGTTTTGCAACACGTAGTAGATCCAGTCCCCGAGCGCCGGTTGCAGGGCGCCGAGGATGGACGGTTCCCCCGGATTGCTGATCGGGGTGGGCGGCAGTCCCAGGCGGGTCCGGGTGTTGTACGGCGTGTCCGTCTCGAGCATCTCCGTCGTCAGCTCGTTCCCGTTGATGCCCTGCTCATAGGCCAGGGTCGCGTCGATGGCGAGACGGATGCCTTGGGACAACCGGTTGTAGATCACCCTGGCAACCAGGGGACGCTCTCTTTCCACTGTCACCTCGGACTGGACCATCGAGGCCACGGTGAGCAACTCGTATGGACTCAGCCCCACACCGGCCGCACCTGCTTCCAAGCCGGTCTCGAGAGCCACCTCGTTGAACCGGGTCACCATGGCCGTGAGGATCTCGACGGCGGTAGTGTCCGGGGCGATGTCGTAGGTCGACGGGTAGAGAAACCCTTCGAGTACCCCATTAGCCCACGCGGGCAGACCGAGCTGATCGGTAGCCGCCGCGGCCGCCTCGAAGTCGGCCAGCGGGATGTCGGTCTGCTCGGCCAGGGCTTCCAGCGTTCGGGCCACGGTGTAGCCCTCCGGGATCGTCGCGCGGTCGAGAAGTCTCGACGCCGGATCCAGGATCATCGCCACCGCAGCCTCACCACTCATCTGCAAGCGCATCGCATAGAAGCCGGGCTGGATGTTCCTGACATCGGGATTGCCTTCGGCGGCGGCGAGAAATGCCTCGGCACTTGCCACAACATCGCTGTCGGCCAGCACCTCGGCGATGCGGGACGTGGAGGCGCCCGCTGGAATCTCCACCTCCACCTCGCCGCTGCCCTGACCCGAGTAGTCGGCGGCGGGGTCACCGGCGATCAGATCCAGGATCGCTTTGCCCCCGAAGAAGATCCCGGTCACCAGGGCAGCGATGACCCCTAGGGAGAGCGCGATCGACAGCGGCCGGCGACCTCCACTGCGCGGCGTACGCGCGCGGCGGCCCCGGCGATGACCCTTCTCGGGCACGGGGGCAGGGCTGAGCAGGCCGAGTTCGTCGGCGGGCTCGTCGCCCATTGCCGCCTCGCCCATTGCCTCGTCGAGGAGGGAGTCCTCGACATGCTGATCCTCGATCAGCGACTGGTCGATCGGCTGCTGCTCATCGGCGTAGAGTCGCTCTGGCTCCGGGTGGGCAGCCTCCACCGGCTCCACGTAGCTGGGCTCGACGTAGTCAGCCTCGACGTAGGCTGGCTCTTTGTAGGTGGGCTGGTCGCGCCGGGGGAAGACCCGCGGGGGAACCGTGTACGCCGGGCGGCCAAGCGCGGCTTCGAGGTGCAGTTCGTCGGTGTGATGTTCGGTGTGCCGCTCGGTCGGGTACCGACCATTGGAACTGATGCCTTGGCCAGTTCCGAGGGTTGCCGGAGGACGAAGCGGGGGCCAAGCATCGTTCCCGAACAGCAGCGGTCCGGTGTCAGATGTCGGCGGCGGGGACGCGTCGTCGTCGTCTGGCTCTGCTCGATGCCGGCTCATTGCCAGCCCGCCTCGTGCGCTGCGCGCACCGCTCGCTCCGCTCCTCGCTCGTTCCTCGCTGCGATGCTCACTCTCTCTCGGCTCACAGCCAGCCCGCCTCGTGCGCTCTGTCATGGCGCGCTCCGCGCGCGAGTCGCCTCCGCTCCTCGGAGCCGCTCGGCGGGAAGCATGCGGATCGGGTTGCCGTAAGACCGTCGGTCCCGCCGAGCATCTCCTGCGATGCTCGGCTCCGGCGCACCGCTCGAGCGTTCCTCGCTGCGCTGCTCACTCGCTCTCGGCTCACAGGCTCCCCTGCCTGCGGTGCGCGAGCTGATCCAGCCAGGATTGCAGGATGATCGCCGCGGCGGTCTGGTC
>JBPCPI010000112.1:0-4626 GCA_050999295.1 Geodermatophilaceae bacterium | reverse complement strand
GCACAGTGGAGCGGGGGGACCTTGACCGCTTCTTGTTCGAGGCCGGCGACGTCGTCGTGGCCGTCGGACAGGACGGGTTGGTGGCGAACGTGGCGAAGTACCTTGACGACCAATTCGTCATCGGCGTCAACCCCGAGCCAGCGGTCAATCCCGGAGTGCTGGTGCCGGTGTCGGTGGCGGCCTTCGGCGACACGCTGACCGCGGCGGCGCGGGGATCGGCGGACATCGACTCGCGCACGATGGTTGGGGCCACGTCGGACGACGGGCAACAGCTGATGGCGCTCAACGAGGTCTACGTCGGCCACCCCAGCCACCAGTCCGCGCGCTACCGGCTGACGACGCCGGCGGGCGAGACAGAGCGGCAGTCGTCATCCGGCGTCATCGTCAGCACCGGCACCGGAGCCACCGGCTGGTGTCGATCGATCTGGCTCGAGCGCCGCAGCGAACTGCCGCTGCCCGCTCCGGGCGAGCCGGAGCTGGCCTGGTTCGTGCGCGAAGCCTGGCCGTCGCCCGCGACTGGCACGGAGCACACTGAAGGTTTGCTCGATGCCGGCGACAGACTGGTGATCACGGCCGAGACCGATGGGCTCGTTGTCTTCGGCGACGGCATCGAGACCGACCGGCTGTCACTCGCGTGGGGCCAGCAACTAACCGTGACCGTGGCTCCCACCGTGCTGCGGCTCGTGCGACCAGCTGGTGGGAGCTCCCGCCACGCCTCGAAGGTCAACGCCGGTCACCGCGCGACGAAGTCCCAAGGACCACCCGCGAGTGTGGACGACTTAGTCCGCGTACCTGGTCAACACCTGATCAATAGCGCCGCTGCGGCCGCGACGTGACGTCTGCTGCCAAATTGCTGCCAAACACGTTAGGGGCAGTTTCCGCCAGTCCTCGCTGAGTTTCGCTGGGCTTCGCGGCACCGGTTGCGGACACTGTGCGGACATCGATGTTTCCACTCTTTCGGGAGGTTCCCATGGCATGGGTCAAGGCCCGGGTTTCTCCGCGCACCTCCAGATCGACCGCTTCTTCCGTGACGCCCGGGCGGGTTCGGTGATGGCACCCACCGCCGACGTGCTCTACGACTTCTACGGCAAGGCCGTCACCGGCCAGCCACTGTCCTGAAAAGGCGATGCCCATGAACCGACCCTTGCTCGTCGGGGCGGTGGCCTACACCCCTAACGTGGCGATTGGGAGGGAATCCGCGACTACTTCGCCGATACCGACACCGAGATGGACTTCGTGCTGTTCTCCAACTACGGCCGGCAGGTGGATGCGTTGCTCGCGGGCACCGTGGACATCGCGTGGAACACCAACCGGGCCTGGGTCCGAACCGTGGCGCAGACCGGGGGCGAGTGCCGGGCTCTGGCCATGCGCGACACCGACGCGGCCTTCCAAACCGTGTTCGTCGCCCGCTCCGGAACCAAGCTCGATGGCCTGGACGCGCTTCGGCAGCGACGCCTGGCGCTGGGTTCGAAGGACTCCGCCCAAGCCGCCATCCTTCCGGTGTACTACCTCGACCACGACGGACCGGGCGCCGACAGTGTGGAGCTACTGCGGATCAACAGTGACGTCGGCAAGCACGGCGACACCGGGCGTAGCGAGCTGGACGCGCTGCGCGCGGTGCTCGACGACCGGGCCGACGCCGCGGCCATTGGCATCAACACCTGGGAAGCCATCGGCCGCGAGGAGCTGATGCCCGGTGCGTTCGAGGTCTTCTGGGAGTCGCCCCGCTACAGCCACTGCAACTTCACCGCCCTTCCGGATCTGCCCGAGGAGCGGACCGGACCGTGGGTCGAGCGGTTGATGGCGATGGACTGGGACAACCCCGATCACCGCACGATCCTGGAGATGGAGGGTCTGCGCCAGTGGGTTCAGCCCCGGCTCGAGGGCTACGACTCGCTCTTCGCCGCAGTGACCGAGCAGGACATCGCGCCACGATGGTGAGCCACAGTCTCGTCCTCGACCTGGTTGAGCGGGTCGGCGCCGTGGCTCGGCACGACACGGTCTCGCTGCCGATACCCGATGTCGACACCGAGACCGCCCGGCGCGCGGTGGCAGCCTGGTGCGCCCGCACCGGCAACGAGCTCGTGGAGATCACCGACGGGTCCGTCGTGGTGCGCCGCGGTCCGAGCGTGGACCACCTGGGCGAGCTCGATCCGACCCAGGTCCCCGGCACCCGGCTGTGGATCTACACCAACTTCGACTGCAATCTGGCCTGTGACTACTGCTGTGCACGCTCTTCGCCGCAGGCCGACCGGAACGGCCTCGGCCTGGACCGCGTACGCCGGCTCGCCGCCGAGGCGGTCGACGCGGGCGTGTCCGAGCTCATCCTCACCGGCGGTGAGCCGTTTCTGCTGACCGACATCGACGAGGTCGTGCACGCCTGCACCGTCCACCTCCCGACGACGCTGCTGACCAACGGGATGCTCTTCCACGGGCGTCGGCTCGAGGCGCTGCGCCGGATGGACCGAGCCCGGCTCGCCCTCCAGATCAGCCTGGACTCCGCGACCGCCGACCTGCACGACGGACACCGTGGCAAGGGGTCGTGGGTCAAGGCAGTGTCTGGCATCCGGATCGCACGGGCTGAAGGGTTCCGGGTCCGAGTGGCCGCAACCCTGCCACTGGAGAGGACCCGCGAGCTGGGGCCGTTCTACGAGTTCCTGGATGGCATGGGCATCGAACCAGGCGATCAGGTGATCCGGACGTTGGCACACCGTGGCTTCGCCACGGAGGGGATCGAGCTGACCCGGGAGTCCCTGATTCCCGAGGTGACGGTGACCGCGGACGGCGTCTACTGGCATCCGGTCAGCGCGGGCCACGACGACCAGCTGGTCACCAGGGAGATCTTCCCGTTGGGCGGGGCCATCGAAGACGTACGCCGGCAGTTCGTCCGCCTCCGTGCCGACGCCGACTCAGCCGCACAGTGGTTTCCCTGCGCCTGAGTCCATCATGAGCGGACCACGCGCGCGGGAACTCGCTCGGAAAAATGCGACTCGCGGCTGGCGAACCCGAGGCCCGCCGCCACCACGGCGAGGGTGAAGAACACGGACGCAGACGTCGGTGAACCACCCAGGACCGGGTCGCTGAAGCCCAGCTGCGCATGCAGTGAAAGACCGGCCAGAGCAGCCACCGCAGCGGCAGCGAAGGCGGCCTGCGACGAGCGCGTACGGGCCCAGAGCACCAGCAGACCGCCCAGCACCACCAACACCAGGCCGCCGAGCAGGTTGTAGTTCCCGATCCCGATCTCGAAGTCCCCTGCCCCCGAGGAGGGCCCGGAGGCCGCGATCGGATCCGCCGCGGAGCGGGCCACCTCGACCACCCCGGCGACTACCCCGATCACACCCCACATCCAGGCCAGCACGCGTCCGTCCTGCTTTCCGGCACGGACCGCGTCGACGGAGAGGAACCGGCCGGAGGCACTGAACAACAGCACCACATGGATCGCGATCATCATCGCGTAGGCCCACGGCCACTCCCCGGGAGTGAGGGCCACCGAGAGCCCAATCGCCAGCGACTGAGCGACGCCGAGTGCCGCCGCGATCCGGACGAACGCACCACTGAGCAGCAGCACGCCCAGCAGGGTCTCCACGACCAGCACCCCCCAGGCGAACGGCAGGAAGTTCGGCAAGATCAACTGCTCGACCAGCCAGCTGTACGGCGGGAACACCGGATGGTCGACCGCGGCCTGGGTAAAGCCATACAGCGCCGTACCGTCGTATTGGCCGAAGTCCGGGGCATGCTTCCACGAAACGTTGTACAGCCAGAGCAGTCCGGCCACCAGGCGGAGACCTACCGCGGCGAAGGCGTGGCTGCGCGAGCCCTCCTCGACCGAGGGGGCCAGCAGCCAGGTCAGCAGGCGCCTCGGGCTCGCTGCCATCGAACTCCCTCCAAGGATCCGGTTGCGGAGTGTCCCCGCTCATCCCACTCTACGGCTCGGCCCGCCGGGCGGGCCCAATGCCATATCACCGATTCCTTACGGTTGACCACCTGGCGCCAGCGTCGTGAACGCGTCTCATGCGTCACTCTGTCTTCGGCAGTCGCTCGTGGGAAATCCGCTCAGGCGGCCGCGCTGTTCCGCAGGCAGACGCGGATTCGCCGACGCGGACACCCGGGCACTGCCGGGGGCTGCGTCATCAGCTCAGTGCAGCTGGTCGGCGAGGCCGGCCAAGGACGCGGCCCGGAGGTCAGGGGCCTTGAAGTACTCCGGATAGGGTCCACCGGTCCGGTTGAGCCAGGCAGTGGCGAGTCCTGCCCGGGATGCGCCGTCGATGTCCCAGGGGTGAACCGCGACCAGCATCGCGTCCCCCGGCTCCACACCACACTGCTGCACTGCATACGCATAGGCTTCGGGAGCTGGTTTCCAGCGGCCGGCGTCCTCCACCGTCAGCAGGCGCTCGAAGTGCGCGCGGATGCCGGCGCGATCGAACAGTGCCTCGGCGACGGCGGCCGACCCGTTGCTGAGGGTCACTAGCCGGATCCCGAGACCATTGAGTGCGCTGATCCCATCAGGCACGTCGGCATGCACGGGAAGTCCGGCGAACCCGTCCATGATGTAGGAGACCGCGTCAGCGGCTCCGCGGTTCAAGGGCAGGCCGTGGAGGCCGACCCGCAAGGACTCGGCTGCGATGT
>JBPCPI010000093.1:0-8985 GCA_050999295.1 Geodermatophilaceae bacterium | reverse complement strand
CACTCGGTGACACGCTGCCGTGGATGGGGCTGCTGGTGGTCCTGGCCATGCTTGTGCTGCTCTTCTTGGCCTTCGGGTCAGTTGTCTTGCCACTCAAGGCCGTACTCGTCAACGCGATCTCGGTGGTGGCCTCGTTCGGCGTCGTCGTGTGGATCTTCCAGGACGGGAACCTGTCCGAGCTGCTCGGGTTCACCCCGCTCGGTGCCCTCGACGCGACCCAGCCGATCCTGATGCTCGCGATCCTGTTCGGGTTGTCGATGGACTACGAGGTCTTCCTGCTCTCCCGGATCCGCGAGCAGTGGGACCGCGGCGCTGACAACACCACGGCGGTGGCCGTCGGGTTGCAGAAGACCGGCTCGATCATCACCAGTGCCGCACTGCTGCTCGCCGTGGTGATCGGCGCGTTCGCGACCTCCGGCGTGACGTTCATCAAGATGATCGGGATCGGGATGCTTGTCGCGATCCTGGTCGATGCCACTGTCGTACGGACGCTGCTCGTGCCCGCTGCGATGCGGCTGATGGGCCGCGCGAACTGGTGGGCGCCTGCCCCGCTTGCTCGGTGGTGGCAGCGGCACGGGTTCCGGGAGACGTTGGATGTGTCGGCCGGTCAAGACCCGGATGTAGCCGAGCGCCCACTCGTACGAACTGGTTGACGTTAACCGGCCGGCTGTTGCTCTCTCAGCGCACGGCGAACCAATGGATGAAGCCGCAGCGCCGGCAGATCAGGCACTGAGCAGTCGCCATGCCGATACCCCGGTCGAAGAACTGCCCTCCGGGGGTCAGTACGAACTCCGACGGTGCGAAGTCGGTGAACTGGCAGTTCACGCAGCGAAGCCCCTGCCCGCCCGTCGCCTGACCTGGCTGCTGATGCTGCGGCTGGTGGCCCCACGGTTGCCCCTGCTGCGGCTGCTCCGGATAGCCCGGCTGGCCTTGTTGGCCTTTTTGGCCGTGGAGCTGCGGCTGACCGTAAGCCTGTGGCGGGTGGGGCTGCTGCGGCGCTGCGGCCGGAGGCTGGCGAAGCTGTCCCCAGCTCATCCCGTTCCACCAGCGCTCACCGTTGCCCTCGGGATCGGGATACCAGCCGGCCGGTGTGCTGCCGCCCTGTCCTTCGGTCATGTGCCTGCCTCCGTGAGAGCCTGTGGTCGGGGTGAGCAGGCATGGTCGCAGACGGCGGTTCCCTTCTCATCCGGCGGGCGCGGTTGCGCGACGGGCGGGTATGTGACATCACCGTCGAACTCGGGCGCATCTCGGCGATCGCTCCCTGCGACTCCGGTCAGGCCGCCAGCGCGGGTGGACCGGCCGGGATACCAGTGATCGAGGCCGCAGGCCGGCTGGTGACCGAGTCCTTCGTCAACGGGCACCAGCACCTCGACAAGGTCTACACACTGCCCAGAATCGGCGATGCCGCCCTCACCGCCTACACCGGTGAGCAGATGAGCGCGTCGGCTACCGGAATCGAACTCGCCCGCGCGGTCAAGGCGGAGTACGACCGTGCTTGGATCACTCCCAATGTCACCACGGCACTGCGGGAGGCAGTCCGCTACGGCGTACTGCACATCCAAGCCTTCGTCGACGTCGACACGGCCGCGGGTCTGGAGGGGTTGTACGGCGTCCTGGCCGCGCGCGCAGAGTTCGCCGACGTACTCGACGTCCAGATCGTCGCGTTCCCCCAGGATGGCTTGCTACGGGATCCGGGGGCCGCAGCGCTGTGTGAGGAAGCTATGGGCTTGGGCGCCAACGTCGTTGGCGGGATCCCATGGATCGAGGACAGTGTGGCTGACATGGCCGCCCACGTTGAGTGGGGCTGTGCGCTGGCGGCCAGGCTGGGCACACGGGTGGCCATGCTCGTGGACGACGCCGGCGATCCGGCTCTTCGCACGAGTGAACTCCTAGCCCGGTCGATGATCGGGCACGGCTTGGTCGGGCGCGGGGTGGCGTGTCACGCGCGAGCGGTCGGCCGCTATCCAACTGCCGAGCAGGATCGGCTGGCAATGCTGGCGAGGGAGGCTGGGCTGGGTTTCGTCAGCGATCCGCACACCGGGCCGCTGGCGCTGCCGGTCGAGCGGTTCATCACCGCCGGTGTCGCCGTGGCCCTCGGCCAGGACGACATAGCGGATGCCTATTACCCCTTCGGACGGCACAACATGCTGGAGGTCGCGTTCCTGGCCGCACACCTGTTGGAGTTCAAGACTTCTGCTCATCAAGCACTGTTGCTGGACATGGTCACCGGTTCGGCGGCTCGCGTACTCGGCGTGCCGGGTCATCGGCTTGCCGTCAGCAACCCCGCCAATCTCTGCATTCACGAATCAGAACGTCTCGTGGACGTCCTGCGCGAGCACGCCGCCCCGCGCTGGGTGATCAGCCGGGGCCGGGTGGTCGCCCAGACCGAGCAGATCACCAGCTGGAGTACGGACGTGGACTCACCGTAAACCAAGACCATGGCGAGGTACAGCGCGTCTGACCCCCGAAACCCCGGCGAAAGCAGAGGATGCTCTCTACCTCGGAGAAGCGAGCCGACCAAACGCCGGCCCCGCTGCAGCTGACACAAGGCGTACAAAGCACGAAAACAGGATCTGGGAGAATCGCCGATCATGGCTCACGTCCTCGCCGTCGCGAATCAGAAGGGCGGAGTGGCCAAGACCACGACCGTCGCGTCGTTGGGCGTTGCCCTGCATGATCTGGGCAAACGCGTGCTGCTGATCGATCTCGACCCGCAGGCCTGTCTGACCTTCTCCCTCGGTGTCGACCCGGACTCGCTGCCGGTATCTGTGCACGACGTGCTGTTGGGCGAGCTGCCGATCGGTCAGGCGATCGTCGACACCGCGGACGGTCCGTCGCTGCTGCCGGCCACTATCGATCTCGCCACCACCGAGTCCATGCTTCTCACGCGCACCGGCCGGGAGTACGGGCTACGTATGGCGATTGCCGACCTTTCCTCCACAGAGGACGGACACTTCGACCACATACTCATCGACTGCCCACCGTCCCTGGGTGTGCTGACGGTCAATGCACTCACTGCCGCATCCGACCTGCTGATCCCCCTGCAGTGCGAAACCTTGTCCCACCGCGGAGTCGGTCAATTACTGAACACGGTCAAGGACATCCAGCGGATGACGAACCCGGGACTGCAGGTGCTCGGCGTGCTGCCGACCCTGTTCGACGCCCGGACCCTGCACTCCCGGGATGTCCTGGATGACGTGACCGACCGGTACGGGCTACCCGTGCTCGACCCGCCGATCGGACGCTCCGTGCGTTTCGCCGAGGCGCCGGCCGCGGGCCGCTCCGTACTGGCCACGGCCGGCCGGACCAAGGGCGCGCACGCCTATCGAGAACATGCCGAATTCCTCGTCGCCCGAGCCGCCCGAGCCGTCGGAGCCGCCGGCACCGTCGGACCCGGATGAGAGCGTCAGCACCTGGGTGCAGGATGGATGCATGCCGACGCTACTCACCCAGCAGGAGCTCGACCGGGCCCTCGACGACCTCAGCGGCTGGCACTACCACCGCGACGCGATCCGTACGCACATCAAGGCCTCGACCTTTCCTGCCGCAGTGGCGCTCGTGGGCGCGATCGCGGAGGTCGCCGAGGAGATGGATCACCACCCGGACATCGACATCCGTTGGCGAAACGTTGACATCGCGCTGTCCACGCATTCCGCCGGGGGCATCACCAAGTTCGACGTGACACAGGCGCGCCGGATCACCGATCTCACGGTCGGGGCCGGCGCCGAGGTCACCACGCCGACCAGCCCCAGCGACGGGATCGAGATCGGGATCGACTGCATGGAAGCCGCGGCCATCCGGGACTTCTGGCGGGTCGGACTCGGCCTCACCGTACGGACCAGAACCGAGGGCACCATCGATCTGGTCGGTACCGAGCCGGAATCGCCGGGCGTGTGGTTCCAGCAGATGTCCGAACCGCGACTGGATCGCAATCGGATCCACATCGACGTGTACGTACCGCGGGACAAGGCCGAGGAACGGGTCGCGGCGGTCCTTGATGCCGGCGGTCGATTGGTGACCGACGAACACGCGCCGAGTTGGTGGGTTCTGGCCGATGCCGAGGGAAACGAACTCTGCGTCTGCGTCTGACCACGGGCCGCACGCGTCAGCCGTACGCGGTGATGCCGTCCTCGGTGACCGCGAGCAGCCCGGAACTGAAGCGCTCCGCGCGCAAAAGACCCTCCGGACCCTCGCCTGACACCAGTGAGCGGCTGATCTCCTGGCCGGTCAGCGGACTACGCACGACGAAAGCCCCCGGCTCGGGTACGACCAGCCCGGCGTCGCTGGTGGCCGGTAGCCCCGTCGCGGCCACACTCCACAGCTGTTCACCAGTGCTCGGATCGAAGGCGAACACCCGGCCCGAGACGTACACCAGTGGAACACCGCGGCCGCCGGGCTGGCCCGCGAATGCAGCTGCAGCTGACTCGTCGGATCCAACATCAGTCGTCAGGGTGGACAGGGTCTCGCCAGTGCGCGCACTCAGGGTCATGAGTTGTTGTCCGACAAGAAGACTCACGATGCCGTCTGCCCCGAGGACGGTAATGTCACCGGGCGGCGGCGGGACCCGCCACTGCTGTTCGCCGCTGTAGAGCTCGAACTCTGCCAACCACGTCGTCCCCGTCTCACATCGCTCCAGGACGACCACTCCGCTGCTACCGATTCCGATGCTCGACAGCTCGCAGCCTTCCGGCGGGTTGTATCGCCAGCGGATGGAGTTGCCGACTGCGTCCATGACCGCGATCCCGCCCAGCGTCGCCGCGAGGGCGGCCGTACCCGACCCGAGCAGACTGAGCCGTTCGCTGAAGTCGACGTTGCGGTACCAACGACGGACGCCCGAGTCGGCCTCCAGCGCGACCGCCTCGTTGCACCGCCCGGTGGTCCGGAAGATGGCGACGACCGCGTTCTCCAGGACGGTGAAATCGCACATCGTCGCGTTGGAGCGGAGGTAGTGCCAGCGTTCCTCACCGGTTTGCGCATCGAGTCCGCGTACGCCGCGATCGGTGGTTGTGATGACCGTGCTACCGGCCACGATCCGCTGATCATCGACGGCGTCGTCGGAGGACCACAGCGTCCGGAGCTCTTCGCCCAGTGGTGTCGGTGGCTCCGACGGCAGTGCGGGCGCGGTGCGTACGTCGGTGTTGTTGGCATCGCCGTTGGCCGCCAGAACGACTCCGGTTACCAGCGCCAGCACGAGGACGCCCAACCAGGCCAGCGCGGGCCAGGACGGCCGCCGCAAACTGCGGGGGAGGACCCCACTCATCGAAACGCGGGGTGGGGTCAGTCTGGCGCCGGCGTGCGACGTCGCCGACGATTGCGTCCGCCGGAAGATCCGGAAGATCCGGAAGATCCGGAAGATCCGGCCGAGCCGGTCGAAGAGGTCGTTGCCGATCGGTCGGCACCTGACCCCGCATCGCCTACGCCGTTGGCGGCCCGCTCGGCAGTGACCGACACGCCGCCACGCGTACGGCTGCGCGAGCGTGACCGACGCGGACGCCGGGCCGGTTCCCCGCCGTCAGCTGGCTGCTCGCCCGACGGTCGAGCGTCGGGACCTGCGCCGCTCTCGGCGCGCCCACCGCTCGACCTCGAGGAGCGGTCCGAACCGGCGGCGTTATTGCGGCCGCCGGGCCGACCCGGACCGGATCGTCCCGAGCCACCGGATCCACCGCGTCCACGGCCGGTCTCGCCCACGTCCTCGAGTTGCTCGGCGGACAGGCCCTCCCGGGTTCGTGCCGAGCGCGGTAGCCGACCGGTCGCCGATGACGGGATGCCGAGGTCGGTGAAGTAGTGCTCCGAGGTCGAGTAGGTCTCCGGCGGGTTGTGGAACGGCAGATCGAGCGCGGTGTTGATCAAGCCCCAACGGGGGAGGTCGTCCCAGTCCACGTAGGTGACGGCGATGCCCGTGCCACCGGCGCGGCCGGTACGTCCGATCCGGTGCAGGTAGGTTTTCTCGTCCTCCGGGCACTGGTAGTTCACGACATGACTGACACCGGTGACATCAATGCCGCGGGCCGCGACGTCGGTGGCCACCAGGACGTCGACCTTTCCGGATCGGAAGGCGCGCAGCGCCTGCTCACGTGCTCCCTGGCCGAGGTCCCCGTGTACTGCCGCAGCGGCGAAGCCACGGTCGACCAGTTCGTCGGCGACCTTCTGGGCGGTCCGCTTGGTCCGGCAGAAGACCATCGTCAGGCCGCGGTCCTCGGCTTGCAGCAGCCGGGCCAGGAGTTCGTGTTTGTCCAGGTTGTGCGCCCGGTACACGTACTGGGTCGTGTCCGGAACGATCGAGCCCTCGTCGTTGCCGTGAGCGCGGATGTGGGTCGGCTGGGTCATGAACTGGCGTGCCAGGGTCACGATCGGGCCGGGCATGGTCGCCGAGAACAGCATGGTCTGGCGCTGGGTCGGGACCATGCTCAGGACCCGCTGGATGTCGGGCAGGAAACCGAGGTCGAGCATCTCGTCGGCCTCGTCGAGTACCAGCACGCTGACCGAGCCGAGCATCAGGTGTCTCTGCTCGGCCAGGTCGAGCAGCCGGCCGGGGGTGCCCACCACGATCTCCACGCCCTGGCGCAGCGCCTCGATCTGCGGCTCGTACGCGCGGCCGCCGTAGATGGCCTGGACCCGCATACCGCGCTTGGAGCCGGCGGTCGCCAGGTCCCGAGCGACCTGCACACACAGTTCTCGGGTCGGCACGACGACCAGGGCCTGCGGCAGACCGTCGGCGCCCTCGCGGATGTTGATCAGCCGCTGCAGAATCGGCACGCCGAAGCCCAGCGTCTTGCCGGTGCCGGTACGGGCCTGACCGATCAGGTCGTGACCGCCCAGAGCGATCGGGAGGGTGAGTTCCTGGATGGCGAAGGTGCGGGTTATCCCGACCTCGGCCAAGGCGTCGGTGATGTCGGGATCGACGTTGAAATCGGTGAACAGCGGCGCGGTCTCCGCGACCGGGGCGCGGGCGGCGAGTTCCTCGGCCGATTCCACGTCGGGGGCGCCCTCGGTCGCGTGCTCGAGTGCTACCGCCTCGTCGTAGGGCGGGAGTCGATGCCCGGTTTCCGGATGGGTCCGCTCGGAATTGGTCTGAATACTCAGTTCTCTCGCCTCGAAACTACGTCGGTTTCCGCTTCGCGCCGACGTCCGGAGGCGATCGAAGACTTTGGAGGCCGAGTGGAGAACTCAGACAGCTCGCCGATCAGATCGCGGTGGCGCGTTCCGGACTGGCCGGAGAGCACCGCACAGGCATTGACGCACAGATACGCAGGCCGTGGTCCGGCCCGCCGTGGCAAGTCTAACTCAGTAGATAACCTTGGCCGTCCGATCTCATGGCGAAGGGTGTCGAACTGACGCAGAACGCGGTCGTCGATCTGCTGGGGGTGTTGGCCTACGGCGAACTGACGGCCTTCGACCGGTTGGCCGAAGATGCGCGGATGGCGCCGACCATATCCGGCCGCGCTGCTCTAGCGAGAATGGCGGGAGCCGAGATCGGGCACTTCGGACTGCTCTGTGACCGCTTGAGCGAACTCGGCGCCGATCCGGAGAAGGCGATGTCCCCGTTCGCGGGACCGATCGATGCATTCCATGACGGCACCCGGGCCAGCACCTGGTTGGAGGGGCTGGTCAAGGCCTACGTCGGCGACGGCTTGGCTGCCGATTTCTACCGGGAGGTGGCGAACTTCCTCGACGAGTCGACCCGCGCACTGGTGCTCGCGGTGCTGGCCGACACCGGGCACGCCTCGTTCGCCGTACGCGAGGTCCGCGCCGCGATCCGGGCGGATCCGGCCATCGCTGGCCGGCTGGCACTGTGGGCCCGGCGCCTGGTCGGGGAGGCGCTGACGCAGTCGCAGCGGGTCATCGCCGAACGGGATCAGCTGGCCGAGCTGCTGATCAGCGGGACCGGCGACCTGGCTGGGGTCGGAGAACTACTCAAGCGGATCACCGCCGCGCACACTGTGCGGATGAGTCACCTGGGACTCAGTTCGTGACCAACCCCTCGAGGACATGGCGGTAATCGGGTAATGACGTTCAGCGAGGGCGTACGAATCGATCCCGGACGTGAGCGCGGCGGCCGGGGGGGCGGCGGGCGCCGCGGAGGCATCGCAGTCGGCGGCGGCGGCGGCCTGATCGTCGTGTTGCTTGCCCTGGTCTTCGGCTTCAACCCCGGCGACATCCTCGGTGGCGGCGACACCGGTGCGCAGGAACCAGACGCGTTCGCCGAGTGCACCAGCGCTGAAGCGGCCAACACCAGCATCGACTGTCGGATCATCGCGACCGCCGAGAGTCTGGATGCGATGTGGGTCGAGCTGCTCCCGGCCAGCGGCGGCCCGGCCTACGTCCAACCCGGGTTGGACATCTTCGTCGGGTCGGTGAGCACCGGGTGCGGCGGCGCGACCAGTGCCACCGGGCCGTTCTACTGCCCCGCCGACCAGACTGCCTACTTCGACTCGGAATTCTTCGAAATCCTGGAGACCCAGTTCGGGGCCAACAGTGGCCCACTTGCCCAGGAGTACGTGGTGGCCCACGAGTTCGGGCATCACATCGAGAACCAGCTCGGACTGCTCAATCGGGCCCAGCAGGATCCGCAGGGGCCGGAGTCCGGGGCCGTACGAGTCGAGCTGATGGCCGACTGCCTGGCCGGGATCTGGGCCAAGAACGCCACTACCGTGCCCGACCCGGACACCGGTACGCCGTTCCTGGAGCCGCCGACCCAGCAGGACATCAACGATGCGTTGTCCGCAGCCGCGGCTGTCGGCGACGACCGGATCCAGTCCTCACAAGGGGGTCAGGTCAACCCGGAGGCCTTTACGCACGGGACCTCCGAGCAGCGCCAACGCTGGTTCATGATCGGGTTCGAGCAGGGCTCGGTGGATGGCTGCAACACCTTCGATACCGACGACTTGTAGAACGAGCAGCCGAGTTGATCATCGGCAAAGTGGGGATTTCGGCGCCGGAAACCCAACGTTTGCCGATGATCAACTCAAGGCCCCGTTCAGACCG
>JBPCPI010000153.1:0-7618 GCA_050999295.1 Geodermatophilaceae bacterium | reverse complement strand
CTGCTCGATCGAGGACCCAGAACCGATCAGACGCCAGAACCGCCGCTGATCATCACGGCGAGGCGGAAGACGAGTCATCCAACACTCCAAATCTCAGGATGTTGCGACGACCCCTTGAACCCAAGGGCCGCAGGGTCACGGTTATGCGCATAACCGCGGAGGGGGTGGGGTCGACCTGTGCGCAGGGTCACCTGGCTGATGAGGGCCCGATCCGGGCTTTGTCGGCGGGGTGCCGTACCGTCGGTGATGTTGCTCGCGCACCTCGCGGGCCGGTCGGATGCGGATTCGAGAGTTTCAGCTCCGATGTACTGCCATAGCGCACCTTGCGCTGGGCCCGTCCTTTTCGTTTCTCCGCCGCGTGAGTGACACCGCAGCGTGGATCGCCAGTGACGTGCCATTCGTCCTGGAGGACTACCTACTTTGTCTCAGTTCGACCCTGCCCGCCCCACCCTGCCCACGTCCCGGCTGCCCAACTCGGCCCCGCCGAGCTTCGCCGCCCTCGGGCTCCCCGCAAACATCGTGACCACGCTGCACCGGCGTGGCCTCACCGAACCCTTTCCCATCCAATCCGCGACCATCCCGGACATCCTGGCTGGCAGGGACGTCCTCGGCCGCGGCCAGACCGGCTCCGGCAAGACGCTCGCCTTCGGACTGCCGACGCTCGTCCGGCTCACCCAGGGCAGCACTGCCCCGAAACGCCCGCGCGCCCTCGTTCTGGTCCCGACCCGTGAGCTCGCCATGCAGGTCTGCGAGGCCGTCGAGCCGTACGCCACCACGCTCGGCCTGTGCGTACGGAACGTCGTCGGCGGCATGCCGTTCGGCCGGCAGATCGACGCACTGCGCCGCGGCGTCGACCTCCTGGTCGCCACCCCGGGGCGGCTCAACGACCTGATCAGCCAGCGCGCCTGCGACCTCGGCGATGTCTCGATCGCGATCCTGGACGAGGCCGACCACATGGCCGACATGGGCTTCCTGCCCCAGGTGCGCAAGCTCCTGGACCAGGTACGTCCCGGCGGTCAGCGACTGCTGTTCTCGGCCACCCTCGACGGCGACGTCGACAAGCTGGTCCGCCAGTACCTGTCCCACCCCGTCACCCACTCGGTCGCCCCCGCAACCGCCGGGGTCGAGGAGATGGATCACCACGTGATCACCGTGTCGGCCGATGACAAGCTCGACGTTGTGAGCGAGATCGCCTCCCGGGACGGCCGGACGATGTTCTTCGTACGTACCAAGCACGGTGCCGACCGCCTGGCCAAGAAGCTCGGGCAGGTCGGCGTACGCGCCGGCTCCCTGCACGGCGGCAAGTCCCAGGGCCAGCGCACCCGAACGCTGAACCAGTTCAAGGACGGTCTCGTCCCCGTCCTGATCGCCACCGACGTCGCCGCCCGTGGCATCCACGTCGACAACGTCGGCCTGGTCGTACACGTCGATCCGCCGGCCGACCCCAAGGACTACCTGCACCGGGCCGGGCGTACGGCGCGCGCGGGTGAGTCCGGGACCGTGCTGACTCTCGTCCTGCCACACCAGCGGCGCGAGGTCGACCAGATGACCCACAAGGCCGGCGTCGCGCCGACGCGCAGCTTCGCCCGTCCGGGCGATGCCGACCTCGCCTCGCTGACCGGCGCCCGCCGCCCGAGCGGCATCGCCCTGGCCGCTGGCCCAGCCGACACCGAGACCCGTCGCCATCCCCGTAGCGCAGGCCCGCGGCGCAGCGGAACTCCCGGTCGCAAGGGGCCCTCGACCTCATCAAGCGGGGGCCAATCCCGTACCCCCGGCTACCGCGGCGCCGGTCGCGGTTCTGCTTCCCCCAGAAGTGCGGCACCGGCAAGCGCCCGGATCGCCGGTGGCGCGGTCGGACGTTCCGAGGCGGGGCACAGTCGCTCCGGTTCACCGCGCGGACGCCGTACGGCCCGCAGCTACTGACCCGTTTCTCCCAGGTGAAAAGCCGTTCCGCAGCAACACCCTTCTGTCACGCCGACCCCACGGGGTCGTTGTCGAGGAGGGCGACATCCGGCCGGGCTGCAGTTGATCATCGGAAAGTTGGGGTTTGATCACCAATTTTACCTCAAGAACCCCCGATACTCCGATGATCAACTGGGGGTTGGGCTCCGCTGAAGTCGCGGGAACCGCATCAGCCAGGACCGCCGTGACCTCATCGACAGTGCCCGCAACCCGCCACACCGAGAGGAACTCGTACGAGCGGCCGGGCGAAGCCGCGCGAAAGAGTGGCCGGGGTGCGGCAGAACTGCTCGTCGCCGGGGCGGCTACCCGGCCCCGTCATGCTCCGGGCTAGGAACGGGATCCGTTGGCAGGCTGGATGTTCTGATTGATATGGAAGATGTTGTCCGGGTCGTAGCGGTCCTTGACCTGGGCCAGGCGTTCATAGTTTCCGCGGTAGGCGGCGCGTACCCGGTCCTGCCCCTCGTCCATCATGAAGTTGACGTACGCACCACCGGCCGACGTCGGGTGCAGCTCCTCCCAATAGGACCGAGCCCATTGCCAGATGGCTTCGGCATTTGCCGGGTCCGGGTCGACACCGACGATCACCCCGGCCCAGCCGCCATCGCGATAGGCGAAGGCTGTCTCCTCCTCGGACACCCGGCTGGCCGCACCGTCGATGGGATACAGGTGCATGGTGGAGTGGCCGGTCGGGAGCTGCGCGCCGTACCGGCAATGCACCTCGATCGCTGTGTCGGAGATCTCGTTGAAGAAGTCCGCCCGCCAATACCATTGCAGGCCAGCCGGATAGAGGCCGTCGAACGCGGACTGCAGCACGTTGAACGGCATGTCGCGCAAGCCGACCAGCAGCGGCGTGCCGTACGACTTGATCGGCTCGAGGACAGCCTCGGCCCGGTCGTGGGATCCGGTGTAGCACCACACGATGGCGCAGGCCTTGCGCCCCCACAGTTCCTCCGGGAACGGCGGGGCGGGCGGGATGGTGATCAGCCCGAGCCAACCACTGAGCTCCTCGGGCAGGGACGGAAGCAACTCCCGGTACCAGCGCATGACTTCGGCCGTGTCGGCGAAGTCGTAGAGCACCGGTCCACCGATGATCGTGCCGGCTTCACCGATGTCATGGCAGGCGAAGGTGAATGACGTGACAACGCCGAAGTTCCCGCCCCCGCCCCGCAGGGCCCAGAACAGGTCGCTGTGCGCACCCTCGCGGGCCGTCACGAACGAGCCATCGGCGAGGACGACGTCAGCAGTGAGCAGGTTGTCGACCGTCAATCCGAAGCGCCGGGACAGGTACCCGATCCCGCCGCCGAGTGTCAGGCCGGCCACACCGGTGGAAGCGAGGAAGCCCGACGGAGTGGCCATGCCGAAGGCAACCGTGGCGTGGTCGACATCCCCCCACGTGCAGCCGGCATCGACGCGGACGGTGTGCTTGTCGGGGCTGACCGTCGTGCTGCGCAGCAACGACAGGTCAATGACCAGAGCGTAGCTTCGGTCCGCACATTCCGATGCGTACTCGAAGGAGAGCTCAGATGTCCACCACCGAACAGCTCAATCCAGGCGCAGGAGGCACTTCCGACGGGAGTACCGCCGACGAACAACTCAAGGCAAGACACCGGGCGATGTGGGCCTCAGGCGATTACCCCTCGATGGTGGAGACCTTTCTGCTCCCGCTCGGACCGGTCCTGGTTCAGGACTGTGGGATACGCGCCGAGGACACGGTTCTCGACGTCGGTGCCGGTACCGGTAATGCCTCGATTCCCGCCGCTCAACTCGGTGCAGCCGTCGTGGCCAGTGATCTGACCCCAGAACTGCTGGATGCCGGTCGGGACCGGGCGAAGGCCGCTGGCGTGCAACTGGAGTGGAAAGTGGCCGACGCGGAGAACCTGCCCTTCCCCGATGAGGACTTCGATGTCGTCATGTCCTGCATCGGCGCGATGTTCGCCCCGCACCATCAGCAGGTCGCCGACGAACTCGTGCGCGTCTGCCGCCCCGGCGGGAAGATCGGGCTGCTCAGCTGGACTCCGGAGGGGATGATCGGGTCGCTGTTCCGAACGATGGGACCGTTCGCGCCGACGCCACCGCCGGGAGCCCAGCCGCCTCCGCTGTGGGGTTCCGAGGAACACCTCCGCACCCTGTTCGGTGACCGCGTCTCGTTCACGGCCCTGGACCGTCAAGCGCTCGAGGTGACCGCCTTCCAGCACCCGCTCGCGTACGGCGAGCACTTCAAGCAGCGCTACGGTCCGACCATCACCACCCGCAAGAACGCGGCAAACAACCGGCGTGAAGCCGAGTTCGACGCCGCCCTGGACGCGTTCTGTCGCGAGTGGAACCTGGGCACCGAGGACCAGGCGCGGTTCGAGATGGAGTACCTGATCACCGTCGCGACCCGGACCTAGGTACCGCAGCGCCTGGTCCTGGAGTGGTCAATAACGGCAGACTCGGGCGTCGTACAGCCGTCGTATGTGACCACTTCAGTGCCCGAATAGGCGAGACTCGGCGAGAGCAGTCATCGGCTCCCGTCACAGCGAAGGACGCCACCATGACCCAGGAGGATACGAACCGCCGGGCGACGTTCGAGACGAGCGGGCAGCGCAGCCCGCTCTTCAGTGCTCTCGTCGGTCTGACGACATTGGTCGTACTGCTGCAAGGGGTTTGGGCCGGGATCTTCCTGCAGCGCGACGCCGACCGGTCCTGGGTCGACGTGCACGCCATGGGCGCCTACATCGCCATCGCTCTGGCAGTCGCAGCGGCCGTCGTCGCGGTTGTGCGGCTGCGCTCGCGACGCGATCTCGTCACCGGGACCGTGTTGCTCGCCGTGCTGATCATCATCGAGACCGGTCTCGGCTCGGCAGTTCGCTCGGGCACCGACGGACTGACCGTCGTTCATGTTCCGCTGGCGATGGCGATCATGGGCCTGGCCGTGTGGCTGCCCCTGCGGGCGCGCGGCCGTACCTAGGCGCAGTACGCCGATCTGTCGTTGGCAGCTCTCGGCCGGCCGCGCGAGCACGGCCGGCGCCGTGCGGAGTTGTTCCTCGATGCCCGGCGCCTACGAGGCAACGCTCGCGTTGTCCGGTCTGTGAGCCGGCCCTGCGGACGAGCATGTTGGTGGCCGTACGACTGGCGCCAACTCGTCCAATGTCCATGCAGGCCAATACAATTCCCGGCTGGTATGTATCGTCGTCCCTGCCCGGTCTCGTCCTCACGACCCTCGGCCATGGCTGCGACAAGTCCGGCCGCAACCAGAGGCACTGGCTACCTCCAGTGCGACGTGGTCCGTCGAATCCAGCGTGCAACCTGGGCGACCGGATCGCCGCGAAGTCGCTCATAGCCGATCTGGCGAATCACGTCACTGCGAGTTGGGTCTATCGTTACCACAAGTGACCTAGGGCAACGTCGCCCCGCCGGGGTTCGGGAAGGGGGGCCTGATGCCAGGCGTCGAGCGGTGCGGGGACGAATGGCCAGATCCCGCGGGTGCAGGCCGGCCGAGGGATTCGGCGGACGCCATGGCGGCGCATTCCGCGCAGCCCCTGTCGCAGTGGCGGGAGTCCCTGGTCAAGGAGTTCCTCACCCCACACGTGGGCATCGGGGTCACCGCCGTGGAGGTCAGCCCGGGTAACGGCGAGTGGGCGGAACGGATCATCGGCACCGTGCAGACGCTGATTGTCGCCGACCGCCGGGCGGAGACGCTCACCGCGATCCGAGATCGACTGGGCCCCCGTCCCGACCTGCGTGCGGTGCCGATCGTGAACCACCGACTCAGCGACGTCCCGGACGCGAGCGTGGAGCTGGCGTACTCACTGGACTTCTTTCCGCATGTCGACGGCTCGACGCTGGATCTATGGCTGGGCGAACTCAGCCGCATTCTGCGTCCGGACGGGCATCTGGTCATCCACCACGCCGCTAGTCCCCGGCGGTTACGAACCGTATCTCCGCCCCGAACCGGCCTGCACGCCAGACGAACACCACGGTCAGGCCGGGCTGGCCATGGCGGGGCCGCCAGGCATGCCCCGACCGGGTCGGCGTCATCGTTCACCGTCAGCGGGCTGGTCACGACCCGGCAGACCAGTTCCTGGGGGCCGGCCGGGGAGTTCACCGTTGACAAGTACCGCGATGTCATCACGGTCGCCCGGAAACCGACCGCAGCACCGTCTCGCTCGCGCGGCTAGAGCGCCTATCGCGTGGTTGGGCCTGCATCCGTGCGGCCAGAGCATTCCGACGGCCAGCGCTTCCATTCGGCCGGTGCGTCCGCTCAGGCGGACAGTGCCGCTGCGACCACATCGCGCGCCTCGTACTGGACCCGAGCCAGGTGATCGGGTCCGCGGAAGGACTCGGCGTAGATCTTGTAGACGTCCTCGGTGCCCGACGGCCGGGCTGCGAACCACGCCGACTCGGTGGTCACCTTCAGGCCACCGAGCGCAGCGCCGTTACCGGGTGCCGCGGTCAGTTTCGCCGTGATCGGTTCCCCGGCCAGTTCGCCGGCTCGTACGGCGGTCGCGGCGAGCCTGCCGAGCCTGGCTTTCTGATCCGGGGTGGCCGCAGCATCGACGCGGGCGTAGGCCGGTGTGCCGTGCTGCTCGGTCAGGTCGAGGTAGTGCTGGCTTGGTGAACGTCCGGTGGTGGCCAGGATCTCCGAGGCCAGCAGCGCGAGCAGGATGCCGTCCTTGTCGGTGGTCCACACCGAACCGTCCGTCCGCAGGAACGACGCTCCGGCCGACTCCTCCCCACCGAACCCCACCGAACCGTCCAACAGCCCGGGTACGAACCACTTGAACCCGACCGGAACCTCGATCAGCCTGCGGCCCAAGCCCGCCGCCACCCGGTCGATCATCGAAGAGGACACCAGTGTCTTCCCGATCGCGGCATCCGACGACCAGCCGGGGCGCGCGCCGCCGTACAGGTAGGAGATGGCCACCGCGAGGAAATGGTTCGGGTTCATCAGTCCCGCCTCGGGCGTGACGATGCCGTGCCGATCGGCGTCCGCGTCGTTACCGGTCGCGATCTGGAACTCCTCACGTCGCCGGATGAGGGAGGCCATCGCGTTGGGCGACGAGCAGTCCATCCGGATCTTGCCGTCCCAGTCCAGCGTCATGAAGCGCCAGGTCGGGTCAACCAGCGGGTTCACCACGGTCAGGTCCAGCGAATGCCGGTCGGCGATGGCCGCCCAGTAATCGACGCTCGCGCCGCCGAGCGGGTCGGCCCCGATATGGACACGCGCGGCTCGTACGGCGTCGAGGTCGAGGACGTTCGGCAGGTCGGCCACATAGGCGGTCATGAAGTCGTACGGCTCGGCGGTCTCCCGCGCCCGGGTGAACGGAACCCGCCGTATGCCGGCAAGGTCGGCACGGAGCAGGTCGTTGGCCCGGCCGGCGATCCAGCCTGTCGCGTCGGTGTCGGCGGGTCCACCGTGCGGCGGGTTGTACTTGAAGCCCCCGTCACCGGGTGGGTTGTGTGACGGCGTGACGACAATGCCGTCCGCCAGGCCGGTCCCCCTCGTACGGCCGCGGTTGGCGCGCAGGATCGCATGCGATATCGCGGGGGTCGGTGTGTAGCGGTCCGCGGAGTCGACCAGCACGGTCACCTCGTTCGCCGCCAGGACCTCGAGCGCGCTCACCCAGGCAGGTTCGGACAGTGCATGGGTGTCCCGGCCGAGAAAGAGCGGCCC
>JBPCPI010000161.1:0-9659 GCA_050999295.1 Geodermatophilaceae bacterium | reverse complement strand
GAGGGCTTGCGAGCAGGAGAGGTGCTCGCTTAGCGCTGTGAGGCGGGATTTGGCCGGCGCGGGATGACCGTCACCGACGCCGTACGCCAGCGCCTGACCGACGAGTTGGCGGTCATCGGGACGCTGGGTTACCCGTCGTACTTCCTGACTGTCGCCGATGTCGCCGACCTGATCCGCTCGATGGGTGTCCGCGCGGCCGCCCGCGGCTCAGGGGCGGGAAGCCTGGTCACCTACCTGCTGGGAATCTCCGACGTTGACCCGATCCGCTACCGGCTGCTCATGGAGCGGTTCCTGTCCCCGCTCCGAAAGGCATTGCCCGACATCGACATCGACGTCGAGTCCGCACGTCGGATGGAGGTCTATGACGAGGTGATCGCCCGGTACGGCGACGACCGGGTCAGCTGTGTGTCCATGATGGACACCTATCGGGTCCGGCACGCGATCCGCGATGTCGGTGCGGCTCTGGGGATGCCACTGGGTGAGATCGACACCCTGGCCAAGGCCTTTCCGCACATCCGGGCCAATCAGGCCAGGGCAGCACTGCGCGACCTGCCGGAGTTGCGGGCCAGCGGGATCGGGCAGGCCAAGCTGGAGTTGCTCTTCGACCTCGTCGAGAACCTCGACGGCTTGCCTCGCCACATCGCGCTGCATCCGTGCGGGGTCCTGCTCTCCGATCGCAGCCTGCTCGACCGGACTCCGGTCGAGCGCAGCTTCCTCGGCTATCCGATGAGCCAGTTCGACAAGGACGATGTCGAGGAACTCGGCCTGCTCAAGCTCGACCTGCTCGGCATCCGGATGCAGTCCTCGATCGCGCACGCGATCGACGAGATCCGGCGGGTCGAGGGTGCCGAGGTGGACATCGACGCCATTCCCCGCGACGACCCAACGACCTTCGAGCTCATCCATTCCACCCGCACGCTGGGGATGTTCCAGATCGAGTCGCCGGGACAGCGCGAGTTGGTCGGCAAGTTCGCGCCGGAGAGCTTCGAGGACATCATCATCGACATCTCGCTGTTCCGGCCCGGGCCGGTCAAGAGCGACATGGTCACCCCGTTCCTGATGGCCCGGCAGGGCTGGGCGCAACCGGCCTATCTGCACGAGAGCCTGCGGTATTCCCTCGAGCAGACCGGTGGTGTCGTGGTCTTCCACGAGCAGGTGCTCGAGATCGTGCACACGGTCACCGGGGTCACCCTGGCCGAGGCGGACGAGGTCCGTCGTGCCTTGGGGCACAAGGACGGCCATCCGGAGGTCCAGGCCTGGTTCATGCCGATCGCCCTCGATCGTGGCTACTTGCTGCCGGACGCCGAACGGATCTGGGAGGTGCTGGCCGCCTTCGGCTCGTTCGGGTTCTGCAAGGCTCATGCCGCGGCGTTCGCGCTCCCGACCTACCAGTCCGCCTGGCTCAAGGCACACCACACCGCGGCCTTCGTCACCGGGGTGCTGACCCACGACCCGGGGATGTACCCCAAGCGGTTGATCCTCGACGACGCCCGCAACTTCGGCATCCCGATCCTAGGCCTGGACGTCAACATCTCCGACGGCGTCTACCGGGTCGAGCGAATGCACCAGGACTCGACCTGGGTGCGGCCGGAGTGGCTGCCGGCGAGGATGCCCGATCCCACCCGGTACGGCATCCGGTTGTCCCTGGCCGACGTCAAGGGAATCAACGACGCGGAGGTGGCCAGCATCGTGGCCGGTCGGCCGTACGCCTGCCTGTCGGACTTCTTCCACCGGGCCGGTGCTTCCCGGCCGATCGTGGAGCGGCTGATCGTGGCCGGGGGGTTCGACTCGCTCTACCGGATCGGGCAGGCCAGTCCGGTCCGCCGGCGCGGCACAGTGAACCGTCGGGACCTGCTGCTGCAGGCCAAGGAACTCGACGCATGGGTGCGCGGTGCCAAGAAGGCCACCGGGACGCTCACCCCACGCGGCCGGAGGCGTTCGGCGGCTGTAGGAGGGACCCAGTTGATCTTCGACTTCCCCCTGCCTGGGGATCAGGAGTTGGCTGGTTCAGCGGGCGGGCTGCCGGAGATGACCGACGCCGAGCGGGTCAGCGCGGAGTTGGAAGTGCTCGGCTTGGATGCCAGTCGGCATGTCGTGGACTTCTACCTGCCGCTTTTCGGGGCCCTGGGCATCGTCCGGGCCAAGGATCTGCTGGGCGCCCGTAGCAAGTCCGAGGTCTTAGTGGCCGGGGTGAATGTGGCCACCCAGACCCCGCCGGTTCGATCGGGTCGGCGGGTGGTGTTCGTGACCCTGGACGATGGAACGGGGTGCGCGGACGCGACCTTCTTCGAAGATGCGCAGGGGCCCTATGCCGCAACGGTCTTCCACTCCTGGCTCCTGGTCATCCGCGGTGAGATACGTCGGACTGGCCCACGTGGGATCTCGTTACGGGCAACCGGTGCGTGGGAGCTTCCGACGCTGTACGAGGCGTGGAAATCAGCCGGGCTCGACGCGGTCGACGACCTGATGGCCCAGACCCCTGCCTCACCCCAGCCAGGTAGTCGGTCAGGCTCCGCCGGCCCGCCCGAATTCTCCGAGCAGGCCATCCAGGGCGCAGCGCAGGCCCGCTCGCAGCGGCCGGTCATGGCCAGGCCGGTCCTGGTGCACCCCACCGGTTTCCGGATGTCGCCGTACTCCGACCTGAAACCTCCCGGAGAGGACACCAAGACCGCGCCCCGCAAACTCTGGCATGCCAGCCCCGGCAGCAGCGGCCACTGACCTTCTTGAACACACGGCGCGCACAGCTAGGCTCGCGTCGCCATGAAGTCCGCCTCCGCTGCCATCCCACCGGATGCCGCATGGACGCGCGCGTCGGTGGCCTGGGCAGCCCTGGAACCGATTCTGAGCGCCGGTCCGCTGCGCGTACTTGACGTCGGCGGTGGCACCGGCGGATTCGCCGTACCGCTGGCGCAACGTGGGCACACCGTGACCGTCGTCGACCCGAGCCCGGATGCGCTCGCCTTGCTGGCCAACCGCGCTCAGGCAGCCGGAGTCGCCGCGTCGGTGAGCGGGGTCCAGGGTGACGGTGACCGATTGACCGACGTCGTGTCGCCGGACAGCGCCGACCTTGTGCTGTGCCATCACGTCCTCGAGTTCGTCGACGAGCCGGCCTCGGCTGTCGCGGCGCTGGCGACCTGTGTGCGTTCCGGCGGTTGGCTCAGCCTGCTCGCGGCGAACCAGGCGGCCGCGGTTTTGTCCCGCGCCGTCGGTGGCCGTCCCGAGGAGGCACTCGCGCTGCTGCAAGGGGAGCCCGACGGGACCCGGCACCGCTTCGAGATCGCCGCCCTGCACGGTCTGGTGGCACGTGCGGGGTTGTCGGTTGAGATGTGGCACGGCGTACGGGTGGTCGCTGACCTGCTGCCCGCGCTGGAGGCAGGCACTGAGCAGAGCGCGGTCGTGCGGAAACTGGAGGCCCTGCTATCCGAACGTTCGCCCTACCGTGATCTGGCCACCGACCTGCACCTACTGTGCCGTCGATGACGGGACCCTCACCACCACCAGGCGGGCGATCCGGTCGGGCCCCCTCGCGGCCGAAGGACCTGGCGATCCCGGAATATGGGCGGCGCAGCCTGGCCGATCTGTTGCCCTCGATCGTTGCCGCCTTGGGTGTGCCAGGCTACGACGATGTACTCGGTCTGACCCCGGCGCTGACCGACATCCGGCGCGTCATCCTGCTGCTCGTCGATGGAATGGGGGAGCTCAACCTCGCCGAGCACGCCACGATCGCACCCACGCTGACCTCCCTGACCAGCCCCACCGGCGCGATCGACGCCTCGAGTCCGTCGACCACGCCCGTGAGCCTGGCGAGCCTGGGGACCGGCGTACCGCCGGGTGAACACGGCATCGTGGGGTTCACCGTCGCGATACCTGGCACTGATCGGCTGCTGACCCACATCGACTGGCGAGAGGACCCCGAACCCCGCGAGTGGCAGCCGGTGCCCACCGTGTTCGAGACAGCCCTGCGGTCCGGGGTGTCCGTGCGTGCCTCCGGGCCGGCCTCCTTCATCGGGTCGGGACTCACCGAGGCTGCCTACCGGGGCGCCAGTTACCGCCCCGCGGTCAGCGCCGGTGACCTCGTGTCCCAGGCCGTGGCTGCAGCTGCCGAGGGCGAGCGTTCTCTGGTGTACGCCTACCACGGCGCCTTGGACCTGACCGGACACGTCCGGGGGTGCACCAGTGCCGCCTGGAGATACCAGCTGGCCCAGGTGGATCTGATCGCGGCCACGATTCTGGCCGAGCTGCCCGCTGACACAGCACTTGTCGTCACAGCCGATCACGGCATGATCGACGTAGCCTCCTCGGACAAGATCGACATGGACGCGAGTCAGGACGAGCCGGGTGCCGAGCAGGCACGAGGGCTTTCGGCGGGTGTGCGGCTGGTGGCCGGCGAGCCGCGGGCACGCTACGTCTATACCCAGCCGGGCGCGGCCACCGACGTGTTGGCTGCCTGGACGGCGACCCTCGGGAATCGGGCCTGGGTGCAATCCCGCGAGGAGGCGATCGACGCCGGGTTGTTCGGTTCCTCGGTGCCTACGGCGCACGCCGAACGAATCGGTGACGTGGTGGCCTGGGCACGGGACAACCACGCGATCACCGCGAGTCGCCGGGAGCCCGGTGCCCACTCCTTGATCGGATATCACGGTTCCTTGACCGACGCCGAGCTCAGCGTCCCCGTCCGGATCGGCCGTACGTGAGCCGCTCTTCTCGGGCTGGCCCAGTGGAGGCGATTCAGGGCGGCGCCGGCACCTCGCGGAGGCTGAGCAGTTCGAACAACCTGGCCGCCGCGGGGTGTATGGCCGAACAGGTGAGCCGGTGCAGGGCAGGCGTGTGCGTGGTCGCGACTTCGATGTCGAACTCGGCCCCATCGACATGGGCCAGCCGGGCCACCCAGCGCGCCATGTCCGCCTGCTGCAGATCCAGGGAAACAACGGCACTGATCCGCCACTCGCTGAGATACTCGCGCAGGTAGTGCTCGGCGGCCTGCGTCGGCGCGGGATGGACACTGCCACCCCGATAGTGCGCCGGGTCGATCAGGCCGTTCGTGTGTACGGACAGCACGCGGGCCGCGGAATCGCCGTCGAGTCCGCCGTAGTAGAGCCCCTCAGGCAGGATCACGAGATTGGCGGCAAACCGGTCACCGCCCACATGCGATGTCTCCCAGGTGTTTTCCGGGTAGGGCTTCGCCAAAGCGGAATAGACCGGGCGACCGAACAGGGCGCAGCACGCATCATGCCGGGCATGAGTGCACACCAGCAGGATCGGTTCCGTACTGGGGGTGCCCTGCGAACCATCCAGGGACAGGCCCAGTAATTCCGCGTCCTGGCCGTACTCGCCCCACCATGTGGTCGGTCGGGTCTGGGCACCGGAGTCGACGTATCCCCAGCGGCGCCGTGGAGCGGGCTGTGCGCGCTCCGGCGGTCGACGGATGACCTGGATCCGCACGCCGCGCTCGGCACATGCTTGGGCCAACGTCGTAGTCACCGCAGGCGCCAGCAGGGACTGGCGCAGGGCATTGCGGCCCCAAGCACCTGGCTGCTCGATCAGGAGCCAGCGCGTCGCGGGTGCCGCGGTGGCCATCAGCGGATCCTCGCGGCGTCGCGCGGAAGGAGTGCATCGCCGAGGATCGACGCGTGGGACAGGTCCGCGTGGCTGGGTGGCCATCAAGCCAGGACCGCGATGCCGGCGCGGATCAGTTGCCGGCCGAGTTCGAGGCCGGCCTCGGTCTCGAGGCCGGCGATCTGATCCAGTCGGACGCTGCGTCCGGCCTGCAGGGCGGCAAGAGTCGATTCCGACCCTGCATCGAGATCGAGCACGTGGGTCGCGGTCTGAACCCGCACACCGGATTCGCCTGATTCCCAGTGCAAATCGAGATAGGACCGGAGTTTGATCGCACTCTGAGCGTCCAGCTCCGACAGAGCGATAGACGTGCGGATGGGAGTCAGTGGGGCGGGACGGCTCTGTCCCCAGACCTGCTTCCGAAGCCGGCTCCCGGTCGGTCCGCTCTCGGCTTGGTCGAGCCAACGGGTGAGGACCCCGATCGTCGCGCGGATCTCGGTAGCCACCATGACGTCGTCGGCGAGGTCGATGCCCAGGGGCAGGCTGGTCCGAAGCTGGGGATCGTTCGCGGCTTGCGCCAGCAGCGCTTCGGCAACAGCGAAGCGGGTCACCGAGTGCACGCCCACCGTGAGATGGGCGCTGATTCCCTCCAGCGCTTGCGCGCCGTGCACGTACCCGCGCGGCAGATAGAGCGCATCCCCGGGTTCGAGCACCGTGTCGATCAGCGCGTCAGCGCGGCTGGCCTGCTCGACGGCTGCCTTGCGATCGGTCCACGGCTGGGTGCGCAGGGGATCAACCAGGACCGGCGGATGAATCTGCCACCTCTTGGTGCCAGCGACCTGCAGCACGAACACGTCGTGTACGTCGTAGTGGTGAGCAAATCCCCGCCCGCTGCGCGGAGTGAGGTAGGCGTTGACCTGTACCGGATGAGCGATCTCGGATCGCAACGCCGCTGCGAACTCGATCAGCGGCGGCCAGAGGCGGTGCAGGCCCTGCAGGACGAGGGTGTTTCCGTCAACAAAGAGGTTCAGGATCTTGTCGTCGGCCAGTTGGTCGCCGACGTCGGCCCCCGCGCCGCCGCCGCGGGTGTAGCTCGCCACCGGACGCATCGTGCCGCCCTGCGCCACCCGCAGGAACGGTGAACGTACGCCGCGCCGGGAGAGCAGCTCGTCAACGGCGTCGAGGTCGAGGAGGTCGGTGAAGTCTCGCGGGAGACTGTCCGCCGGCGAGAGCAGGGCCTGGCGCGACCAGTAATCGGCGGCGAAACTAGCCGGGTCGACGCTCACGCAGCGCCGCAGGGCCGGGAAACCACTGGCTTCCCGGCCCCGCAGATCAGTGCTGGAAATCAGGCGCTGCCGCCCGCTCCGCCATCGGCACCACTATCAGCTCCGCCATCGGCACCACCGTCGCCACCGACATCGGCGCCGCCGTCCTCATGGCCTGGCGTACCTGAGACACCACCGTCGAGCGGGCCTTCGGCTCCTCCGCCGCCAGCTCCGCCGTCAGCACCGCCGTCAGCACCGCCGTCAGCACCACCGTCAGCACCACCGTCAGCACCACCGTCCTGTTGCCCGGGGATTCCCGAAGCTCCGCCGTCTGCCGGACCTTCCGTACCTGGGTCTGCCTCGTCCATGGTCGTCACGTTGTCTCCCAATGCTCGTACCGGAGTCGGTACGAGCGGCTGCGGTGCAGGCCGTACCGGGCAGTTCGATCGAGCTGCCACCGCAAGGTCTACTCCTCCCCCGAACCGGAGTAACGCCGGGGTTGTCAGGTCTGGGCCGCGTCCGACTGAGCGGCTAGCATGAGCCTTGTCGAACAGGTGTTCGACATAAGCTGCCGAGTACATCGACGTCATGGGCTGCGCTGTGGCGCGGACGTGAGGGGGTTCTGCCGTGCCTGGAACTCCGGCTGAATCCCACTCGGACACCGGCATCCTGCATGTCGACATGGACGCGTTCTTCGCCAGCGTTGAAGTCCGTAGGCGACCGGAACTGGCCGGTCTGCCGGTGATCGTCGGCGGAGACGGTAACCGCGGTGTCGTCACCTCGGCTACCTATGAGGCTCGGCGCTACGGAGTACGAAGCGCGATGCCCATGTCTCGCGCGCGACGGCTGTGTCCCAACGCCGTGATCGTGCCGGGCGACATGAGTGTTTACGTCGAGGTTTCCCAAGCGATCATGGCGCTGTTCGCGATGGTCACGCCCCTGGTCGAGCCGATCTCGCTCGACGAGGCATTCCTCGACGTCCGGGGGGCCGGGCGCCGGCTCGGGGATCCGGTCATGATCGGCCACTGGCTGCGCGCCCGGGTGGCCGACGAACAGGGAATCACCTGTTCGGTCGGCGTCGCCGCCTCCAAGTTCGTCGCCAAGCTCGCCTCCACCCATGCCAAACCCGACGGGCTGCTGCGGGTCGCGCCCGGAGAGGTCATGGATTTCCTGCATCCGCTGCCGGTGGGGGCGTTGTGGGGAGTCGGCGCCAAAACCGAGGAACAGTTGACCCGGTTGGGGCTGCGCACAGTCGGCGACATCGCGAACACACCGAGGGCCACCCTGATCCGCGCGCTTGGCGAGGCCTCCGGAGCCCATCTCTACGAGCTGTCCTGGGGCCGCGATCCGCGTCACGTCGTCCCGGACGAACCGGATCGTTCCACCGGGGCCGAAGAGACCTTCGGCTCCGACGTCGATGATCCGGTGCTCATCCGCCGGGAACTGTTACGCCTGTCCGAACGGACCGCCGGCAACCTGCGCTCGGGGGGACACGTGGCGCGGACGGTCACGATCAAGGTCCGCTTCGCCGATTTCAAGACCATCACACGCTCCAAGACCGTGAGCCAGGCCACCGATGTCGGCCATGAGATCTACCGGTTGGCATGCGAACTATTCGACGGCCTGGGCTTGGACCGCGCGCGGATCAGGCTCGTCGGCGTACGGGCGGAGGGTCTGCGACCGGCTGCCGAAGCGCCTCGTCAGATGCAGATCGGTGCGCCTGAACGTGGCTGGCGAGAGGCCGAGGTGGCCGCCGATGCAGCGGCCGTACGGTTCGGGAGGGGAGCGGTACGACCGGCCGTACTGGTTCGCCGGGACCATCCTGGTATGCCGAAAGGAACCGAACAGCCTCGCCAGACGTAAGTCTGGTAGTGGATGCGCCTTTCGCCTTGTCCCCAGGGCTCGTATCCTCATAGGTAGTTGAGACGCAAATCTGCCAGGGAGGCTGACGTGCCACTCTCCGAGCATGAGCAAAAGCTGCTTGAGCAGATCGAACGCGAGCTCATCAATGATGACCCGAAGTTCGCCTCCACGGTTCGGTCGGCCGATGGCCGAGTACGCGCCCGGCGCAAGCTCCTGTGGGCCATCCTGCTGGGCGTCCTCGGACTCGGCATGCTGATCGGCGGAGCCGTCACCTCCTCGATCTGGCTCGGCGTTCTCGGCTTCTGCGTGATGTTCGGTGGCGCTGCCGTCGCGGTGCTGAACGCCGGTGCAGCGACTTCCAAGGCACCCGCGGGCGGCTCGAGTTCGGCGTCGGGCAAGCAGGGACAGCGCGGAAGCCCGGTCAAGTCCAAACTCGAGGAGCGCTTCCGCCGTCGCTACGACGGCTAGCCACGCCCGTCGCCAACACCTCCCGGCAGGCCAAGCACCTCCCGACCGACCCGCATGGGCGTCTGTTCGTCAGCACGTCCACGCTTTCCACGGCCTGATCGAGACTCCGGGCAGCCGCACCTCGGAGAATGCCCGCCCAGCAATTGCCGTACGGCAGTCGTAGGTGGTGGGCAGCCTGGCCAGGCTGCCGGCAGCGGTTCGGGATCGACCCCTGGCAGGATCAGTTTCGCCCTCGGACCGAAGTCATGATCGGGTGAGATGTCGTCGCCGTCGTACCCCCCGGACGTCGGAGCCGTCACCCGCGACGCCACGTCGGTCAGAACGGCGGTGGAGCGGGATCCGCTGGTGGTACGGCGGGTTGGACGGGTAGGGGCGGATCTGTGGTGTGGGTGTGTCCGGTGGGGGTGGTCCAGGTCATCCGGGCGTCGGGGTCGAGTTTGGCCCGCCATTTTGGGTGTTGTTTTAGTCGGTGGTGGTGTCGGCAGAGGCCGGCGAGGTTGTAGTCGG
>JBPCPI010000063.1:0-4927 GCA_050999295.1 Geodermatophilaceae bacterium | reverse complement strand
CCGACTCGGCCGACCTTGTCACCGTAGGCCGGCCCGATGCCGCGACCGGTCGTACCGACCTTGGACTTGCCGAGATAGCGCTCGGTGACCCGGTCCAGCGCTCGGTGGTGCGGCATGATCAGGTGCGCGTCAGCGGAGATCACCAACTTCGAGGTATCGACACCGCGCTCCTCCAGACCGGCGAGTTCCTGCAGCAGGACGCCGGGGTCGATGACGACGCCATTGCCGATCACCGGCGTGCAGCCCGGAGTCAGGATGCCAGACGGAATCAGATGCAGCGCATAGTGTTCGCCATCCGGCGTCACCACGGTGTGGCCGGCATTGTTGCCACCCTGATATCGCACGACGTACTGGACCCGGCCGCCGAGCAGATCGGTCGCCTTGCCCTTGCCCTCGTCGCCCCACTGGGCACCGATCAGCACGATGGCCGGCATTCCCCCGATCAGCCCTTCCCGCGACACGGGGCGCAGGTACCGAAGATCTCCAACGTATGGCTGACGTCGCTGAACCCGTGTTCGTCGGCCATCTTGTCCGCCCACTGCTCGACGGCAGGACCCGCGACCTCGACCGTGTGCCCACAACTGCGGCAGACCAGGTGATGGTGGTGGACGCCACTGCACTTGCGATAGACCGACTCCCCATCGTCGGTCTGGATGACGTCGACCTCACCGGCCTCGGCCAAGGTCTGCAGGGTGCGATAGACCGTGGACAGGCCGATGCCATCACCCTGACTGCGCAGCTGATGGTGGATGTCCTGGGCGCTGCGGAAGTCGCTCAATCCGCCGAGGAGTTCGGCAATGGCGGTTCGCTGCCGGGTGGCTCGTACGACGGTTGGAGTCGCCATTTGCCTCATCCTACGTGGCAGCACTTCTACGGCGGAGAACCGAACCGGCAGCCTCCAGCAGGCTGAACACGACGAAGACTGCGATCGCCAGCAACACGATCGTGCCGCCGGAAGGGGTGTCGCTGTAGTAGGAGAGCGCGACTCCGAGCACCGAGACGCCCACACCGATGACGACGCCGAGTAGGACCGTTCGACGGAAGCTTCGCGCCAACAACTGCGCCGACGCGATCGGCAGGATCATCAGGGCGCTGATCAGCAACAGCCCGATCACCCGCATGGAGACCACGACCGTCATCGCCGTGACGACAGCGAGCAGCAGATTGAGGCGCAGGACCGGGAGCCCGGAGGCCAGGGCGTACTCCTCGTCGTTGCTGACCGCGAACAGGTACTTGGCCAGCCCGAGCGTCACCGCCAGCACCACCGCGCACAGCACACCGAAGACCACCAGGTCCTGCGTGGTCGTCGTGGTGATGGCGCCGAACAGATAAGCGTTGAGGTTTCCCGGAGTACCGCCCGGTGCCTGCGAGATGATCACCACCCCGCCGGCGATCCCGCCGTAGAACAGGATCGCGAGTGCGATGTCGCCACTGGTCCGGCCGCGCGCCCGGATCAACTCGATCGCCAGTGCGCCGACCACCGCGACGGCCAGTGCGGTGAGCACAGGTGCTGCGCTGGTGAGTACCCCGATCGCCACCCCGGCCAGGGCGACGTGACCCAGACCGTCACCGATCAGGGCAAGTCGACGCTGTACGAGGTAGACGCCGACCGTGGGTGCCGTCAGCCCGACGAGAACCGCTGCGATCAGTGCTCGCCGCATGAACTCGAAGTCCAGGAAATCCAGCACGCTCAACGTTTCTCGGTGGTGATGGACCAGCGCATGCCCGGCCTACCGGGGGGCGCGCCATGCGGATCCTGGTGCTCGCAGTCCGCTTCGAGCGCGTCCTGGCCGGGGCCGACGCCGTGCGGAACGTCGCCGCCGTCGCGGTGTGACCGAGGCGGCAGCGGGACACCGTCGTAGGCGATTCGGCCATCCTTGACCACGACCGTCCGAGTGATGAGCGGACGCATCTCCCCGAGTTCGTGGGTGACCAAGAGCAGCGTCGTCCCGGCAGCGACCAGCCCGGCCAGCGTCTCGGCGAGCACTTCCCGACTCTCGGCGTCCAGTCCGGCGGTCGGCTCGTCGAGTACGAGGATGTCCGGCTCACCGGCGAGTGCGCGAGCAATCAGGACTCGCCGCTGCTGGCCTCCGGACAGGGTGCCGACCGAGTCAGCAGCGCGGTCGGACAGCCGTACCGTCGCGATGGCCGATCGGATCGCCGATCGATCCGAGGAGTTGAACCGTCGCCCGAAACGCTTGCGCGCCAACCTTCCTGACGAGACGACCTCGGCGACTGTCGAGGGAACGCCGCTGACCACGGTATGGCTCTGCGGAACGTAGCCGAGCCGGTGCCACTCACGAAAACTTGCCCTCGGCTTCCCGAACAACTCAACCGTTCCGTCCAGCACTTCGGCCAGTCCCAGGATTGCGCGGATGAGGGTGGACTTCCCAGCGCCGTTCGATCCGAGTACGGCGACCGCGTCGCCGGGCAGCAGCGCGAAATTCGCCGCACGCAGCACTGGCCGCTGGTCATATCCGACGGAGGCGCCGAGTAGCCGGACAAGAGGTGCGACCGCGCTCCGAGGGCGGCTGGTGGTCGATCGAGAATCCGTCGGAGAGTCCGCTAGCTGCATGGCTGACCGGCCCTCAGGGTCGCGAGGTTGGACCGCATCACCTCGAGATAGTCCTCGCCGTCGGACTCTTCGGTCAGGCCTTCGATCGGGTCCAGCAGGGCCGTGTCTACTCCTGCTTCTAACGCGATGGTCTCGGCGATCTCCGGGCTGACCAACGTCTCGACATAGATCGTCCGGACATCGTTGGCCTCGATGAAGGACGCGATATTGGCCAGGCTGGCCGCTGAGGGTTCCTCCTCCGGGGTGAGACCGGTGATTCCGATCTGGGTAAGCCCGTAGGCCTCAGCGAGGTAGCCGAAGGCGTTGTGACTGGTCACCAACAGCGAATTCGCACAGTCAGCCAGGCCCTCGCGCAGTTCGGTGTCCAATCGTTCGAGTTCGGCACGAAGGGTCTGCGCATTCTCAGTGAACGTGGCGGCGTTGTCGGAATCGACCTCGCCCAGCCGCTCGGCCAGTGCGTCTGAGACGTCGGCGAGTCGCAGCGGGTCCAGCCAAAAGTGCACGTCGGCGTCGCCGCCGTCGCTGGACTGCTCGCCTTCCTCGATCGGGTTGTAGGTCAGGCTCAGATCGGTGTGCTCGGCCGCGTCGAAGGCCGAAACCTCGGCCTCCCGAAGAACGGCCTCGTCGACGGCAGCCTGAAAACCGGACAGGTACACGACCAGGTCGGCCTGGCTGATGGCTCCGACATCCTGGGCGGATAACTCCAGGTCATGTGGTTCGGCACCGGGAGGCGTCAAGCTCGATACCGCCACGGCGTCCCCGCCGACCCGTTCGGCGATCCACTGCAGGGGATAGAACGACGCCTGGACGTCCAACCGCCCATCCGCTGCGCCCGAGCCCTCGGTGTCGGCCCCACAGCCACCGAGCACCGTGCTCAGGGCCACGAGGGCGAGAAGTCGTGTGCCGCCCGATGCCATGCGCCCTATCATGGCTGCTAATGAGGATGATTGTCAAAGCCGTTAAGGTTGTGAACTCAAGCGTCAGCCTTCACCGGTATCCGCCGAGCGCGCCCTGCCAGAATCGTCCGGACAAGGCTGGCTGCACGTCATGGCAGGAGGCGAGATGCGGACGTGAAGGCAGAACTGGATTTCAGCACGCTCGCGCCCGACACCGCGCCGGACCGAGACATGATTAAGAAAGCCGTCGCCGAGGCGGAGCAGGTGTCTGTAGCCGGGCCGGTCTCCGCGCTGGGGGCGGTCCTGGTAGCCCTTCACCGGGGCGATCGCCTGGACGTCGGCGTGGCCTGGACGCCGAGTTCAGACCCGCTGGCATCAGGGCTGTCGCGGACCTGGGGTCTGGACGCGGCGGGACGGCTGTCCGGTGCCTCCGCAAAGACGTACGGGCTGGTCCGGGATGACCAGGGTGGGGTCCTGTTGGCGCGCGGCCGGATCACTGGGGTGCCCAAACCCAGCGGTGCCCGTGGCCCAACTGCGTCTCGGTTCGGCGCCCAGATCTACCACGATGAGAAGCGGGTGGCCGACGGAGAGATCCAGCGAGTCGACGTGCGCCCCGACTGGACCGGCGTGGACACCCTCAAGGTCAACGTGCACAAACAACTGTGGCGCCGCGGCCAGATCACCCTGGGTCGAGCAATCCAGGTTGCCTGTGACGGGGCCCGGATCGAGATCGACGGCGTGCCCTTTCCCCGCCCGATGACCAAATGGACCTGGTACGCCGACCCCCGCCTGCGCTGGACCCTGATCAGCACCTGACCGTCTGCTTGCAATTGCCGGTCAGGGTTTCACCACCGTTTCCGGATAGCTGGATAGCCCGTCCTCAACAGCCGCCCCGACACCGCCATGGACTGACGGCCCCCGACCGCTTCGTCGACCCACTGTGGCGGCAGCAGCGCGTGGAACGACCCGCGTCCTGACCATGAGCAACCGACCCCCTGGGCCGGCGACACTCGACCCTAGACACGCGGACAGCTCCTGCCGAACAACCCGTCCTGCGGTAACCAACCCGCGCATATCAGTCTGACCGCGCGTCGCCAACGACACGCTCACCACCACAGACACACCGACGAAGCAGAGGCGCCCCCCGGAGTAATCCGGGCCGGCGCCTCACCATGCCCCTTGACAAGAACCCACTACATATCAGTCAGTCAGCGATGCGGCTCTACTCGCGCAGGGTGTAGTCGTTACCCGCACCCCACGAGCCGGGGCGGTACGGCGGGGCGGAACCGGGTCACCAGCTGACCAGCGCCATGCCCCGGCGCACTTGGCTTCGAGCGCATTGCGGTGGAAGGAGAGCCAGCCGAGCAGAATCCTGGCTCGTACGAGAATTGACCGATCGGGCTGCGAGCCTTGCCTGCCAGGGCTGCGTTGGGCGACACTTTTCGTCGACGCGCCG
>JBPCPI010000048.1:0-5043 GCA_050999295.1 Geodermatophilaceae bacterium | reverse complement strand
CTCTGCAACCACCGTGATCAGTAGCCCGTACGCAGCGGTACGGGCCGAGGTTCCAGGAGGCAATCGTGGCCGACCCGTCGTTCGACGTGGTGAGCAAGGTGGAGCGACAGGAGATCGACAACGCCCTCAACCAAACAGCCAAGGAGGTCTCGCAGCGGTTCGACTTCCGCGGCGCCAACGCGAGCATCGAGTGGGCCGGGGAGAACGGTGTCACCATCGTGGCCGACACCGAGGAGCGCGCGTTGGCCGCGGTCGAGGTGTTCAAGGAGAAGCTGATCAAGCGCGGCATCTCGTTGAAGTCACTCGAGGTCGGCGAACCCGCCCAGTCCGGCAAGACCTACCGGGTGGCCAACACGATCGCTCAGGGCATCACCAGCGAGCAGGCCAAGAAGATCGCCAAGACGATTCGCGATGAGGGGCCCAAGGGAGTGCAGGCCCAGATCCAGGGCGATCAACTCCGGGTCAGCGCGAAGAAGAAGGATCACCTGCAGGAGGTCATCGCGCTGCTCAAGGGCGGCGACTTCGGGGTCGCTCTGCAGTTCACCAACTACCGCTGAGCTCTGTCAGGCACGGCTAGAGCTGGCCGAGGTCTCGGGCGAGCTCTTCCAGACGGGCGATGCGCTGCTCCATCGGGGGATGGGTGGCGAACATCTGGGCCATTCCACCGGGCCGGAACGGGTTGGCGATCATTAGGTGGCTGGTCGTGACGAGCCGATCCTCCTGCGGGAGTGGGAGCGACTTGGTACCCCGGTCCAGTTTGCGCAGCGCACGGGCCAGTGCCAGCGGGTCCTGGGACAGCGCCGCGCCCGAGACATCGGCCTGGTATTCCCGGCTGCGGCTGACCGCCATCTGCACGAGCCCGGCAGCGATCGGGCCCAGGAAGACCAGCAGGAGGCTTCCCAAGGCGTTCCCACCCCCCCGGTCGTCACCGCGTCCGCCGAACATGGCGCTGAACATGGCCATGTGCGCCAGATAGGTGATCACGGTCGCCATTGCTCCGGCGACCGACGAGATCAAGATGTCGCGGTTGTAGACATGGGACAGCTCGTGGGCGAGCACACCACGCAGTTCCTGCGGATCTAGGATCTCGATGATCCCCTCCGTCACGCAGACGGCTGCATTGCGTGGATTTCGGCCGGTGGCAAAGGCATTGGGTTGATTCGTCGGGCTCACGTAGAGCCGCGGCATGGGCTGGTGCGCCTCGGTGGCCAACTCGCGGACGATTGCATACAGCGCCGGCGCCTGAGTCTCGCTGACCGGATATGCCCGCATCGCCCGCAGTGCGAGCTTGTCGGAGAAGAAGTAGGCATAGCCGTTCATGCCCAGAGCGATAACGAGGGCGATGAGAAGTCCGGACCGACCGAAGAAGCTACCGACCAGCAGAATCAGCCCGCCCATGAGGCCGAGCAGGACCGCGGTTTTCAGCCCGTTGTTCCAGCGATGCACGCCCAGGTCAACGTCCCGTGCTGGGTCGGCGTTCCCTGTGTCCGGTCCGTCGGCGCCGTCCTGGCTCGACCGCCCAGTGGCGCCAGGAGCGGGGCGGCCCCGAGTTGCACGATCGCCACGAGTTCGGCGGTCAGGACCAATAGAGACCGGCCAGGCCACCGAGCGAGACAACCAACCAGAGCGCAGCGCGTACGACATTGCGGCCGGTGACGCACAGAAGTGCTGCCCCGAGGGTGCCCACCCCGATCAGGATGAAGACGATCTCGCTGCCGGTGACCGCTACATAGGACGGCGCATCGGCTGCCTGGACGGTCCGCTCCGCAACCGAGCCGAGGGTCGCACCCACGTTCAGCCGGCCGCGCCGTTCGGGTCGTGCGCCGGCGGCGCCGGCACGGTCCGAGTCCACTCAGCCAGGCGGTCCTTCTCGTGTGTCATCTCCCGGATGTCGTACTCGGAGTACTCGAACTCCGGCGCCCAGAACAGTGCATCGAACGGGCAGACGTCGATGCAGATTCCGCAGTACATGCACAAGGAGAAGTCAATGGCGAAGCGGTCCAGCACATTTCGCTGTCGTTCACGACCACCCTCGACGGCTGGTGCCTGGGCCTCCTTGTGCGAGTCGATGTAGATGCACCAGTCAGGACACTCCCGGGCGCAGAGCATGCAGACCGTGCAGTTCTCCTCGAGCAACCCGATGACACCCCGGCTCCGTGGCGGCAGGGCCGGCTGGACGTCGGGGTACTGCTGGGTGCCGCTACGGCGGCTCAGGGTGCGCAGTGTGATCAGCAGGCCACGGGCCAAGCCGCCGCCGGGAAGGTCTGTCATGAGCGGACCGTCACGACGACGCCGGTGAGCACGCGTTGCGCCAACGCGATCGGCACAAGCCCTTGCCAGGCAAGTCTTTGCAACTGGTCCTCCCGTAGGCGTGAATAGGCCACTCGGGCCCAGATAACGACGAAGGACAGGGCGAAGATCTTCAGGATGGTCCACAGTGGACCTAGTTCCTCGGATAGGAAAGGGCCACGCCAACCACCGAGGAAGAGCACGATCGTGAGAGCGCAGACGACCACGATGCCGACATACTCGGCCAGCAGCAGAAAGGCGAAGCGCAGGCCGCCGTACTCGGTGAGATAGCCGAAGACAAGCTCCGAGTCGGCCAGCGGCATGTCGAAGGGCGGCCTGCGGATCTCGGCCATTCCGGCCACGAAGAAGACCACCGCGGCCGGGGCCTGCCAGAGCAGCCACCACGGATTCCAGGCCTCGACGATCCCGACCAGAGACAAGGTCCCCGCCGCCATCGCCACCGATGCCGCGGCGAGGACGAAGGGCAGCTCATAGGCGAGAAGTTGTGCCGCACCGCGCAATCCGCCGAGCAGCGAGTACTTGTTCGCACTCGCCCAGGCAGCCATGAGCATGCCGACGACGCCTACGCCGGTGACAGCCAGCGCGAAGAACAGTCCGGCATCCAGGGCTTCAGCGACCGTTCCGGGACCGAGCGGGATGACGACGAGGACAAGCAGGTACGGGATGAGCGCCACCGCTGGGGCGAGACCGAAGACCCTTGCATCGGCCGCCGCTGGCGTGACCGCTTCTTTCTGCAGGAATTTCACGCCGTCGGCCACCAGTTGCGCCCGGCCGTGGAAACCCCCGGCGTACATGGGTCCGAGCCGGCCCTGCATGTGCGCCATCGCCTTGTGTTCCATCTGACCGACCAGCAGAGGCAGGGTCAGGAATGCAGCTACCACCCCGACGACCTTGATCCCGATCATCAAGGTGTCAGACATATTGGGCCGCCTCGTGCGTTCCGCGCACCGTTCGGCTCATGTGTGCTCCTGGATCGCGTCCGGGCCCCACACTTCGGGGTCGGGTACGCCGGGCGGGCGGATGGCCTTGCGTCGGGGACCCGTGCCGTGCCCCTCGCCCGGTTCCTTCGCGCCGGGCCAGGTCTTGGCCACCCGGGAGGCCAGGACGAACTCCTTGCGCAGAGGGTGGCCCTGAAATCCGTCCGGCAGCAGTAGCGGCGTAAGACCGGGATGTCCGGCGAAGTCGATCCCGAACATCTCATGGGTCTCGCGCTCATGCCAGGCGGCCCCGCGGAAGACCTCGACAACGGAATCAAGCCTGGGCTCGGCCAGCGGGACGCGTGTGCTGATCAACAGGTGCGTGACGGTGTCCCGATCCAGCAGATGGGCCACGACCCGGTAACCCTCCTCCAGTTCGTCAACGGCGCTGAGCCAGTCGAAGAACCGCAGTCCGTGGGTGTCCCGGGCCTGGTAGAGCGCGGCCCGCCAACCCCCGACCGGGACCTGCACCGTCCACATCCCGAAGCTCTCCGACGCCTGCCCGTCTGGGCCGATGCCCTGGGCCAGCGCCGCGGCCACATCGGCAGCCCGGGTACTCATGCGCCGGAGTCGGGTCGTACGAGTGGGGCGGTCAGAACCCGAGCGGTAGAGCGCTCCGGGGAACGCGCGGCGCGCGCGCCCCCATTCAGCGACACCGGCTCACCGGCGATCTTGTCCTGCAGCCGGAGGATGCCTTGGAGCAGGGCCTCCGGGCGGGGCGGGCACCCGGGTACGTATACGTCCACCGGGATGATCTGATCGACACCCTTGGTGACGGAATAGGAATCCCAGTACGGCCCACCACAGTTCGAGCAGGCACCGAAGGAAATGACGTACTTGGGCTCAGGCATCTGCTCGTAGAGGCGTTTGACCGCAGGCGCCATCTTGTCGGTGACGGTGCCGGAGACGACCATCAGATCGGCCTGACGTGGCCCATGGGCGAAGGGGATGACACCGAGCCGGATGAAGTCGTGCCGACCCATCGAGGTGGCGATGAACTCGATCGCGCAACAGGCGAGGCCGAAGTTGAAAACCCAGAGGCTGTAGCGGCGGCCCCAGTTCAGGACGAATTTGACCGGGTCCGGGAGCACTGCCTCACCGATACCCATACCCTGCGCCTGCCCTCTCGTCCCTCGGTAGACCCGCGATCAGCCTAATGCGAACTCACCAACGGCCTGGTTCGCTGAAGCCCGGCCCGGCGGACGCGCGGCGTCAGTCCGCTGCGACGGCCTCGATCTCGAGCATCCAATTCGGATCGAAGATGTCGGCCACGATGACCGTCAGCGCCGGCCGGTGCTCGCCCAGAATCTCGCGTCTTACCTCTCTGTTGACCGCCGCGTAGCTGCGATCGCCGAGGAAGGTCGTCACCTTGATCAGATTGGGCACGGCCATCTCCGCTGCGGCGAGCGTGCCGAGCACGTTGGCCCAGGCTTGGCGGCACTGACCCTCGATCGTCGTCGGGAGGTCTCCGCTGGCTTCCTGCGGAATCTGCCCGCTGATGAATAACAGCCGGGAGGCGTTCTGCACCTCGAGGCCATTGGTGTACCCACCGATCGCCTCGGGTACTTCCGAAGGATCGTGTGTGCGCAGCTGCATCGCGGGACGGTAACCGGCGTGACTTCTTGTTGGCATCGATCACGCGCCGATCACGGTGAAGCCGAGGCCGCGCGCCGCCTGAGCCTGGCGTACGTCGAAGGTCAGGAACGGGACCGCAACCCCTCCGGCGCGTTGGGCGGCAGCCAGGTGCAGCGCGTCG
>JBPCPI010000019.1:0-16530 GCA_050999295.1 Geodermatophilaceae bacterium | reverse complement strand
TCCCCGAGGGCACCGAGATGGTCATGCCGGGCGACACCACCGAAATGAACGTCGAGCTGATCCAGCCGATCGCCATGGAGGAGGGCCTGCGTTTCGCCATCCGTGAGGGTGGTCGGACCGTCGGCGCTGGTGGGGTCGCAAAGATCGCCAGGGAGCCCCTAGCTCTCCCTTGGCGTTTTTGACCAAAACCGCCAAGGGGTGCCCACGTAAGACCCGTACGGACCCGCATTCCAACGAACCAGCAACTCACGGCAGGAGCAGAAGACACCGATGGCGGGACAGAAGATCCGCATCAGGCTCAAGGCCTATGACCACGAGGCGATAGACGCGTCAGCGCGGCGCATCGTCGACACCGTCACCAAGACCGGTGCGCGGGTCGTGGGTCCGGTGCCCCTGCCGACGGAGAAGAACGTGTACTGCGTCATCCGCTCGCCGCACAAGTACAAGGACTCCCGCGAGCACTTCGAGATGCGTACTCACAAGCGCCTGATCGACATCCTCGACCCGACGCCGAAGACGGTCGACGCGCTGATGCGCATCGACCTGCCGGCCAGCGTCGACGTCAACATCCAGTAGAGGGGAGCAGAACACCGTGACCAGTCAGAACTCAGTGGCCGACTCTTCTGCCCTCAAGGGAATCCTGGGCGAGAAGCTCGGGATGACCCAGGTCTTCGACGCCGCGAACCGAATCGTTCCGGTGACCGTGGTCAGGGCCGGGCCATGCGTGGTCACCCAGGTGCGCACCCCAGAGCTCGACGGATACTCCGCGGTCCAGCTCGGGTTCGGCGCGATCGACCCGCGCAAGGTGAACAAGCCCGACGCCGGCCACTTCGCCAAGGCGAACGTGACCCCGCGCCGGTATGTCGTGGAACTGCGGACCGCTGATGCCGCGGACTATGAGGTCGGCCAGGAGATCACCGCGGAGCTGTTCGAAGCCGGGGTTCGCGTCGATGTCACCGGCACGTCCAAAGGCAAGGGCTTCGCCGGTGTCATGAAGCGGCACGGTTTCCACGGTCTCGGTGCCAGCCACGGTGTGCAGCGCAAGCACCGCTCACCCGGGTCCATCGGCGGCTGTGCCACCCCCGGCCGCGTTTTCAAGGGCCTGCGGATGGCCGGTCGGATGGGCGGCGAGCGGGTCACCACCCAGAGCCTGAGGGTCGTCAAGGTCGACGCTGAGCGCGGTCTGCTGCTCATCGAGGGGGCAATCCCCGGGCCCCGCGGCGGGCTGGTGCTGGTCCGCAGCGCCACCAAGGGTGCGCCGAAGACAAGCGCCAGCGAGTCGAGCAATGTCACCGGCAAGAACAGTCTGACGGGAGCTGACAAGTGACCGCCAAGTCCGCAACCACGACCGCTCCGAAGTCCGGCGACACGACGTCTCTGGACGTCTCGGTTCGCACACTTGATGGCAGGAAGTCCCGTCGAGTGAGCCTGCCGGCCGAGATCTTCGGCGTCGAGCCGAACATCTCCCTCATGCACCAGGTCGTCGTCGCCCAGCTGGCTGCCAAGCGGCAGGGCACCGCATCAACCAAGACGCGCGGCGAGGTTCGCGGGGGTGGAGCCAAGCCCTACCGTCAGAAGGGCACCGGTCGGGCCCGTCAGGGATCGACGCGGGCACCGCAGTTCGAAGGCGGTGGCATCGTGTTCGGCCCGACGCCTCGCTCGTACGCCCAGCGCACCCCCAAGAAGATGAAGGCTGCTGCGCTGCGCTGCGCCCTGTCCGATCGGGCGGCCAGCGAGCGGCTGCACGTCGTCACCGGGTTCGTCGACGGGGACACCCCGTCCACCAAGACCGCGCTCGCGGTGCTGTCCGGCATCAGCTCGGCCAAGCGCGTCCTTGTGGTCGCGCTGCCCGGGGATGATCTGACCCGCCGGTCGCTACGCAACCTCGGCCAGGTGCACCTGATCACGCCCACCCAGCTCAATACCCATGACGTGCTGGTGAGCGACGACGTGATCTTCACCGAAGAGGCACTCGAGGTGTTCCTGGCCGGCCCGACCAAGGGCAAATCGGCCACCGGTCGCGCGATGGAGACCGAGCTGCCCGACGAAGCCCATGGCGGTTTTGGCCAAAACCGCCAGGGACCTGCGGAAACCGACACCGCTACCGACACTGACGACGACGATGAGGCGGAGGAGGACAAGTGATCCACGACCACCGCGACGTTCTGCTCGCTCCGGTCATCTCGGAGAAGAGCTACGGCCTGCTCGATCAGAACAAGTACACCTTCCTCGTCCCCCGTGATGCGAACAAGGTCCAGATCCGGATCGCGGTCGAAGAGGTGTTCAGCGTGAAGGTCCTGGGGGTCAACACCCTCAACCGGCAGGGCAAGCGCAAGCGCAGCCGCCGGTTCAGCATGGGCAAGCGGCCTGACACCAAGCGCGCGATCGTGAGCGTTGCTCCCGGTGACCGGATCGAGATCTTCGGGGGCCCGGTCGCTTAGGCGACCGGAGCGGAAGGGACAAGAGAGCTTCGATGGCTATTCGCAAGTACAAGCCGACCACGCCGGGCCGCCGCGGCTCGAGCGTGGCCGACTTCGCCGAGATCACCCGGACCACGCCGGAGAAGTCGCTGGTCCGTCCGCTGCACTCCAAGGGCGGCCGTAACGCCCATGGCCGGATCACCGCGCGGCACCAGGGGGGCGGGCACAAGCGGGCCTACCGGCTGATCGACTTCCGCCGCGCGGACAAGGACGGCGTGCCGGCCAAGGTCGCGCACATCGAGTACGACCCGAACCGCACGTCACGCATCGCGCTGCTGCACTACGCAGACGGTGAGAAGCGCTACATTCTCGCACCGGCGCGGCTGCGTCAGGGCGACACCGTCGAGTGCGGGCCGCGCGCTGCCATCAAGCCGGGTAACAACCTGCCACTACGCAACATCCCGGTCGGCACTGTCGTGCATGCGATCGAACTCCGGCCCGGCGGCGGTGCCAAGGTCGCCCGCTCTGCGGGTTCGAGCGTTCAGCTCGTGGCCAAGGAAGGCAAGCACGCCCAGTTGCGGATGCCTTCCGGGGAGATCCGCAACGTCGACGTCCGCTGCCGCGCAAGCGTCGGCGAGGTCGGCAACGCCGAACAGTCCAACATCAACTGGGGCAAGGCCGGCCGGATGCGCTGGAAGGGCAAGCGTCCCTCCGTACGTGGCGTGGCCATGAACCCCGTGGACCACCCGCACGGTGGCGGTGAGGGCAAGACCTCAGGTGGCCGGCACCCGGTCAACCCCAAGGGCAAGCCCGAGGGCCGTACCCGTCGCCGCAAGCCCAGTGACTCGATGATCATCCGTCGCCGCCGTACCGGAAAGAAGCGTTAGACGTGAGGCGACAGGGAGCGAGCATCGCAGGGCCGTCCACGGCCCCACGCGGAGAGGGCGGGAGCATCGACCGAGCGCCAGCGAGGGAGGCGCGGACCGCACGTTGCGCGCAGCGCACGACGCGGAGCAATCGAGCGGAACGACCGCGGAGCCGATCAATGGAAAGAGTCTCGAATGCCTAGAAGTCTGAAGAAGGGTCCCTTCGTCGACGACCACCTGATCAAGAAGGTGGACGTGCAGAACACCAAGGGGACCAAGAACGTCATCAAGACCTGGTCTCGTCGGTCGACGATCATCCCGGACATGCTCGGCCACACCATCGCCGTGCACGACGGGCGCAAGCACGTCCCGGTCTTCATCACCGAGGCGATGGTCGGCCACAAGCTGGGCGAGTTCGCCCCCACCCGGACCTTCCGCGGCCACATCCGCGACGATCGCCGCGCCCGGCGGGTTTGAGGACTACGACCATGACGACTCCGGACATCGAGGCTCCGACCACCCGGGCCACGGCGAAATTCGTACGCGTGACGCCGATGAAGGCCCGCCGGGTGGTTGACCTGATCCGCTACCAGCCTGCCGGTGAGGCGCTGGCCATGCTGCGCTTTGCGCCGCAAGCCGCCAGTGAGCCGGTCGCCAAGGTGCTGGCCAGCGCGATGGCCAACGCCGAGCACAACCTGAAGGTTGACCAGGATTCACTGGTCATCAGCAATGCCTACGTCGATGGTGGCCCAACCCTCAAGCGGTTCCGGCCGCGGGCCCGGGGCCGCGCCTTCCGGATCAACAAGCGGACCTCACACATCACGATCGAGGTCAGCTCCATCGCCATCGAAGAGGTCTCTCGTCGTGGTCGGCGACAGTCGGCCACCAGCACCGGTAGTTCGAAGAGGAGGACCCGCTAGTGGGTCAGAAGGTCAACCCACACGGGTTCCGGCTGGGCATCACCACCGAGTACAGGTCGCGGTGGTTTGCCGACAAGCTGTACAAGGAATACGTCAAAGAAGACGTGGCGATCCGCAAACTGATGTCCACGGGGATGGAGCGGGCCGGGATCTCCAGCGTGGATATCGAGCGCACCCGCGACCGGGTCCGCGTCGACATCCACACCGCCCGGCCGGGCATCGTCATCGGTCGCCGTGGTGCCGAGGCCGACCGGATCCGCGGGGAACTCGAAAAGCTGACCGGCAAGCAGGTCCAGCTCAACATCCTCGAGGTCAAGAACCCCGAGTCCGACGCGCAACTGGTCGCCCAGGGCGTCGCCGAGCAGTTGTCCAGCCGAGTGAGCTTTCGTCGGGCCATGCGTAAGGCGATGCAGTCGGCGCTGAAGAGCCCGAACGTCAAGGGCATCCGGGTGCAGTGCTCCGGGCGTCTCGGCGGTGCGGAGATGTCCCGCTCGGAGTTCTACCGCGAGGGTCGGGTCCCGTTGCACACGTTGCGGGCCAACATCGACTACGGGCTGTACGAGGCCAAGACGACCTTCGGCCGGATCGGGGTCAAGGTCTGGATCTACAAGGGCGATGTCAGTGGTTCGCGCGCCGAGCGTGACGCCGCCGAGGCCGCAGCCATCCGTGGCCAGCGTCGTGATCGTCCGGTGCGTCCGCGTAGGTCGGGCTCGACCGGAACCACGGCTGCCGGAACCGAGGCAGGTCGTGCGGCAGCCGGCGGCGAGCCGGCCGAGGACGTCGACGCCGCGACGACCGAACTGGTTGCCGAGCCGAGCCTGGACATCGATTCCCAGCGAGACGCCGCTGAGGTCGGAGCACCCGTCGAGACCCCAACGGATGCTCCTGCCCCCGAGGCGGCTGCCCCCGAGGCGGCTGCACCAGAGACTGCTGCACCAGAGACTGCTGCACCAGAGACTGCTGCTCCCGAGGCGGCTGCACCAGAGGTGGCTGCACCAGACGCGACAGCCCCCGAGGCCGCACCGGCCGAGGCCGCCGCACCGAAGGCTGCCGCGCCGAAAGCCACCGGACCACGACCTACCGCTCCCAAGGCCAAGCCGGCAGCGCCGGCGGAGCCCGCAGACGAGACGGAGGGCTGACCCGATGTTGATTCCGCGCAAGGTGAAGCACCGCAAGCAGCATCACCCCAGCCGTACTGGTGCTGCCTCCGGTGGGACCAGCGTCAACTTCGGCGAGTTCGGCATCCAGGCGTTGGAGTCCTCCTACGTCACCAACCGGCAGATCGAGTCCGCTCGGATCGCGATGACCCGGCACATCAAGCGTGGCGGCAAGGTCTGGATCACCATCTACCCGGACCGTCCGCTGACCAAGAAGCCAGCCGAGACCCGGATGGGTTCCGGCAAGGGCTCGCCCGAGTGGTGGGTGGCCAACGTGAAGCGCGGACGGGTGATGTTCGAACTCGCCGGCGTACCTGAGGACATCGCCCGCGAGGCGATGCGCCGGGCGATCCACAAGCTGCCGATGAAGTGCCGCTTCGTGACCCGTGAGGGGGCTGAGGTCTGATGGCTGCTGGAACGAACCCCAACGATTTCCGGGAACTTGCCGATGACGAACTCGAACTCCGGCTGCGCGAAGCCAAGGAGGAGCTGTTCAACCTGCGCTTCCAGGGCGCGACCGGACAGCTGGACAGCAACCAGCGGCTCAACGCCGTACGTCGCGACATCGCCCGGATGTACACGATCATGCGTGGTCGCCAGCTGGGCCTGGAGAAGGCACCCGACTCAGTGAGGTCGGCCAATGAGTGACAAGACAAGGGATCCAGCAGTGAGACAGACAGACATCCCGACCGCCACACAGACCCCGCCCACCCACGCAACCAACGGCGCGGTCGCCCGGAACTTCCGCAAGACACGGGTCGGACTCGTGGTCAGCGACAAGATGGACAAGACCATCGTCGTCGCCGTCGAGGACCGGGTCCAGCACGCGTTGTACGGGAAGATCCTTCGCCGTACCAGCAAGCTCAAGGCCCACGACGAGACCAACGACGCCGGCATCGGCGACCGGGTTCTCATCATGGAGACCCGTCCGCAGTCGGCCACCAAGCGGTGGCGCCTGGTCGAGATCGTCGAGAAAGCGCGATGAACAATCCGAGCGAAGCGAGCATTGTTCATCGCCAAAACAAGCAGTCGAGCGATCAGCGAGTCCGAGCCCTTTGTGCGCGCGATCAGCGCGTCCTAGCCGTTGACGGGCGTGTCCTGGCCCTTCGGAGCACCGGAGGTGTGTGGTGATCCAGCAGGAGTCGCGACTGCGAGTCGCCGACAACACCGGAGCGAAGGAGATCCTTTGCATCCGGGTGCTCGGTGGTTCCGGTCGGCGCTACGCCGGCATCGGCGACGTCATCGTGGCCACCGTCAAAGACGCCTTGCCCGGAGCCGGGGTCAAGAAGGGTGACGTCGTCAAGGCGGTCATCGTCCGTACGGTCAAGGAGCGTCGCCGCCCGGATGGGTCCTACATCCGTTTCGACGAGAACGCCGCGGTGATCATCCGCGACGGAGGGGACCCCCGCGGCACGCGCATCTTCGGCCCAGTCGGACGCGAGCTGCGCGACAAGAAGTTCATGCGGATCATCTCGCTCGCGCCGGAGGTGTTGTAGACCATGTCAGGAGCCAAGCCAGCCAGGGCAGCACTGAAGAAGGCACCGTCGATGAAGGTCAAGAAGGGCGACACGGTCGTCGTTCTGGCCGGCAAGGACAAGGGCGTCAAGGGCAAGGTCATCGCAGCCTTCCCCGAGACCTCGAAGGTCATCGTCGAAGGCGTCGGCCGCGTCCGCAAGCACACCAAGATGAGCATGAGCCGGCGTGGTTCCCAGCAGGGCGGCATCGTGACCCAGGAAGCGCCCATCCACGTATCGAACGTGATGGTCGTTGACTCCGACGGGACAGCGACCCGGATCGGCTACCGCCACGACGAGGACGGCAACAAGGTGCGCACGTCGCGCCGCGGCAAGAAGGACATCTCATGAGACGAGAACGAGTGAGCATCGCAGCGAGGAACGAGCATCGCCGAGAGGGCGGGAGCATCGCAGCGAGCGAAGCGAGCGAGGAGCGGACCGACCGGTGCGCGCAGCGCACGAGGCGGAGTGATCGAGCGGAGCGAGTGGTGCGCGGAGCGCACGAGGCGGGGCAGTCAGCATGACCACCTCCACCTCCACCTCCACCGCCGCAGACACTTCGGCCAAGGGTCAGCGGGACGTCCCGCGGCTCAAGGCGCGCTATCACGAGGAGATCGCTCCGGCGCTGCGCCAACAGTTCGACTTCGCCAACGTCATGCAGATCCCGAGGATCACCAAGCTCGTGGTCAACATGGGCGTGGGCGAGGCCGCCCGCGACGCGAAACTCATGGACGGAGCGGTGCGGGACCTGACCGCCATCACAGGACAGAAGCCGCAGGTCATCCGCGCCCGGCTGTCCATCGCGCAGTTCAAGCTGCGTGAGGGCATGCCGATCGGCGCGAAGGTGACCCTGCGCGGGGACCGGATGTGGGAGTTCCTGGACCGGCTGCTGAGCCTGGCCCTGCCCCGGATCCGGGACTTCCGTGGCCTCTCGCCGCGTCAGTTCGACGGGCACGGCAACTACACCTTCGGTCTGACCGAGCAGTCCATGTTCCACGAGATCAATGTGGACTCGATCGACCGCCAGCGCGGCATGGACATCACCCTGGTCACGACCGCCCGTAACGACGACGAGGGGCGGGCGCTGCTCAAGGCGCTCGGCTTCCCGTTCCGTACCGATTGATTTTGGGAGAACGCAGTCATGGCCAAAAAGGCGCTCGTCAACAAGGCGAACCGCAAGCCGAAGTTCGCGGTTCGCGGGTACACCCGCTGCCAGCGTTGTGGCCGGCCACATGCCGTCTACCGCAAGTTCGGCCTGTGCCGGATCTGTCTGCGCGAGATGGCGCACGCCGGCGAACTGCCCGGCATCACGAAGTCCTCCTGGTGAACCACCCACTAAGTAGCACCACCGAATTCGCCCAGGCCGCGCTCGCGCGGAACCGGGCGAGAAAGGCACCGCAACGCTCATTATGACTCTGTTTCCCGCGACCACCGACAAGGTCGCGTTTCGTGCTGCCGCTCGCTTGGCGGCCCGCTCATGATGACGGATCCCATCGCGGACATGCTCACCCGTCTGCGCAACGCCAACAGCGCCTATCACGACTCGGCTGCCATGCCCTCGTCGAAGATCAAGACGCACATCGCCGAGATCCTCGAGCAGCAGGGCTACATCGCCGGCTGGAAGGTCAACTCGGTCGAGCAGGACGGCGCGACGCGTCGTGAACTGGTGATCGACCTGAAGTACGGGCCGAATCGTGAGCGCAGCATCGCCGGACTGCGTCGGGTGTCCAAGCCGGGCCTGCGGGTCTACGCGAAGGCCACGTCCCTGCCCAAGGTGCTCGGCGGTCTGGGGGTCGCGATCATCTCGACCTCGACCGGGTTGCTCACCGACAAGCAGGCGACCAAGCAGAAGGTGGGCGGGGAAGTCCTCGCCTACGTCTGGTAGGGGATCGAACATGTCTCGAATCGGAAAGCTCCCCGTACCCGTGCCCGGTGGCGTCGATGTCGCCATCGACGGCGCGACAGTCACCGTCAAGGGACCGAAAGGGACGCTCCGCCACACGGTCGCCAAGCCGATCACGGTCGAAAAGGGTGACGACGGCCAGATTCTGGTCCAGCGCCCCGACGACGAGCGGGAGTCCAAGGCCCTGCACGGGCTGTCCCGGACCCTGGTGGCCAACATGGTCATCGGTGTCACCGAGGGCTACCGCAAGTCCCTCGAGATCGTCGGTGTCGGCTACCGCGTCATGGCCCGCGGCTCAAACCTGGAGTTCGCGCTCGGGTTCAGCCACCCGGTGCTCGTGCGGCCCCCGGAAGGCATCAGTTTCAGCGTCGAGGCGCCGACCCGGTTCAGCGTTGCCGGTATCGACAAGCAGCAGGTCGGCGAAGTCGCGGCCAACATCCGCAAACTGCGCAAGCCCGAGCCGTACAAGGGCAAAGGCGTCCGCTACGCGGGAGAGAACGTGAAGCGCAAGGTCGGGAAGACCGGGAAGTAGTGATGACAACAATGACGGAGCGACCCACTGGTGAGCACAGCCTCAAGCCGGTCGGGAAGGACGCCTCGACCAGGCGTCGACTGGCCCGCGCGCGCCGTCACGATCGGCTGCGCAAGAAGGTCAGCGGCACTCCCGAGCGCCCACGCCTCGTGGTGAACCGCTCCACGCGGCACATCCACGTACAGTTGGTCGACGACCTTGCGGGTGCCACCTTGGCCAGTGCCTCGACGATGGGACTGGCCGACTCCAGTGGCGACAAGAGTGCCCGGGCCCGCAAGGTCGGGACGCTGATCGCGGAGCGGGCCAAGGCCGCTGGCATCGAGAAGGTCGTCCTCGACCGCGGGGGCAACGCCTATGCCGGGCGAATCGCCGCGCTGGCCGAGGGTGCCCGCGAAGGCGGACTGCAGTTCTGATGACCAGCAACTGGAAGCGACACGTCATGGGCGTACGTACAACTACTGAAGGGCTGCACTGATGCCAGGACCACAGCGACGCGGGGCAGTCGGCGGAGAACGCCGCGACCGCCGCGACGGCGGTCGGGCCGGGGCGGAGAAGTCCACCCACCTCGAGCGCGTAGTAGCCATCAACCGGGTGGCCAAGGTCGTCAAGGGTGGTCGCCGGTTCAGCTTCACCGCACTCGTGGTCGTCGGAGACGGCGACGGCCAGGTCGGGGTCGGCTACGGCAAGGCCAAGGAAGTACCGGCCGCCATCGCCAAGGGTGTGGAGGACGCGAAGAAGAGCTTCTTCAATGTTCCGCGCATCGCCGGAACGATCCCGCACACCATCCAGGGCCGGGCGGCTGCCGGTGTCGTGCTGTTAAAGCCGGCTAGCCCAGGTACCGGCGTCATCGCCGGCGGACCGGTACGCGCCGTGCTCGAGTGCGCCGGTATCCACGACGTGCTGTCCAAGAGCCTCGGCTCGTCCAACCCGATCAACATCGTGCACGCGACCGTGGCCGCCCTGCAGGGCCTGGTCCGTCCCGAGGAGATCGCGGCCCGCCGCGGTCTGTCGCTGGAGGACGTTGCTCCGGCTGCGATGCTGCGCGCCCGAGCGGCGGGGGTGTGACCGTGCCCCGGCTGAAGATCACCCAGACCGGTTCCCGGATCGGGAGGAAGCCCAACCAGCGGGAGACGCTGCGCTCGCTCGGTCTCAAGCGCATCCATGATGTGGTCGTGAAAGAGGACCGCCCCGAGATCCGTGGCATGGTGGCTACCGTGCCGCATCTCGTGGCGGTCGAGGAGGTCGAGTAGACATGACGATCAAGCTGCACCATCTTCGCCCGGCACCGGGTTCGCGCAAGTTGAAGATCCGCGTCGGTCGGGGTGCGGCCGGCAAGGGCAAGACGGCCGGCCGAGGAACCAAGGGACAGGGCGCGCGCCGTAACATCCCGGCTCGTTTCGAGGGTGGCCAGACACCGCTGCACATGCGGCTGCCCAAGCTGTCCGGGTTCACGCCGCGGAACAAGATCCCCTTCCAGGTCGTCAATCTCGACCGGCTCGCTGCGCTCTTCCCCGACGGTGGGGAGATCGGACCCGACGAGCTCGTCGCAGCGGGTGCCGTACGCGGTAACCAGCCGATCAAGGTTCTCGGCACCGGCGAACTGAGCTCGGTGGCGCTACGGATCACCGCACACGCGTTCTCGGCCAGCGCTAAGGAAAAGATCACTGCTGCCGGGGGCAACACGACCACGCTGTAACGAGCACAGCCGCTTCTCCTCGCCCGTCGCCGGGCCAGGGAGGGGCGCAACGCTATTATCGCTAGACCGCAAGCTCCAGGAGGACAAGTGCTTCAGGCGTTCGCCGCGGCGTTCCGGACGCCTGATCTTCGCAAGAAGATTCTCTTCTCGCTGTTCATCATCGCGCTCTACCGGCTCGGTACGACGATCCCCGGGCCCGGGGTGTCGGTCCCAGCCATCAATGCCTGCATCGAATTCGCCGAAGCAGGTGCGGACCGGGACATCTATTCCCTGGTCAACCTGTTCTCCGGTGGTGCGCTGCTGCGCCTGTCGGTCTTCGCGCTCGGGATCATGCCCTACATCACCGCCAGCATCATCGTCCAGCTGCTGGTGGTGGTCATCCCGCGCTTTGAACAGCTGAAGAAAGAGGGCCAAGCAGGCCAGCAAAAACTGACCCAGTACACGCGATACCTGACCATCGCCCTGGCCATCCTGCAATCCACCGCCGTCGTAGCACTGGCCAGAAGCGGGCAGTTGTTCCCGGGTTGCACTCAGGACATCATCCCGGACCCGTCGATCACCAACCAGATCATCCTGGTGGTCACGCTGACCGCCGGTACGGCCATGATCATGTGGTTCGGCGAGCTGTTGACCGAGAAGGGCGTCGGCAACGGGATGTCGTTGCTGATCTTCACCTCCATCGCGGCCCGGATGCCGGCCGAGGGCGGCAACATCCTGGAGACTCGTGGTGGCTTCGTCTTCTTCCTGGTCTGCGTCCTGGCCCTGGTCGTGATCACCTCGGTGGTCTACGTCGAGCAGGCCCAGCGGCGGATCCCGGTGCAGTACGCCAAGCGGATGGTCGGGCGCCGAATGTATGGCGGCACGTCGACGTACCTGCCGTTGAAGGTCAATCAGGCAGGTGTCATCCCGGTCATCTTTGCCTCATCCCTGCTCTACCTGCCGCAACTGCTGACCCAGCTGCAGGGCCAGGAGACCGGGCCGGTCCGGCTGTTCTTCGAGAACTACATCATCGATCAGTCCTCGCCCGTGCACATCGCCGTCTACTTCGCACTGATCGTGTTCTTCACCTACTTCTACGTGTCGATCACGTTCAATCCCGAGGATCGCGCTGACGACATGAAGCGCTATGGCGGCTTCATCCCCGGCATCCGACCGGGGCGTCCGACCGCGGAGTACCTGCAGTTCGTGCTGTCCCGGATCACCCTGCCCGGCTCGCTGTACCTGGGCACTGTGGCTGTGCTCCCGAACCTGTTGCTGGCCGTGACCGACAGCAACAACAACCAGAACTTCCCCTTCGGCGGTACGGCGGTGCTGATCATGGTCGGGGTGGGCCTGGAGACGGTGAAGCAGATCGAGAACCAGTTGCGGATGCGCAACTACGAAGGGTTCCTGCGGTAGTGCACGTCGTCCTGGTGGGACCGCCAGGCGCCGGGAAGGGGACTCAGGCGCAACTCATCGCCGCACGTCTGCACATCCCGCACGTTTCCACCGGGGACATCTTCCGGGAGAACGTCAGCGAGATGACCGAGCTCGGCAGGCAGGCGAAGGCGTTCATGAACGCTGGGGACCTGGTGCCCGACGAGATCACGGTGGCCATGGTCCGGGACCGGTTGGCCAAGCCCGACGCGCATGCCGGGTTCGTGCTCGACGGCTTTCCGCGTACGTTGGGCCAGGCCGAGCAGTTGCAGAAGACGCTGGCCGAGTTGGACGAGAACCTCGACGTCGTCCTGGAGATGAAGCCCGACGACGAGGAGCTCGTACGACGGCTGTCCGGGCGACGGACCTGCCAAGGGTGTGGGCGGATCTGGCACGTGGTGTACGACCCCACGTCGGTGGAGAATCGGTGTGACGAGTGCGGTAGCAGCCTGTCGCAGCGCGACGACGATCAACCCGAGACGATCCGTAGGCGCTTGGAGGTCTACCGGGAGCAGACCGAGCCGCTGGTGGGGTTCTACGCCGACCTGGGTCTGCTGGCGGTCATCGATGCTGTGGGAACCGTCGACGAAGTGACGTTGCGAGCCGTTCAGGCGCTCAGGGAGGCTCTGTCCGCATGATCCAGATCAAGACTTCCGAAGAGATCGCGCTAATGCGCTCAGCCGGGCTGATCGTGGCCGACGCGCTGGCCGCGATGCGCGAGGCGGTGGCACCCGGCGTCAGTACCGGCCAGCTGGATGCGATCGCCGAACGCGTCATCCGCGACGCCGGCGCCATACCGTCGTTCCTGGGCTACCGAGGCTTTCCCAAGACGGTGTGCGCATCGGTCAACGACGAGATCGTGCACGGAATCCCCAACCCCAAGAGGATTCTTGCGGAGGGCGATGTCATCTCGCTGGACTGCGGCGCGATCTACCACGGCTATCACGGGGACTCCGCGATCAGTGTGGCCGTCGGCGAGGTGACCCCAGAGGTTCTCGAGTTGATGGCTGTCACCGAGGCGTCGATGTGGGCCGGGCTGTCGCGTGCCCTGGCCGACGGTCGGCTGACCGACATCAGCCACGCGGTCGAGGCCTCCGTGCGCTCGCACGCGCATCACTACGGGATCGTCGATCACTACGGCGGGCATGGCATCGGTACGGAGATGCATCAGGACCCGCACGTCCTCAACTTCGGCCGCCCCGGTCGCGGACCGCGGCTGGTCCCGGGGCTGTGCCTGGCCATCGAACCCATGGTCACGATCGGCGATCCCGCCACGGTGGAATTGCCGGATGGCTGGACCGTCGTCACCAAGGACGGCTCGTACGCCGCTCACTTCGAACACACCGTGGCCATCACTGCTGATGGACCCCTGGTCACCACCGCCCCCGACGGTGGCCAGGCGGGCCTGGCTGCCCACAACATCGAGATCGCCATCTAGCCCTCCAGCCGGCTCAGATTCGCTACGACTTGACGCGGGTTTGTCCTACTTGGCTCGCGGACATCCGCGCGCCAGGCGCAACATCCGCGTTCCTATTCGGCCGCGATGGGCATATGGGATGGTTGACACGTGGGCGAGTCATAGAGCAGCAGCGGCCATGCGGCTCATCGGACATTCACGCTCGTGAAGCGGCTCGCTCCTGGCGGAGGTTCCCGCGTGATCCCCGGATGTCCGCACGCCCGGTGTGACGCCGGCGGTATCAGGCGCGGACGTTGCGGCCGAAGGCGGCAAGCAGCCGTTGGCGCAGGATCAAGGGGCGGTCGAGTTCGGCCCACGTCACGCGGACGACTTCGTACCCGAGATCGCGGAGTAGGTCCTCCCGCCGTTTCTCGGCGACCAGCACCTGCCGCCCTTCGGCACCCCCGTATTTGACCAGGCCATCGAACTCGACGACGGTCCGCTGCTGCTCGTAGAGGAAGTCCACCCGGCCGATCAGGAACCCATCCTCGGTGCGGATCTCCACCTGGCAGCGCGGCGTTCCGAGATCGAGGGAACCCAGCACGAGGCGCGCGCGGGACTCACCCGGCGACTCTGACCTCTCATCAGCCAGGTCTACGGCAAGTCGAGCGGCCCGAACACTCGGATGGTGGGGAATCCGCTCCAGCCAGATCTGGAGGTCCCTGCCGCTGATCAGATCGGCAGCGAGGGCGGCATCCGCTGCGACCACTCCGGCTTCGACGCCGCAGATCATCGCCGTGCCTAACACCGCGAGGGCCGGCCGCACGCAGAGCGCTCCATCCACGTAATCGTAGGCATTCGAGCTCGACGCCGATGGGTCGGCAGCACGGGCCCAGCCGCGATGCACGGTGACGCCGGCCGAACGTCGACCGGGCCCGGCGACCGTCCGGGCAAGGTGAATTCGGCTCAGCGGCGCCCGCCACACCGGCAGTCCCCATAGGGTCAACGCGGAGTAGTGACTGGCGGCGACCCGAGCGGGAAACCGCCGCAGCGCCGCGATAGTCGCCATCCGATGACGCCGGTCGGGCGAAGCCGCAGAATAGGTGTCCCCCGCGGCGTAGGCACCGCACCCGATCCGGATCACCCGACCGGTGCTGACCAGTCGGCTGAGCCCAGGTCGGTCGTAGCCGCACGCCAGCGCGTCCGTCGCGGTGAAGAGTCCGCCGGCGGCCCGTGCGCGGGCGAGCAGCAGGTCGTTCATTCGCTCAGCGTCGCAGGGCATCCAGCCTGACCGGTTGACGTCGCTGCAACTGTGGACAACTGGCTCCCGAGGCTCGGCGCATGTGAATCCTCTTGTCTCGCGTTCGTGCCGCCTCGCACCCGGATGTCCGCGGTGCCTAGTGCAACAAAGGCTCTTCGAGACGTCCCACTCGACGGGCGTGGCCGATCACCAGACCGGGGTTATCGCGCACGGTTAGGCTGATGGTGTGAGTACGCCCGAGCTGCCCGATCCAGACAACCGTCCGGCTGTCCGGATCGGTGATCGGGAGCGTGAGCAGGCTGTCGGGCACCTGGGCAAGGCGTTCGCTGAGGGCCGACTGGACCTGGCCGAGTACGACGAGCGGGTTGCCTCGGCGTACGCGGCCAAGACCGCCAACGACTTGTTGCACCTGACGGCGGATCTGCCCCAGCATCCCTCCTCGGCTGCGCCTGCCAAGCAGCAGTCCAGAACCCGGGATCGCGCCCGCCTGCAGCCGCGCGCGGAGGTCGCACCACTCCCGGCCTGGCTCAGGCGAGCCTGGTTGGTGTACGCGGGCGTGGTCGCGATCAATCTAATGATCTGGCTCATCATCGGCGTGAGCAGCGAGTCGGCCTTCCCGTACTTCTGGCCGATGTGGGTCGCCGGACCTTGGGGAGCGGTCCTTCTAGTCAGCACCATCGGCACCAAGCTGACGACGCCGGATCGCTGAGCCTGGCCGCGACCCCCGGCCGGGGGCGTGCGTCCACACGATTTCGGTGCTTGTTTCGGTTCCGCGGGAGACCGTCGGGCACGGATAAGCTGAAGGGGTGACTACGCCCGAGACGCCGGACCGGCGCGCCGAGCCGGCGACCCATCCGGCAGTGCGGATCGGTGATCGGGAGCGCGAACAGGCCGTCGCGCAGCTGGGCCGGGCCTTCGCCGAGGGCCGGCTGGATCTTGACGAGTACGACCAGCGGGTCGCCTCGGCCTACGGCGCGAAGAAGGCCTCGGACCTGCTGCACTTGACGGCGGATCTGCCCGTGGCCAATCCCGAGCGTCCGGAGTCCTCCGGGCAGCACATCTCGCCAGCCATGGGCCGAGGCCGCCGGGCGCGAGCACTGACCGACGAGCCGAGTTGGCTGTGGCGGCTCTGGGGCACCTATGCCTCGGTCGTGACGCTCTGCGTCGTGATCTGGCTGATCGTGGGTCTCATCGGTAAGGGCGGGTTCTCCTACCCTTGGCCGCTGTGGGTGGCCGGGCCCTGGGGGGCGCTGCTGCTCGTCCAGACCCTCGGCGCGTCGCCGGTCCGGCGCGGGTCAGCCGACTCAGGCAGCGCCCGCGACTCGTAAGCGACTCGTAGGCGCCGGGTAGGACGACAGGCCGCCACCCCGGTTGGCCGGTCCGCCCGCGTACGCGTATGCTGGTCTACGGCGTTCGCGCCGCCCGTTCGGCATGCTGTGGCCGCATTGT
>JBPCPI010000129.1:0-8890 GCA_050999295.1 Geodermatophilaceae bacterium | reverse complement strand
GGTCTGGCCCATGGTTCCGGCCGGCACCAGCAACGACGAGATCCTCGCCGCGCGCGACGTGCGCCCGGTTTTCGACGAGTCCCAGGTCTGAGGAGGAGGAATGAGAAACATCGCCCGAGAAGGAGTGAGCATCGCAGCGACGAAGGAGCACCAACGAGAGGGCGGGAGCATCGACCGAGCGCCAGCGAGGGAGGAGCGGACCGACCGGTGCGCGCAGCGCACGAGGCGAAGTGATCGAGCGGACCGACCGGTGAGCGCAGCGAACGAGGCGGACCAGCGATGAGCGAGGGGCTTTTCAGCCGGACCCACGAGCGGGGTCCGGTCCGTGACCAGGCAGGCAGCCGGGCGTGGTTGCGGGCAATGCTCGATGCCGAGGCCGCGCTGGCCGGCGCGTGCGCCGAGGCCGGGGTCGTGCCGGCCGAGGCGGCAGCAGCGATCTCCTCGGCGTGTGCCGACACCAGTGCCTACGACGAGCAGGAGATGGGCATCCTCGCGGAGCGGACGGGCAACCCGGTGGTGGGGCTGGTGGCGGCGATCCGAGAGACGATCCCGAGGGGTCTTGCCCGGTATGTCCATTGTGGAGCAACCAGTCAGGACATTGTGGACACCGCGGCGATGCTGGTGGCCAGCCGCGGGATCTCGGCGCTGGTGCCCGACCTGGACGGCTGCGCCGACGTCGCGGCGGGGCTCGCCCAACGGCACCGGGACACTCCGATGGTCGCCCGCACGCTGCTCCAACAGGCGGTCCCGATCACCTTCGGGCTCAAGGCGGCCCAATGGTTGCACGGACTCGGCGTGATCCGCGCACATCTGCTGGCTGTCCAGGCCCGGCTACCGGCGCAATTGGGCGGAGCCGCGGGCAGTCTGGGCGGCTATCCCGACGCCGCGATCGGCCTGCAAATAGCGGATGCGTTCGCCGCCCGGTTGGGCCTGGCCGCTGCCCGAATGCCATGGCACTCCCTCCGGTACCCGATCGGCGACGTCGCTGGAGGATTGGCGACAGCCGCGGGAATCCTGGGCAAGATCGCCCTCGACCTGGTCCTGCTCGTCCAGAACGAGGTCGCTGAGATCACCATGGCCCTGGACCGTCGCGGGGGAAGTTCGACCATGGCACACAAGCGCAACCCAGTGGCGGCCGTGGCAGCGAGATCGGCGGCCAAGCGGGCGCCAGGGCTGGCCGTCACGTTGTTCGCGGCCATGGAACAGGAGCATGAGCGCGCTGCCGGAGCGTGGCACACCGAATGGCTGGCCCTGAGCGACCTGCTGACCTGCGTAGGCTCGGCTGCCGCATGGCTGCACGATGCCCTGGCGTCGGTCAGGGTGGATGAGCAACGAACGGCAATGAATCTGGCCGCGCTCGCGTCCGACGCTGCGCCGCACGACGTAGCGGCGCTGGTCGACCGGGCGTTGGCCGATTACCGCGCGACCACCGACCACCGACCGCAGTGAGCAGCCAAGGACCGTCAACGAGAGGACGAACCGATGGGCGCAATTGCCCTGCACCACGAGATCATCGGATCGCCGGACACGCCGGCGGTTCTGCTCCTGAACTCACTAGGCAGCACGCTGGCCATGTGGGAACGTCAGGTGCCCGAACTGGCCGAACGCTTCCTGGTGGTCAGGTGCGACACCCGCGGACACGGTGAATCGCCGGTCCCTCCAGGGCCGTACGTCATCGATGATCTCGTCGACGACGCGGTCGCGCTCCTGGACAACCTGGGAATAGCGCGGGCCCATGTGGCCGGACTGTCACTGGGCGGGATGGTCGCCCTGCGGCTGGCAGCGCACAATCCTGAGCGGGTGGACCGGCTCGTTGTGCTGTGTGCGTCAGCCCAGGTGGGACCACCAGAGACCTGGGCCGATAGAGCAGCGATCGTGCGGGCCGAGGGCACCGGCGCCATCGCCGACACGGTCGTAGCTCGATGGCTGACCGATGCACGCCGGGCTGCGGATCCACTGACCACGGACTACTTGCGCGAGATGATCGCGCAGACCGCCGCTGACGGGTACGCGGCTTGCTGTGACGCCATCCGCGACATGGATCTGCGCGACGACCTGGCCGCCATCACCGCCCCCACCCTGGTCATCGCCGCAGCCGATGACCCCTCGATACCGCCGATACACCAGCAGACCATCGCGGCCGGGATAGCCGGGTCACGTCTGATCGAACTGGCGGAGTGCGCGCACCTTGCCACTGTTGACCAACCGGAAGCGGTCACCGACGCCCTGCTCGAACACTTCTCCAAAGGCGACTTCTCCAAGGGCGACTTCTCCAAAGGCGATGCGGCCCAGAGTGGATGACGACGAGCACCGCGAACAGGGTTACGCCATACGCCGTCAGGTCCTCGGCGACGAGTACGTGGACGAGGCCCTCGTTCGAATCAGCACCCTGACCGCCGATTTCCAGGACTACCTCACCCGTACGGCTTGGGGGGAGGTCTGGTCACGTCCGGGATTGGATCGCCGGACCCGCAGCATGCTCTCGATCACCGTGCTCACCGCGCTCGGCCACTCCCACGAGCTCGCTCTGCATATCCGAGCCGCGGTACAGAACAACGGTGTCACCCCGGATGAGATCGCCGAGGTCATCCTGCATGCAGCCGTCTACGCCGGCGTTCCGGCCGCGAACGCAGCGATGACCGTGGCACAGCAGGAGTTGACCAAGCTGGGCTTTCCGCAGGCCGCGCCGGCCGGTGACGGCGGCTAGCTGATGCGGGCAGCGCGTGCGGTCGACGATCGACCGATCAAGTCCGCGATCGGAGTTTGGCACCATGTACGCGTGACAGCCCAGCCGCCATCGCATGGCCAACCGCCCTTCCAACCGCCGACCTCGGGCGCGCCGTTCCAACCGCCGACCTCGGGCGCGCTCTACCCGGGACAACAGCCGCCCGGTCAGCCCGGCCCGCAGTACGGCCCACCGATCCAGCTCCCGGATCAACCGCAAGGACCGCCGCGCAACGCAATCGCGCGCCGCTCAGCGCTGTGGCCGGTCGCTCTTGGCGTCCTCGCGCTGATCGTGCTGGGCGCGTCCTTCTGGATGGGCACGTATCTGGCCGTATACGGGCGCACCGGCATCAGCTTCTACCTGCTGATCGGCGCGGTCGCCGGCGCGGTGGCCGGCCTGATGGCGATCTGGTCCGAGACCGCATCCGAGGTCCGTACCTGGGGAAGCGACCTGTTCGGCAAAACCGCGCTGGGCTGGCGACGGATCGACCTCGCCAACCTCACATCGGCGGCGATCACCACCGGTCGCGGAAACTCCTCCGTCATCCTGGGCGACACCCAGGGCCGAATCACATTCTCGGGCAAGAAGCTCGGACCAGTGATCGACAGCGTGCGTCGCGGAGTGTTCGAGGCGGCCCAACAGGGGCGGTTGGTGGTGCCGAGCCAACTCGCCCAAGTGCTTGGGCTTCCCGTACAGCAGGGCGCAAGCAAGAGCGGCAACACCGGGACGACCCAGCGGGTGCTCGCCGCTGTCGGGTTGATTCTGGTGGGGCTGGTCATCGGACTCCTGACGGCGAGTTAACGTTCCAGTCGTGCCGGAGGGTCGTCGTGGGGTGCTATTCGGGATCGCCGCCTACACCCTGTGGGGCCTGTTCCCGCTCTACTGGCCGCTGCTGAAACCGGCCAGCCCGGTGGAAATCCTGGCCCACCGGTTCGTGTGGTCGCTGATCTTCGTCTGCGTGCTGATCGCGATCGGACGGAACTGGGCGAAGGTTCGCGCGGTCCTGCGCAGCCGGCGAACAGTCCTGATCCTCACCGGCGCGGCGGTGCTCATCGCGGCGAACTGGTTCACCTACATCTACGGCGTCAACAACGGCCTGGTGGTGGAGACCTCCCTCGGGTATTTCATCAACCCCCTGGTCAGCGTCATACTCGGCGTCCTATTTTTCCGGGAAAGCCTGCGTCCCGCGCAGTGGGCGGCGGTGACTCTCGCCGCGGTGGCCGTGGTCGTGCTCACGGTGGACTACGGCCGGCTGCCCTATCTCGCACTGACCCTGGCCTGCACGTTCGGCTTCTACGGCCTGCTCAAGAAGCTTGCCCCGGTCGAGTCGGCGGTGGGTCTGGCCGTGGAGAGCGGCGTCCTGGTCCTGCCCGCCATCGCGCTCCTGATGGTGCTCTCCGCCCGCGGGGACCTGGCCTTCGGGCAGGTGAGCGTCGGACACACAGCGCTGTTGATGAGCGCCGGTGTGGCGACCGCCGTACCGCTGCTGTTCTTTGCCTCCGCGGCGCGCGCGGTGTCCCTGACGACACTCGGGCTCTTGCAGTACCTGGCGCCCACCCTGCAGCTGATCTTCGGCTTGACGGTCTTCAACGAGCCGATGCCACCGGTACGGCTGCTGGGTTTCTGCCTTGTGTGGGTGGCCCTACTGATCTTCTCCTTGGACGGACTCTGGAGGAGGCGACCCAGCCCATGCCCGGAGCAGCCGATCCCCGAGTTGTCCGGCGTGCCGAGAAAGGAGGGCGCGGCGCAACCGGTTAGTCTTCGTCCGTAATCGAATGCCATGGCTGTCATTCAGCCTGGCGATGAGCCACGGAAAGGGTTGCATCGGCGCATGAAGGCTAGTTCTGCTTCCGGGCAGCGCCGCGATCAGAGCGGCCGGGCGAAGCCGACCCCCCGGTTGGCTGGGGTGAGTCCGGTGCCGTGGGATGACGATGCAGAGACCGGTGCCGAGACCGTAGGGCTGGCTCGTCGGGATCGGGAGATCCTGGGATTCGAGCGGCAATGGTGGAAGTACGCAGGTGCCAAGGAGCAGGCGATCCGGGAACTGTTCGACATGTCCACCACTCGGTACTACCAGGTTCTGAACGGCCTGATCGATCGTCCCGAGGCGCTGGCCTTCGATCCGATGCTCGTCAAGCGGTTACGGCGGTTGCGGGCCAGCCGCCAGCGGCAGCGTTCGGCTCGCCGACTCGGCATCGATCTGGACCGCTGATCCGCTAGCCTCCAGCACGCCTCTGCGCGGGCCATGCCGTTCGTTAGGTGCTCGCTAAGGTTGGCCGCAAATGGGACGGCACAGTGCCGGCGGTCCGTCGGCTCGGTCGGGCGAGCAGCCCAGTGGGCGCGACGCCTTCAGCGAGTATGAGACCGACGAGCAGGACGTTGTCTCCCCGAGCACGTCGCCGGCCGTGCGCAGGCGGGTCGCCGTCGCCGGGGGAGTTGCCCTACTCGGGGTGATTCTGTTGGTCTTCGGGCTGGTCTCGCTCCTGAGTGCCAACGATGACCCGCAGAGCACGGCCAGTCAGAACACGTCCTCCGCCGACGAGACAACGGCAGCCGAGACCACGACCGCAACGACTGCTTCAACCACGCCTCCCGTCACTTCGACTGCGCCGCCGGCGCCAGCTTTCCTGCCGGTCACCGTGCTGAACAACAGTCCCGACCTGACCGCTGGCCTGGCAACGCGGGTGGCCGCTGCCCTGGAAGCGGGGGGTTGGCCCATCGTCGAGTTGATCAACTACAACGAGATCCAGTTGGACGCGACAACCGCCCTTTTCACCGCCGGCAATGCCGCCGAAGAGGCCGCTGCACGGGCGTTGGTCACCCAGTTCCCGGAGATTTCCGGCGGCGCGGTACCCAGATTCGACGGGCTGCCCGGCTCCGGACTGACCGTCGCTGCAGTCGGCGACTGGTTGCCCTAGGCGCCGGTCCAGGCTGCGAGGCCCATGCAGAAACAACTCGGTGAGCAGGCTCGGCATCGACCCCGGCTTGGCTAGAGTTGGTGGCGGATGGGAAGACGTGGCGGATGGGAAGACATAGTTTCAGCGCGGTTTGGTCTGCACCGCAGCGGTACCGCTCGCGGCGGCCCGCGGCTGTCGCCATCGGAGTTTCCAGCCTTGTCAGCATCCTTGTGGTCTTCGGAATGATCTGGCTGAACACCGCGCCCCCGGCGCCGGAGAGCAGCGGCAGCACGACCACCACAGCGACGTCGACGGAGATCGCCGAGTCCACCAGCTCCGCTACCTCTACCACCTCGGCACCACCCGCGGTCGTGGTAGCGGTCACCGTGCTGAACAACAGTGCGGTAAATGGTCTCGCCGCTCGCGTGGCCGCGCTCCTCGAGGCCGGCGGCTGGCCGATCGCGGACCTGCGTAACTACTCCGAGACCCAGGTGCCGGCAACCACCGCCTTCTTCACCCCAGGCGTCGTCGCCGAGGAGGCAGCCGCGCGGGCCATGGTGGCCCAGTTCCCACAGATCTCCGGCGGCGCGGCACCGAGATTTGCCGGCCTCGACGGTACCGGCCTCACCGTGACCGCCGTCGGGGATTGGGTTCCATAAGGGATGCAGCTCGGTGACTTGCCTCTGGCTCGCCTCCCCGCCGTCGGCGACTGGCTGCCCTAGGCGTCCTGGTCTTGGGCGATCAACTCGGCAAGTGCATCCAGCGCAGCTTCGGCGCCCTCTCCTTCGGCGGAGAGCACCACCTCGTCGCCGTGCTCGGCCCCCAAGGTCATCAAGCCGAGAATGCTCGAGGCCTCCACCGGACCCCTACCGGCCCCACCCTCGACCCCAGGTACGGCGATCGTGACCTTGACCGGCTGATCGGCAGCGGCCTTGGCCAGCAGCGCAGCGGGACGAGCGTGCAGACCGACCGCGCTGGCAACAACGGCTCGACGCTCAGGCATGACGGACTCCGATGTGTCTAGGGCGACGGGTCGAGAATGCCCGCCACGGACTCCCGGGCGGCAGTGGGGGATTCACTGGCCAGGGCGGCCTTCGCCAGCTGCGCGCATCGGGTCAGCGTGATCTCGGCGAGCGCAGCGCCGACGGCAGGCAACGCTCGGGGGGTCATGGACAGGCTCGTGACGCCCAAACCCACCAGCACGCAGGCCAACAGCGGATCCGCAGCCGCCTCTCCGCAGACCCCGACCGCCCGGTCGGTACGGCTTCCGGCGTCCGCAGTCATCGCGATCAGCCGCAGCAGGGCCGGCTGCCAGGGATTGTTGAGCGGGGCGAGGGCGCCGAGCTGACGGTCGGCGGCCATCGTGTACTGGGCAAGGTCGTTGGTGCCGATGCTGGCGAAGTCGCAGACCTGCAGCAGCGCCTCCGCCGTCAGCGCGGCCGATGGGATCTCGACCATCACCCCGGCCGTCGGCAGACCGGCATCGTGCGCCTGCTCAGCGAAGGCACGCGCCTCGTCCGCGGTGGCGACCATCGGGGCCATCACCCACACGTCCGCGTCCGAGTCCGCGGCGGCGCGCGCGATCGCGCTCAGCTGATCGTGCAGAACCTGCGGCGAACGGTTAGCCGTACGCAATCCGCGGACCCCCAGCGCGGGATTGGGCTCGTCGTCGGCTGTGACGAACGGAAGTGGCTTGTCCGCCCCGGCGTCCAGAGTTCGTACGACCACCCGGCGACCGGGAAAGGCATGCAAGACCCGCTCGTACGCCCTCACCTGCTCGTCCACCGATGGCGCCTGCCTCCGGTCGAGGAAACAGAACTCGGTGCGGAACAGACCCACGCCCTCTGCACCGGCCGCGACCGCAGCCTCGACCCCGGACGGGTCTCCGACGTTGGCGTAGAGCGCCACCCGGTGCCCGTCCGAGGTCGCTCCGGGGGCCCGCAGAGAAGTCGGCGTCTGTGAGCTCGCCGCGGTGCTGCGCTGCTCCTCGGTGGGATCGATCACGATGCTGCCCTGCGCGCCGTCGACGAGCACCCAACTGCCGTCGGCCAGGTCGGTGGCACCTGCGACCCCGACCACCGCAGGCAGCCCCAGCGCGCGGGCAAGGATTGCGGTATGGCTGGTCGGGCCTCCCTGCTCGGTGACCAGCGCCAGCACGTCGGCCGGATCCAGGGCGGCGGTGTCGGCCGGTGCCAGGTCGCGGGCCACCAGGACGAACGGCTCATCGCGCACCGGGATGCCCGGGGCCGGACGCCCGGTCAACTCCGCCACCAGCCGATCGCGTACGTCGTGAACGTCGCGAACCCGCTCGGCCATGTAACCCCCGAGTGACGAAAGCTGTTCGGCCACATGCTCTGCCGCATCCCAGACGGCCCGCTCAGCAGGGAGTCCTTGGCCGATGCGGATCTTCGCCTCGCCCAGCAGGGTCGCGTCGGTCGCCATCATCGCGGTCGCCTCGAGCACCTCGGCAGCCTGGTCGCGTCCAGCCTGTCGCGCGGCATCTGCGCGAGCAGACAGCTCTGCCCCGACCGCCCCGGATGAACTCTCCAGCAAAGCTTCCGCTGCCTCGCGGTCTGCCTCCTGTTCCAGCCGCCGGCCCGCAGCAGGTTCGCCGATGGGCGGCGGCATCGCGGCGACCGGGCCGGCGACCCGGCCGCCCGCAACACCTATGCCGTGCAGATCCTTCACCCGCGCTCGCTTCCGGCGGTGTCGTCAGCGCTGGCCCGTTCATCCTTGGTGCGCTCTGCCCTGGTGCGCTCTGCGGCCCGATCAACACTGGTCTTGCCGCTGTCGTCGACCATGCCCGGCTCCGCGGGATCGCCCTCGACATCGTCGTCCTCTTCACGACCGGTCGTGCGCAGGTTCCACTTGACGATCACCCAGCGGAAGAGGAAGTAGTACACGGCCGCGAGGGCCAGCCCGATCGGGATCAGCAGGAGCGGCTTCTGGGCGATCCCGAAGTTCAGCACGTAGTCGATGGCGCCCGCGGAGAACCCGAACCCGCGGTGGATGTCCAGGGCGTTGACCAGGGCCATCGAGACGCCGGTGAACAGCGCGTGGATCAGGTAGAGCGGCCAGGCCACGAACAGGAACGCGAACTCGATCGGCTCGGTGATACCCGTGACGAACGAGGTGAGCGCTGCGGCGCTCATGATGCCCAAGACAGCCTTCTTCTGACTGGGCCTCGCCGTGTGTGCGATCGCCAGCGCAGCAGCCGGCAGGGCGAACATCATGATCGGGAAGAACCCGGTCATGAAGATCCCGGCGT
>JBPCPI010000160.1:0-7118 GCA_050999295.1 Geodermatophilaceae bacterium | reverse complement strand
CCGGGTCGGTCGCGCCACCAGCCGTCGGGTCGGCTGCCCACGACGTTCGCGCCGTCGATGATGAGAATGTTGATTTCGCCTCCTCTCCGTATGGAGTGTGCCTCGGTTAAAACCTCCCGACCGTCGTTCTCGGAGCTGGCCCATTGCCAAGGGGGAGTCCGCCATCCGCCGGCCGGGAAGCAAGAATGCCCCCTGAGCCTCAGGGTGCGAGACTGCGTCTAGCACTCTGGCCGCCGACTGGATGCATGCAGGGGCGTCAATGTGGGCGCGCTGACGCGGCGGAATGACGCGCCACGCGGTCGCCCGGATCGCGGCAGATGAGTGCACCCGCGGTCAGGGCACAAGCCCTCGCGGCGCACATCAGTCAGTTCGATGGCGTGTGTGAGCGACACTCGACGCATGCCCTCCTCGTCCTCTTGTTCCGCTGTCGTTCCGTGCCTTCGAAGTGCCCGTGTCCTGCGGGTCGCGGAGCATGCTTGTGAGGCATGGAGCAAAGGACAGGTCTTCTCGGTGCGATTTGCGCCGACGTTCCCGTCACCGCGCGTAGAGCGGGTGTCTCCTGGTCATCTGGTAGCGATCGCCACGTCGCCGACCGGAACTGACGTCGTGGTGTGGAGGTGGTACGACGCCGTCGTACTGACCCATAAGGACGCCGGTTCGGTTCGACTGTGGGAACCGGCGCACGGCGAGGTCATCGCCCAAGCGCGCAGGTCCTACAACGATGTCGAGCCGGGGGAACGCGCCTACGCGTCCGCCGGCTTGCCGGGCGCCGACTGGTGGGTCGCCGGCAGCGTCGCGATCCCCCCGGAGAGCGCCGACGTCGAGCTGGACGCCGTGCACGCGCTGTACAACAACAATGACCTTTGGCCAGCTGCGTTCGAGTCAGGAGCATGATTTTGTTCGGTTGGGGATTCCGGCCGCCAGTCGGAAGTCCGCACATCGGCATGCGTGCGCGGATGCGGCTGCTAGACGATTCCCATAGGACCGGTGTCGGGCCAGACGCGGTCCAGGTGCGCGGCGGGACGTTCTCCTTGCGGCTGCCCACCCGCCCCTGGGTTTGGCTCGATTCCGGTTTGCGTCCCCGTCGGGCGCTGTCGTGGGGCGTGGCCCAAGAGGGGTGTGCCCGGCTCGCAGCAGCAATGCCCGCCTCGCCGTCCTATCCCTTCGAAGAGATGTGTCAGGACGTGCATGAAGAAGATCGTCATCGGGGTCGACCCCCAAAAGTTGTCGGTCACGATCGAGGTCGTTGACCACCACGAGCTGGTGCTCGCCTGCGGGCGGTTCGCCACCGACAAGGGCGGCTATACCACGATGAACAAGCACGTCGCGGCCTGGCAGGAGCGGACATGGGCGGTCGAGGGCAGCAACGGCGCGGGCCGGCCCTTGGCGCAGCGGCTGCTGGCCGGCGGGGAGCAGGTCGTGGATGTGCCGGCCAAGCTCGCCGCCAGGGTCCGGATGCTCGACACCGGCCACGGTCGAAAGACCGATGCCCACGACGCGCACTCGGTCGCCGTCGCCGCGGTCCGCGCGAAGGACCTGCGCGTCTTGGCCCACGACCCCGAGCTGGAGGCGCTGCGGATGCTGACCGACCACCGCCACGAGCTCGTCCGGCGACGGGTCCAGACCGTCAACCGGTTGCAGCGTCTGCTAGCTGAGCTGACCTCGGGAAAGGCGAAGAAGGACATCACCGCCCTGCAGGCCAAGGCGATCCTCGCCTCGGTGCGTCCCCGTGACGTCGTCGGGAAGACCCGCCGCCGGCTTGCGGCCGAGCAGCTCGCCGAACTCGTCGCGGTCGAGAAGAAGATCAAGCTCCTCAGCAAGGAGCTGAAGGCAACGGTCCAGGCCAGCGGCTCCACCTTGACCGAGCTGCCCGGCGTCGGCCCCATCGTCACCGCCCGAGTCCTAGCCGACGTGGGCGACGCCGCCAGGTTCGCCGACCAGAACCGGTTCGCGTCCTGGACAGGGACCGCGCCGATCGAGGCGTCCTCCGGAGAGACGATGAACCACATGATCCACATCGCCGCAGCCACCCAGATCCGCCTCGACACCGAAGGCCGCGCCTACTACCGACGCAAGCTCGCCCGAGGCAAGACCCGGGCGGAGGCCATGCGCTGTCTCATTGGGGGAGTATCGGATGCGCGGCCGGGACGGATGCCTGGTCGTGGCTCTCGGTCGTGTCGGAGGATGGCCTCGTTGCCGTGTCCTTCAAGGGCCAGTTTTAGTGCTGCCACCTCCGATGCGCCGAGGCCCTTGACCGGCGTTAGGAACATGCCCGACCGAGGGCCGAACAATGAGGAACCGGCGAAGGGCCTCGACACCGATGAGTCAATCATCGACTCCATCGGGAGGCCAGAAATGACTGTTGTCGGTTGGGACTGGGCAAGCCGCACCCATGACGTCACCGTTCTCGACGATGATGGCGGCGTTCGTGAGCGGTGGGCGTTCCAGCACAGCGAGGCGGGTTGGGCGAACACGTTGCAGCGGCTTCGCGGCCATGGCGACCCGCAGGCGTTGCCGGTCATCATCGAGAAGACCAGCGGCTTGGTCGTGGACCGGCTGCTTGCTGCTGGGCACCCTGTCGTCCCGGTCCACCCGACGTCCTTCTATGCTGCCCGTCTCGTTGGGGCGCCTCGGGAGCGAAGTCGGACCCCGGGGACAGCTACAAGCTCGCCGACTACCTGCGCACCGACGGGCATCGGCTGCGACGGCTGGAACCGGTGGATCCCGGGCTGCGAGAGCTTCAGGCGTTGGTCCGGTTGCGCGATGACCAGGTACGGGCCCGCACCGCCGCGACCAACCAGCTGACCGCCACTCTTGACGCGCATTGGCCAGGTCCCCGCAACCTGTTCCAGTCCCTCGCTTCACCGATCGCGCTGGCGTTCCTCACGGACTACCCGACTCCACACTCAGCTGCGCACCTCGGAGAGGCACGGATGGCTGGATTCTGTCGGCGCCACTCCTACCGCGGCGGGAAGTCCGCGACTGAGCTGCTGGCCCGGCTCCGCACGGCACCCGTGGCGCCGGTCGGCTTGCCGGCGGACACGTTGAGCACCATGATCACCGCGCAGGTCGCTCTTCTCCGGGTGCTGCAGGCCGTGATCACCGACGTCGAGCACCCCATCGCCCAGCGCGTCGCCAGCCACCCCCGCGCCCGGCTGCTCGAGCGTCTCCCCGGCGTCGGGGTCATCAACCTGGCCCAGCTGCTAGCCGAGGTCGGACCGATTCTGGACCGCGTCGACAACGCCGAGCAGGCCGCCACCGAATGCGGTGCCGCACCGGTCACCAAAGCATCGGGCAAGACCACCGGTGTTTACTTCCGCTGGGCCGCGAACACGCGCGCTCGCAAAGCCATCACATCCTTCGCGCACAACGCCCGCCTGCAGTCGCCCTGGGCCAGCGCCCTCTACGCCGATGCGCGAGCACGCGGAAAGCGGAACCCGCACGCCACCCGCATCGTCGCGCGAGCCTGGATCCGCGTCATCTGGGCCTGCTGGCACACCGGAACTCCCTACGACCCCGTCCTCCACCAAGCCCGTCTACATACTCGACGCCCAACGGAGTTGACTTAGGTAACTCAAACGACGGATCTCCGACGCCTTGTACCGACAACTCCTCGCCGACGCCAAAGCCGCGGCACAAGAGGCCGAGAACGAGACGACGGAGCAATCGATCGAGGAGGTTGGCACGGGCCCGGGAGGGCAACGCGGGGCGACTCATCAGTCCAGCGCGGCCGACCTGCCCCCGCACATCGACGCTTCGGACAAGCCACTTCCCGGACCCGCGCACCCGACGCTACAACCCACCCAGCGCCGCCCCGGAAGACCGCAACCAAGAAGCCCTTCAAGACCGCCAGTTGACAACAGAGGGGAGCCTGCTGAACACTTCCGGCTCCCCGACGTTCGGACCGCCAAAGACCCGGAGCGGCGCGTACGGTCCCTCTTGACGCTGCCACGGTTGCGATCCTGTGTGAGCACCGGGATCAGCAGGACAAGGAAGCCCAGATGGCGCTGGCGGCAGGGCTCTGGACCCAGAGCGGACTGCTCTTCACTCGCGAAGACGGTCGATGCTTGCGACCCGACTGGGTGACCCACGAGTTCCAACGAATGATCGCAGGCGCCGGGCTGCCCGCCATCCGGCTGCACGAGACACACCAGTGCCAGCCTGGCGCTAGCCGCCGGTGTGCCGATGAAGGTGGTCAGCTCGCGCCTCGGGCACAGCTCGCTCGCCATCACCGCCGACCTCTACACACAGGTAAGGTCAGCGCGGTGGGCCTCGTGGGACTCGAACCCACAACCCGCGGATTGAAAATGCCCGGTGGTCATGTCCGTGTGGTCCGGTGTACCCGCTGCCAGTCCTTTGACCTGCGATTCCATCCATCGGCCATCCGCCCGGAGACGGCTGGTGCCGGCCCGAGGTATGTCCGTGTCTAGCAAATCCCTAGCGCGCGCAACCGCGCCATCGAAGCGTCTGGCCGTGCCAGGCCTGGACGTCTGTATGCTTCGCGCGTCTCGCGATGGGTCCGACACGCGATCCTCGAACCTGAAACGGGTTTACTATTTCCCCCCGCACCATGCCCCACCATCATCATGCCGAAGGCACCTGAAAACTGGCCCCCCACGGCGGCCGAAGATTGACCCCCTGAAGCGTCTCGGGTTTGATGCCGTCTCTTTCTGAGTCCCGCAAGACGCTCGGCGCACGTACGCGCGCGCCGAAGCCCTCAACCGTCTATTGTCCGACTCGTTCGAGCAACCACGTGTTGCGGCACCCATTGGATCCGCCCTCTCGGGCTCCGTCGAAACGGCCCTGGCAGTCGCCTGAGTCCCTACTTTGCGTGCTGCGATTCCACCGTGCCGCAGTGACGATCGGCGTCCACTGCTGATCAACGCACCGCTCGCGGCGCGGGATTGTCTCGTCGGTGCGCCGAGACCAGAACCAGAGCACGGTTGGTGTGAGCTCATCTCGCACTGTTTCCCAGGGGATCGGCGAGATTGGCACGTGAAAAGCGGCTACGCGTCTCCGTCAGAGTGGGCGGCATCTGAGTGCCCGGTGTCGCCTGGGCTGCTTACGGGTCGCAGCCGCTGAGTGAGGGTGGCCTCCGGGAGGAGGTCGTCCCGGTGGTCGACTTGGAGGGTGGTGTGATGGATGTCGAAGCTGGCTTCTAGCAGTGCTTCGACTGCTGACCGGCGCTCGTGGCAGTCGTGGTTGCTGCCGACCAGAATGTGGGCAGACAGTGCCGGGAACCCGGATGTTACTTCCCACACGTGGAGTTCGTGAACATCGACGACACCGGCCAGGCCACGGATACCTGTCTCGACCAGCTGGGGGCTGATACCGCGGGGGGCTGCTTCGAAGAGCACTCGGCCGGAGTCGTGCAGCAGCCCGTAGCCGGCTTTAGCCATGAGTGCTGCGACGACAAGGGCGGCGATGGCGTCGGCGCTGGCGAAGCCGGTGAGGATGACGACAAGTCCTGCCACGGCGGTTGCGATAAAGGCGTATAGGTCGTTGAGGATGTGCTGGAACGCACCCTCAATGTTGAGGCTCGACCGGTTGGCCTTGGACAAGAGCCATGCCGCGAGGACGTTGACCCCGATGCCGACTAGGGCTGTTATCAGGACCAGGCCGCCTGAGACCTCGGGTGGGTCCAAGAGGCGGCGTATCGCCTCGTAGAGGAAGTAAGCGACCAGCAGGAGCAGGGTGATCCCGTTGGCTTGGGCTGAGAGAATTTCGGCCCGTTTCAGTCCGTAGGTGTACGCGCCTTTGGCGGGTCGGGCGGCCAGCCGCATCGCGACCAGCGCCAGCCCGATAGCTGCAGCGTCGGTGAGCATGTGAGCGGCATCGGAGATCAACGCCAAAGATCCGGCGATAAAGCCGACGACTACCTCGACGGCCATGAAGCCGACGATCAGCAATAGAGCTGAGCTGAGGTACCGCCTGTCGACGTCTCTACTGACCCCATGATGATGAGCAGCCCAAGCAGAGCCGCTGTGGTGGCGGTTCATTGGCGGCGTTCGCCCACAGCAGGTGACTGCGTTCCATCGCGGTCACCGAGGCCTGCGCAGCTGGCGCCATCGCATCCGACCTTGCAGCCACAGGCGGGTTGGGCATCGAGGAGGACGGTGGGGGAGCAACAGTTGTCGCCGCGCCACGCTTCGCGCCCTTCCTTGACGGCGACCGCCGCGATGACCAGTCCTACGATCGGGTCCGCCCACGACCAGCCCAAAGTGGCGTTCAGGATCAACCCAGCAAGCAGCACTGCAGGCAGGTAGGTGCACAGCAGCGTCTGGGTGGAATCGGCCACCACAGTGACCGATCCGAGTTCCCGGCCGGTACGGCGCTGCGCCCAGGACAGGAACGGCATGATGGCCAGCGACGCTGCTGCCAACCCGATCCCGACACGGCGGCGCCGAAATGGTGACGCGTGACGCGTGTGACCAGTTTTCTAGTTCCCCCATCGCGCGCACGCACATACGGACTCATGCAGGTAACGCGTCACACGCGTCACGCCCCGCGTCGCATGCCGTTTCAGGCGGCAACTGCAGCGTCGGCGTTGGTTGCTTCCCGTACCCGGCGTGCGGCGCCGACCCCGCCAGCTGCCAGTCGAAACGCACCATGTCCGGTCGCCCCTGCCGCGGCGGCTGCGACCACGAAGGACAGCCATGAACACCCGCAAACCCGGTTGGCCGACGCACAAGGGTCGGCAACGGTTACGCACCAGCGAACAGATGAACGACTGCCGGCAACGCCGCCGGCGTCGCCGCCACCCCAACACACCGAAGGGGACCGTGAACAAGACATGACTGGACTGCCCGGGGCCACCCGGTGCTGAGGAGTGGCTAGCAGGCCGGTCGCGTGACCTACAGGCGGACGAGATCGACCTGCCGGCGCGAGATCGGACGGTGTGCGTAATGGGTGAGCTGGCCTTCGCCTACGGAGTCGGGATGCTTGCGCTCGTGAGCCCTTGTGGGTTCATGTTGCTGCCGGCGTTCCTCGCGTACAACGTGGCCGACAGCAGCGGTGTCGAGAGTTCCAGACCCCAGCGGCTGGGCAGGGCGCTCGCGGTGGGCCTGGCGGTGAGCGTCGGCTTCGCCGGCACCTTCCTCGTCGGCGGTCTGCTGGTG
>JBPCPI010000152.1:0-29117 GCA_050999295.1 Geodermatophilaceae bacterium | reverse complement strand
GGATGACCGCGTTCCGCACGCTGGCGTCGCCGCCCCGCCCGGAGTTGGCCCGCGAGCCGGTCAGGTTGCCGCTGTTCGCGGCGGTGTCGGACTCGTTGGAACCACCCACGGTGCTGGTGTCCCCACTCTGAGCGTCGCCGCCAGTGGCGTTGTTGCTGTCACTGACCGAACCACCATCACCGGCAGCACCGGAGTTGGAGATGTTCCCGGTGTCGCCTTCCGTGCCGCCCCCTTGAGGTTGCTGCACGGGCATGCCGGGCGGTGGTGCGCTGGCGCTCGAGGTGCCCCGATCCGGCGCCGGAGTGCCAGCTAAGTTTCCGCCGGTGTTACCCGAGGCGCTGGAGTTGCCCCCATCGCCGCCATTGACCGTGCCACTGCTCGTGGCCTGCCCACCAGCCGCGGAGGAATCTCCCCCGGTCGTGGTGGAGTCATTGTTGCTGTTAGCCGTCGCAGGACCCGACGACGAGGACGCCGCCGAATCGGCCGACGACGTTCCACCCGTACTGCTGGACTCCGCTGGTCCGGCGCTCGCGTCTGCTTCCGAGGTGACCTCGGAAACAGACGTAGCCGGTACCGCGTCGTCCGCGCTCGCCACCGCGGTGCCCAGAAGCCAGAAGCCTCCGGCAAAGCCCACGACAGCAAGTCCGTTTCGAACGAATCTCGCCATGAATATTCCTTCCAGTTGTGCGCATGTGCGCACCAGGGATGTCTGACTGACGTGCGGTCATGGCCGGCCTCGAGTGCGTTACTCGACGCGGGTGTGACCGGGAAGGAGTTCGTCAGGCAGGAGAGTGCGGCGGCTCGGGGGCCGCTAGGCCGTCATAGACGGCGTCGCCCGCGATCGGGCGGAGGTTGGCAAATTGAAGTATGCGAAAGTTCTCGACAGTTCCCAGCACCGAGCCGCCGCTGGCTCCACCGGCGGCACTCGACGGGCACGGCACCGCGCCTGTAGATGAGTTCGGAGCGTCGGGCAGGATGGGCATCAGCGGAGGCGGCGTGGTCCCTGCCGTCTGCACCTCAGCAGTCGTCGCGTCCCCCCATACGAGGCCGCCGGTCTGCCAGGCAGCCGCGTTGCTCCACTCCACCAGAACGAGGCACAGGCTTGCTGGCGACGCCGCTGGGGCCGGGCTCGATACGGCTGACGCGGCGGCACCGGATGGCTGAGCACCGCCAGGACCGTTGCCAGCCTCCGGAAGGAGCACATCGTTTACTGGCGTGACTACGGGCACCATCGGCGCCGTTGCGAGGACAGGCGCCGCTACGACGGCGACCGCTTCGGTGATCGGAGCCACTACCCCGCCCACCACGTCGGTCAGCGGAGCAACGACTGCGCCCACTGTTTCGACTACCGGCACCACAACCGCGTCGACCGTCTCAAGCACCGGTGCGACCACAGTCTCGACAACCGGCACCACAACCGTGTCAACGGTCTCGACCACGGTCTCGGTGACCGGCTCCACGACAGTCTCGACAACCGGCACCACAACGGTGTCAACGGTCTCGGTGACCGGCTCCACGACCATCTCGGTGACCGGGACCACGACCGTCTCGGTGACCGGCTCCACTACATCGATTATCGGGTCCGTCACCGGCTGCACTACTGACGTCACGGGGTCACCCGCGCCTAGCAGGCCACCTTCATCGGCATTCGCGGGCGATCCGACAGATACAAGCGCGACGTACACGCCTGTTCCCAGACCGGCCACCAGGAGCCCGCGGGTTGCCCAGCGTCGAACTGCCCCGAAGGGGCGATCGACTTCCGGTGCGCTTGTCCCGGGCATATGGCACAGGCAAACACATCTCCAATGAAAGCGCTATGAAGAAGATAAAATGCATAAGTTCAAATAGAATGCATAAGTTCAAAGTCGATCGCCCCACCAGAACGCTTGCACAGCAAACAACTTCGCGCCTCTTGGATTCGACGAAGGCCTTGATTTAGCTACTCTGCGCGAGCAGATCGCTACTCCTCGTACGGATTCCATCTGGCATTCGTATTCAGTTAACTTATGCAAATCTTCTTATTGATAAACTTTTCAGAACTAGCCCGGATCTTTCGTGAGCCGGTTGTTGATCATGACAGTGGCGGTGTTCGCGCCCTCGCTGGCGCCGGACCGGCGGCCTGGACGAGATGATCATCTCCCGCTACGCCGGCGGGATGACCATCGGCGACATCCAGGCGCATCTGGCCCGCACACTGGGCACCGAGTTGTCCCGCGAGACGATCTCCAAGATCACCGACGCGGCCCTCGACGAGGTCAAGGCCTGGCAGTCCCGGCCGATAGAGGAGGTCTACCCGATCGTCTTCCTCGACGCTGGTGGTCAAAGTCCGAGACAACTACGCGGTCCGAACAAGGCCGCCCACATCGCGGTGGGGTCGACACCGACGGCATGAAACACGTCCTAGGGATCTGGGTCCAGCAAAACCGAGGCCGCGAAGTTCTGGCCTGGGTCTGCGCCGTGCTGGCCACCCGAGACGTCCGAGACATCCTGATCGCCTGCTGCGACGGGCTGAGCGACCTGCCCGAGCCGATCGAGGCGACCTAGCCGCACACCACGGTCCAGATCTGCGTAGTGCACCTGATCAGGGTCGATACGGTTCGTGTCCTACAACGACCGCGAGGCGGTTGGCGCCCTACTCAAGGGCAACCTACACCGCTCCCACCGTCGAGGCCGCCGTGGCCGGGCTGAGCGCGTTCAGGGACTCAAACCTGGGCCAGAAATATCCCGCCGCGAAGGGTGTCCCGGCCAACAAGGCAAGACATACCAACCGGCGGTCAGATCAACTCAGAGTCACCCCGGACACGCCGACACCAACCTGGCAGCCATAGCGGCACCCGCACAATCACAGCTCAACATCGTGGAGTCAGCCGGGGGTCGTGCCGAGCTTCACGTTGCCCTTGAGCAGGTTGCGGGCGATCGACTGCCGCTGGATCTCGTCGGTGCCCTCGTAGATGCGCAGCAGCCGTAGCTCGCGGTACCAGCGCTCGATCGGCAGTTCGCGGGTGTAGCCCATCCCGCCGTGGATCTGTAGAACCCGGTCCACCACCTCGTTGGCCTTGACGCCGGCGTACAGCTTGGCCATCGAGGAGGTGTGCCGGTTGTCCTGGCCCTGCTGCATCTGCCAGGCGGCGTGCAGGGTCAGCCACTTCATCGCCTCGATCTCGACGGCGGAGTCGGCGATCATCCACTGGATGGCCTGGCGTTGGGCCAGCGGCTGGCCGAATGTCGACCGCGTATTGGCGTAGTCCACGGCGAACTGCAGCAGCCGCTCGCAGGACCCGACCGCCCGGGCCGGAAGCACGTACCGGCCTGCATTTATCCATTCCATTGCGAGTTTGAAGCCCTGGCCGATCTCGCCCAGGATGTTCTGCTCGGGTACGGCGACATCGTCGAAGACCAGTGCCGCCGGCCCCCACTCCCCCATCGTGTCGATCGGCTCGGACTTCCAGCCCATGTCTCGGTCGACGAGGAAGGCAGTCACTCCGCCGTCGGCGCCCAACTCCTTGTCGGTGACCGCGAAGACCATCGTGAAGTCGGCTTCGTTGCCGCGGGTGATGAACGTCTTCTCGCCGCGGATGATCCAGGCGTCACCCTCCTTGCGAGCCGACGTCGTGATCGCCTTGGCATCCGACCCGGCACCGGGCTCGGTGATCGCAAAACACGAGACCTTGTCCCCGGCGATGACCTGGAGCAGGTAGTGCTCGGCCTGATCGGGCGTGCAGTGATAGAGGATGTTGTCGGCGTACCCGCCCAGATAGAACGGTACGAACGTTCGCGCCAGTTCGGTGCTGATCAGGGCGGTCATCACCGGGCCGAGCCCCATTCCGCCGTACTCCTCGGGGGTGTTGATCCCCCAGAAGCCGGCCTTCCTCGCCTTCTGCTGCAGAGCCTTGAGGGTGGCGCGGTCGACGCCGACCCGACCGGCGCGCTCGTTGCGCAGGCACTCGGCCTCCAGCGGCATGACCTCGCGCTTGACGAAATCCCGCACGGTGTCGCGGATCGCCCGCTCTTCCTCGGTGAGTCCGAAGTCCATGAACCGACGCTACCGCCCGTACCGCCAGCACCACCCGTACCGCCAGCCCGCGGGCGCGCAGCCATCGCGGCGGACCTCCCCGCTACGCGCTTGCGTCGAACTCCTCGAGCAGTCGCCTCGGTGCCCTCGACCGCCACGCCGCGGTGAGTAGGTCGAGGAGTTCCTCGCTGTCGATCCGCGCCAGGTGTACGAGCACACTGCTGTACCCGTCGTAGTGCGGTGTTGTGAAAAACGTCTTCGGATCCGAGGCGATCAGCGCCTCCTTCTCCGTAAGGTCGGCGCACCACAGCATCAGGACCCCGGGCTGTTCGTGGAGTCGCGCGAATCCCTTGGTACGTACCCGGAATCCCGGCATCCCGTACGAGGACTTCTCGTTCGTCTCGGGCAGCGACAGAGCCGCCGTACGCACCTCGTCCTCGGACACCATGCCGGCCATTCTGCCGTGGGCGATCATCCCCCTTTCCTGGCGGTTTTGGCCAAAATCGCCAAGGGGAGAACCGTGACGATGTGATCGACTGCTTGCGTGGCCTCCTCGTCTCAGCGGTCGCTCGCGATTGCCGCGGCGCCAGCGATCTTCGTGTTCCTGTGGAGCACCGGCTTCGTGGGAGCAAAGTACGGCTTGCCCTACGCGGAGCCGTTCACCTTCCTGGCCGTGCGACTGGTCATCGCCAGTGCGCTGCTGTGGTTGATCGTCGCTGCGACGCGTGCGGAGCGGCCGGGCGGGCGCTTGCACTGGGGCCGCTCGGCGGTGACCGGCGTCCTGCTGCATGCGGGCTATCTCGGTGGCGTGTTCTGGGCGATCGACCAGGGCCTGCCGTCCGGAGTCTCGGCCGTGATCGTCAGCCTGCAGCCGGTCGTGGTCGCCGCCCTGGCCAACCGTTTCCTGGGCGAACGGCTGAGCCGGCTGCAGTGGCTGGGGCTGGTCCTCGGCGTCGTCGGGGTCGTGCTGGTCCTGGCCCCGGGCCTGCTGGACGCACGAGTCTCGGGCGACTTCCCGCTCCAGGGCGTCGCGGCGTGCTTGGTCGCGCTGGCCGCCGGTACGGCCGGGACGATCCACCAGAAAAGACACGGGGACGGCATACCGCTGGTCAGCGGGACGGCGATGCAGTACTTGGCGGCGGCCGCTGTGCTAACCGTCCTGTCCTTCGGGTTCGAGACTCAGGCCATCGATTGGACCGTGGAGTTCAGTCTGGCGATGGTCTGGCTGGTGCTCGCCCTGTCCCTCGGTGCGGTCCTGCTGCTGCTGTTCCTGCTCAAGCGCGGCAGTGCCTCGGGGGTGTCGAGCCTGTTCTATCTCGTGCCGCCGGCGACCGCGATCGAGGCTTATCTGCTCTTCGGCGAAGAACTTGCTCCGGTCAGCATCGCCGGCGTCGGCGTCACGGCGCTGGGTGTCGCGCTGGCCCTGCGCAAGCCGCGGGCCAACCCAGCCGACTCAGGGACGCTCTGAGTCCAGCCACATCCGAATCAGGGCCGCCCTGAGTCGAATCATTCGATTCAGGGACGCCCTGATTCAGGCGCGAAATGGGGGTTCAGGAGGCGGGAGGACTGCCGGCGGAGTGGGGGTCAACGGTCCCAGGGTGGGTCGTCGCCCATCTTGTCGTAGTAGCGGGCCAGGTGCCCCCGTACGCGGGGGGCTTCGTCCTCGGGCAGATCGACGCCACCGCGAGAGCCTTGGAGCACTGCTGCGGCGGCCATGACAGCGCGCGGCATGGCGGTCAGCCGGCCGTTGACGACGTCAGCGATCAACAGCTTGTAACTGCCGAAGTTGTCCGGGGCCGAACCGTCGTACCAGACATGGGCATCTCGATAGCTGGTGTTGGGCTTGTCCTTGGCCGCGGCCCACTTGCGTACGCGCTTCTCGGCGGCGTTGCCGTCCCAGGCCTTGTCCCGGTCTCCGAGCGGAAGGTCCTGGTACCGCACCACGGTCATGTACTGACCCGTACCCGTCCGGCTCGGCTGTTAAGCATCTTCCGAGGTTATGCGCACAACCGGAGTTCATGTCAGGGTGGTCCTATGAGCCAGAGCGACGACACGACTCCGTACAACACCTACAGCGTCGACGAGGAGACCCAGCTGCAGCCTGAGGACACCCTTGTGGATCGCGGCGTCGACGACGTACTCGACGAGGGCTACACCGCCCCGGAAAAGTGGTCACCCGGGCAGGGGTACGGCACGACCGGCGAGGAGGAGGAAGCCGGCGAGCCGCTGGACCTGCGGTTGTCCCAGGAGGAGCCGGATCCCGCCTTGGAGGAGGTCGAGCAGGCCGCCGAGGACGAGGACGTGGAGAACCCGGCCGGAGTCGAGATCAACGCCGATCTTGAAGGTGAGGGGGAGCTGATCGACGACCTGTCCGGTGAGCTGATCGACGATGAGGTGGGCGATGACCGTTCCGGGCGGTTGGTCGCTCCGGACCAGGGGATCGGGAGTGACGTCGATCCTCAACTCAGTGCCGATGATGTGGGCATCGACAGTGCCGCCGCCAGCGCCGAAGAGGCCGCGATGCACGTTGTACCGGACGAGACCTGACCCGCTCCATCGTCGCTGCGCCTGCACGCCGCTGGGCGTACGAGCTCCGGGTCACAGAGCCGGGCTGTAGATCCGGCGACTCTTAAGTCAGCAGTCCACGTGTTCTGGGTGCTTTCCACCCAAAGCATCAGGTGGACTGCGAACAATTCCGGTGAGATGCCGGGTGGAATGCGCCCAGTGTTGCTGGGCGTGCGGCTCAGGAGCGGGCTTTCGCCGTCTCCCGAGCGTTGGCCTTCTGGACGGCGTCGACCAGTTCGTCCTTGGTCATCCGCGACCGGCCGCGTACGTCGAGGCGCTTGGCGATGTCCTGCAGGTGCTTCTTGGAGGCGTTCGCGTCGACTCCACCGGCCGTTTCGGCCGTGGGGTTCGGCCCGCCCTCCTCGGCCCGAGCATCCGACGGTCCCTTCCTACCGCCCTCCTTGCGCTCCCAGTGATCGCCCACCTTCTCGTAGGTGTGTTTGAGTGCGGCGAAGGCGACCTGGTGGGCCCGGCCGGGGTCGCCGTACTGCTCGGCAGCGGAATCGTGGACCTTCGCGAAGGTCTGCTGGGCGTGGGTGTCCGAGCGTTGCAGGGTGCTGGGCAGCTCACTCTTCTTCGCCTTGCCGGTCTTCGTCGTCTTCGGCATGGGCTCGATTCTTCCAGGTCACGGGCTCGGCAGCAGCACCCGATCTAGGGCTGCGACAGCGCCTTGCGCCGTTGGGAGGGGGCTTTCGGCGGCAGGGCACGCTCGCGCTGTCGACGCTGTCCGTACCGGGTCATGCCCCGCGGTTTGAACACCGACAGCGCCGCGGCGGCGAGCAACAGCGCCAGGGCACCAGCAGCATGGATCAGCGGAGACGGGCTCCTCAGCCCGCTGAGATCGTCGGATGAGGTGTCGGCTGCCAGGTCGGCTAGGAGATCCAGCGTCTGCATGTACAACAGCAGAACGAGGGTGGCCAGGACGTTGATCCCGAGTTTGAACAGGACCCAGTAGTGCCCGAACAATCCCCATGTAGTGCCCAGTGACTGGACGATGCCGGTCAGCAGGGAGGCGAAGCCCAACGGCACGAGGACACTCCACGCAGCCGGTTCCATCACCAGATAGACGCCCCGCACAGTCTGCGCATCCTGGCTGGTCATGCCGAGAACACCCAATGCCAGGAAGACAACCACCGCCCCGAGCCACCCCACCGAGGAAGTGACATGCGCGGTGAGCGCGAACTTCCGCAGCCGGGGTGTCATGGTCACAGCTGTACGCCGTGTCCTGTCGCGCTCGAGAAGGACGCCGCAGCACGTGCGTCGCCGGACTGTGAGTGGCGACTGGGGCCGTGCTCACCACCACCGCCAGTCAGCAGTATGACCGCAAGAAGCAGAACCACGATGATGGCGATGATTCCGGAGACTTTCACCCAGCGTGGCAGGCCGGAGTCGGATTCCCGACTGGGCCCCACCGCCGTTTCGTCACCGGAGTCGAGGTAACGGGATGGGTCAGTCATGTGCGGGCCTCCGTCGAAGCGAACGTTGCGCCAACTGTCGCCACCGACTTTACGACACATAGTGTCGCTGTCAAGCTAGGCTGTCGCGAAAACGTAATCTCGGATGTGCCGCAGCACTGCTACGGACGACGACGTCGGCCTGGAGTCGGTGCGGGCTGCAGCCCAGCAAGCGTGACCGCGACGAGCCGACGGACTGCGGCCTTCGACGGCAGGCTGCTGGCTGCTGCGAGGGCATGCAGGCAGTAACTCGCGAGCTCATCAGGCGCGACATCGTCACGGAGGTCACCGCTCCGGGCGCCCTCGGTGAGCAACTCTCCGATCATGGCGCGAAGCTGTTGCTCGGCCCTGCCGACATGCTCGTCTCGGTGCAGGAACGCCGAGAGCTCTTTGTCATGGTGCCCATGGGATTCGTGGGCGATGAGCGCGTAGGCATGGAGCACGGCCTCCAGTCGTTGCCCGGGCTCGCCTGCCTGTTCTCGGGCGTCGGCGAGCTGTTCGAGGTGCGCACTGATCTGGCGTTCGTGCCAGGCGAGCAGGATCGCTTCGACGTCCGGAAAGTACTTGTACAACGTCGCCCGGCCGATCCCGGTCTCCTCGGCGATCTGCGACATCGTCACCGAGAGCAACCCATGCTCGGCCACCAGCGCCGCAGTGGCGTCCAGCGTCGCGTCGCGTACGGCGCGGCGGTGCGCCTCGATGGTGTCGTTCCACAGCTTCGGCACATCCTCATTATACGGCCGCGTCGGGGCGATGTGACGCTCCCTCGACACTCTGACTCGTAAATTGTTCTTGATGGTATGCCGTATAGAGACACAGTGTCTCGTACGTCAGCACCGATGAAGCCGACCAACACCGGACGGTTGTGCTCGTCGACCTCCCACATCTGGTCCGCACGCTGTCCCGGAGGGCAGAGTCTGTGCGTCTTCTGGTCACGGGTACCAGCACGCTCGGCCAACTGACCCGTTTCTCGGTGGTTGGGCTCCTGAGCTCGGCCCTGTACGCAGTCGCATTCGTGAGCGTTCCGGCCGCATTCGGCGATCTCGGCGCCAACCTGGGGGCAGCGGTGGCCAGCACCCTGTTGGCCAATGAACTGCACCGGCGGCTCACCTTCCACGCTTCGGCCGGCGTCGGCTGGCTGCGCGCGCAGGTCCAGGGTGGCGGCCTGGCAGTCGTCGGCCTCGTCGCGTCCAGCTTGGCACTCGTGGCTCTCGACGGGGCTTTCCCGTCGGCGGGATGGCTGGTCCAGGTCCTGATGGTGGGCGGGATCAACGGCGCCATCGGGCTGGTCCGCTTCGTCGCACTGCGCGCCTGGGTAATACACCGCCGCGCCGTAGGCTCGATCCACTGTGGCGTCGGCTCCGCATACAGCTGTCAGCCTGACCGGCGTCGTGCGGTTTCAGTGCACGTGCATGTGCCCGCCTCCGGCGCCGCCCGGGGTCGACGGCATGCTACGGAAGGCCAGAAGTGCGAGAAGCACTGCGATGATGCCTGCCGCGACGAACCCGCGGAGGAAACCCGCGACAACTCCGGCGGAGCTCGTAAGGTTGCCGGCTGTGGCCGCCGCTGCGGAGAGCACCGAGACGCCAAGGGCCGCGCCAACTTCATGGCCGGGCATGAGGAAACCGGATGCCATGCCCGCGTGCTGCGCCGGTATGCCCGCCACCGCGCTGACTGATACCGCGACGAAACATGCCCACGCCGAGGCGGCCAGCTCCACCACGCCCAACATGCCACGAGGGACGGTCGGACTCAGCGCCGGGCTTCAAGGATGATGTTGAATGGGGTTTCCGCGACGCGGCGCAGCGAGCCGAATCCGGCGCCGATGACGACTTCGCGCAGCCGCGCTTCGCCTGCTTGCGCCCCCAGAGCAGCGCCGACATCCTGAGACAACGAGTTCGGTGTGCACAACAGGGTTGAGAAGCCGTAGTACGCCGCTCCCACCGGGTTCAGATTGTCCTCCACACGATCGCCGGCGTTAGGTTCCACGATCAGCAGTGCGCCGTCCGGAGACAGCTGGTCCAAGACATGGCGGCACGCCCCCACCGGGTCGCCCATGTCATGCAGCGCGTCGAAGAAGCACACCAGGTCGTACTGGCCTTCGAAGTCCTGAGCGGTGCCGAGTTCGAAGCTGAGATTGGTTCCGAGACCCGCGTCGGCCGCCTCCTTGCGGGCGGCCTCGAGCGAGCCGGTGTGTGGGTCAATCCCGACAACGGTCGAGTTCGGGTAGGCGGCGGCCAACAGCCGGGTCGAGGCACCCTGGCCGCAGCCGACGTCCGCGATCCGCGCGCCGGCTTCGATCTTGGCGGCGACTCCGTCCATCGCCGGGATCCAGGTGCTGGTCAGGAAGCTGGTGTAGCTGGGCCCGAAGAACCGCTCGCAGCCCTCGAACAACTCGTGGTTGTGTTCGCCCCAACCAACACCCTGTCCCGTACGGAATGCCTCGGTCAGCTTTTCGGTGGCGTGCACCGACGCCACGCCCATCTGGAATCCACCGATCACGCAAGCGGGGCTGGCCTCGTCGGTCAGGGCTATGGCGTGCTCCTCGGGTAAGGAGAAGCGTCCGTCGCCGTCGTAGTGGACGTACCCGTTGGCCGCTTGCGCGGACAGCCACTCCTGTAGGTAACGCTCGGCGAGCCCGGTCTGCGAGGCCAGATCCGCCGCGGTCACCGGTCCGTGACCGGCCATCGCGCGATAGAGCCCGAGTTTGTCCCCGATCGCGACGAGTGATCCGTTGACCAAGGCACCGAGATCCCCCACTGCCTTAAACACAAAGTCCATCAGTACCTTCTCGTTCATGTCTCCTCGATCCAGTGTCTCCATCAATTATCGGTCGGTCGACCGAATGAGAGGAGTGTGGGACTGCAGGGCTTCTCCTGTCAACAGTGCTTGCAAACTTGGCGTGTCATCGACATGCTGGTCTCGGTCGGTCGACCGAAGGGGAGAGTCATGGTCGCACAGTCAGACGGCGGTACGCGCTCGGCGATTCTGGACGCCACGCGTGAGCGCCTCCTCACCGATGGGTATGCCAGCCTGTCCACGCGGAAGGTGGCCGCCGAGGCCGGCGTGCCCCTGAGTCAGCTGCACTACCACTTCGGGTCCAAGAACCAGCTGATCCTCGCTTTACTGGACGTCGAGAATCAGCGCCGTCTAGACCGGCAGCGGACGATGTACGCCGAGGCCAATGTTCCATTGTGGCAGCGCTACGAGCACGCCTGCGACTATCTCGAAGACGACCTGGAGTCCGGGTACGTCCGCGTGCTGCAGGAGATGATCGCGGCCGGTTGGTCCGAGCCCTCGCTCGGCGCGGCGGTCCGGAACCTGCTTGCGGGCTGGTACGAGCTGCTCACCGATGTCTTCGCTCAGGCCGAAGCCGAACATGGCCGGCTGGGTCCGTTCACGGCCGCGGAGGCAGCATCGTTGGTGGGTGCCATATTCCTGGGTTCGGAGGCCATGCTCCTGCTCGGCTTCGAACGTCAGCAGATGCCGATCCGGTCCTCGCTTCGCCGACTGGGCCAGCTGTTTCGCAGCTGGGAGGACGCGCAGAGCGCAACGAACAGAAAAAGTTCCGGATGAGAGCCTGCGAACCGGTCGACGACGGGTTCGTCGAGCGTGACGGGGTGCAGCTGCACTACGAGGTCTACGGCAAGGGCTCGCCCACTGTCGTATTGCTGCCGACGTGGTCGATCATCCATTCCCGGCACTGGAAACTACAGATTCCCTATCTGGCCCGCCACTATCGCGTTGTGACCTGGGATGGCCGTGGCTGCGGGCGCTCGAGCCGACCGCTCGGCATGCAGGCCTACACACCTGACCAGTTCGCGGCCGACGCCGTCGCCGTGCTGCGGGAGACGGCAACGAGCCAGGCCGTTCTCGTCGGGCTGTCGGCAGGTGCGATGTGGGGTGTCCATCTCGCTGCGCATGAGCCGGAGCGGGTGCTCGGCTTGGTCACGATCTGCCCGGCGGTGCCGCTCGTGCCCGGCCACGTCGAACGTACGAGTGTCCCCTTCGAGGATCCGATCGAGGGGACGGAGGGCTGGTCGACGTTCGATCGTCACTACTGGGAACGCGACTACCCCGCTTTTCTCGAGTTCTTCTTCGGCCGCATGTTCACCGAAGCGCATTCCACGAAGGCGATCGAGGACGGCGTCGGCTGGGGTCTCGAGATCGACCCAGCGACGCTCGTCGATGCCACGCGGGCACTCGTGTACGACGTCGACAGCTTCCAAGCCGCTTGCGCGCAGGTCCGCTGCCCTTTGTTGGTCATCCATGGAGACGAGGACGCCGTCCGCCCGCATGCAGGCGGCGCCGCCCTCGCGAGGGCGACTGGCGGGCGTTTGGTGAAGATCGCGGGCGCCTCGCACAGAACGCACGTCCGGGATCCGGTGAAGATCAACGGGCTGGTCAGAGAGTTCGTGGACTCCGTCGTCACACCTGCACCACGAGATCGGACCTGGACCCGGGCGCTGCGCCGGCCCAAGCGGGCGCTGTATGTGTCGTCCCCGATCGGGTTGGGCCACGCGCAACGGGATGTGACGATCGCCGACGAGTTGCGCAAACTGCACCCCGACCTGCAGATCGACTGGCTCGCCCAGCACCCGTTGACCACCGTGCTGGCTGCGCGTGGGGAGCAGATCCATCCCGCGTCGGCGTACCTGGCCAGCGAATCGGCGGTGTTCGAGAGCGAATCTGCCGAGCACGACTTGCATGCCTTCCAGGCGATCCGCCGGATGGACGACACGCTGGTGAACAACTTCATGGTCTTCGCCGACTTGGTCGGCGACGAGCCCTACGACCTGTGGATCGGCGACGAGGCGTGGGACATCGACTACTTCCTGCATGAGAATCCGGAGCTGAAGAACACCGCCTACGTGTGGATGACCGACTTCGTCGGGTGGCTCCCGATGCCCGACGGCGGGGTGCACGAGGCCCGGCTGACCGCCGACTACAACGCCGAGATGATCGAGCAGCGTGCCAGGTTCCGCCGGATCCGCGATCGCTCGATCTTCGTCGGCGACCCTGAAGATATCGTCCCCGACCGGTTCGGCCCGGACCTGCCGACGATCCGCTCCTGGACCGAAGACAACTTCGACTTCGCCGGTTATGTCACAGGCCCCGCACCGGCGACACGGGCTGACCGCACGAGGTTACGTGGTGAATTGGGTTACCGCCCAGACGAGCGGGTGTGCCTGGTGACAGTCGGTGGAACCGGAGTTGGAGAGTCCTTGCTGCGCAAGGTCATTGCCGCTCATCCCGAGGCAGCCCGCCGGGTGGACGGCCTGCGCACGGTGGTAGTCGCCGGCCCCCGGATCGACGTCGAAACATTGCCCGTCCACAACGGGCTGGAGATCCACGGCTACGTGCCGGAGCTCTACCGGCACCTCGCCGCGTGCGACCTCGCGGTCGTGCAAGGTGGGCTGTCCACCTGCATGGAACTCACTGCCAACCAGCGGCCGTTCCTCTACTTCCCGCTGGCCCATCACTTCGAGCAGAACTTCCACGTCCCACACCGCCTTGACCGCTACGGCGCCGGACGAAGAATGGCCTACCGAGAATCGGATCCGGACTCCATGGCCACAGCTATCGCCGCCGAGATCGGCCGCCAGACCGAATACCGACCCGTTGAAACCGACGGGGCGAACCGGGCGGCCGCGCTGATCGCAGAGTTGTTGTGATGGTCGCGACCTGGTTGACCCGCTCTTCGCGCAGGAAAGGCTGAAGCCATGGGGTCCTCTCCCGACCAGGACGCGGTGACCTCGACGGTCCTCGACTATTTCGAGGGATGGTTCGACGGCGATGTCGCGCGCATGGAGCGAGCGCTGCATCCGGATCTGTGCAAGCGGGCGCTCCGACTCGACAGATCGGTCATGGTGATCAACGCGCAGCAGATGATCGACGACACCGGGAAAGGAGACGGCAAGGGCGGTAGGCCTGCGGACCTCAACATCCGGGTGACAGTCGAGGATGTCTACGCGGACATGGCCAACGCAACCGTGTACAGCACGGTGTACACCGAGTACTTGCAACTGGTGCGGATGCCGGACGGATGGAAAATCTTGAACGCGCTATGGACGAGTGTGCCGTGACGGACCGGTACAAACGAGCGGGCGATGAAGGTGACCGACGTGGTCGGGCTCTACCTGGCCCCGCCGGAGAACTCGGTGGTGTTGTGTGTGGACGAGAAGTCCCAGATCCAGGCCCTGGACCGGACCGCGCCGATGCTGCCGATGCAACCCGGCCTGCCCGAGCGGCGCACTCACGACTACGTCCGGCACGGACCACCACCTTGTTCGCGGCGTTGGAGATCGCGACCGGAAAGGTCACCGCGACCTGTCAGCCCCGGCATCGCCACCAGGAAGACTTCGAAGTCAGACCACAAGCGCAACCAAGCGAGGAGAACAGACCGTGATCATTCGCGTCTTCAGGCCGACGACCCGCTAGGTGCTGGCCAGGTCGCGGAGAAGCGGCGAGTTCGCTCACGGACACCCGCGGCGGCAGGGGCTGACCCGTGGACTGGACTGGGTCATCACTCCGTTGGCGTCTTTCCAGCGACCGGTCAAGGCCGAGGCAATGCTGGGCCCGGAGGTTGGCTGAGCAGGCCATGCAGTGTGGGAACGCCGTCCATCGTGATGATCGACGGCTGGGCAGTCCCATGCCGCACCATTCGGCGGGTGCAGCCCGCGATCAACTGCGAGCTGACGCCTAACCGGCGGGAGAGTTCGCCGAGAGTCACCGGCCTATCCCCGGAATTGGTGGTGCCCCGCAGGACTTTCAGGATCTGTTGTTCGAGGTCCAGGACCATCCCTCGACCCCAGACCTCTCGGAGGCGGACGCTGTCGATCCGAGCTCGCCCAGATCAGCAAGTGGGACCCGCTCCTCGGCAGACGTCGAAGCTCAGTCAGTAAAACGGCATGTCGGCCGACTGCCGCTCGCCCACTGCGCGTACTGAACGGTGCCGACCGTACGGTCATCCGTCAACCGCCCATGGTGCCCTCGAGGGCGCCCAGCAGGTAGATCACCAGCACGACAGCGGCGACGCAGAGCACTAGGACAACAACGATCGGAACGACAACCCACCGACGCTTGAAGCGCCACCTGGGCCGCTGAGGTGCAGGCTGCGCCGGCTGACGGATCGGCGCCGGCATCGGCGGGTTTGCCGTCCACCGCGCGCTGGACGAGGGATGTCCGTGGGTTCCAGCCGCGGTGCTCCCGGCAGCCTGCTGCGCGGCCTTGCCGGATGAGCGGGTTGCCTTGGCCAGGGCAGACAGGTCAGCGACGGCCAGGCGCTCCACCCTGGTCTGTTGGCGAGGGACGTACGTGGTCGGCGGCGGTGCGGCCGGTCGGATCATGGCCGGGGCGGGTCCCATCAGCACCCGGTTCAGGCCAGCCCGTACCTGGTCGAGGGTCATCCGTCGAGCCGGGTCCTTGGTCAGGCAGCCCAACAGAACCGGCGTCAGTGGTCCGGCGTGGGCAAGTGGAGCCGACGGCTCGGTGATCACCGCAAGCAGCGTGGACATCGCGTCGCCGCGGTCGAACGGCGGCCGCCCCTCCACGGCAGTGAAGAGGGTCGCCCCCAGCGACCACACATCCGCCGCCGGCGAGGGGACCTCGTTGCGAGCCCGCTCGGGTGACATGTACGACGGCGATCCCAGCAGGATGCCCTCCTCGGTGAGGCCGGATTCGCCGCTGGACGTGGCGATGCCGAAGTCGGTCAGCCAGGCTCGCCACTCGGCACCGATCAGCACGTTGTCGGGCTTCACGTCGCGGTGCACGATTCCGGCCCGGTGAGCTGCCTCCAGCGCTCCGAGCAGATCCATCCCGATCCGGGACACAAGGTCCGGAGGCATGGGACCGTTTTCCTGCAGCACCCGCGCCAAGGTGCGTGAGGGCACGTGCTCCATCACGATCCACGGCCTACCGTCCTCCTCGATCACGTCGTGGACGGTGGTCACCCGCGGATGCTGGAACCGGGCGGCGGCTCGCGCCTCACGCAGCGTCCGCTCGCGCAGCAGGCGGCGTTCCTCCACTGCGGCGGCATCGAAGGTGACTTCTTTGATCGCTACCTGCCGGCCCAGGACTGAGTCGGTGGCAAGCCACACCGTACCCATCCCGCCGCGCCCCAAGGGCGTACGCAACGTGTACCGGCCGGCCAAGACCCGACCCACGCCGACCGGATCGGCCATCATGGGTCGAAGTTACCCGTCGGGAGGACCCACGAAACCGTCAGCGCGGTCGGCCGCCGAGGTCAGCCTGGCGTTACGAACGCCTCGCTCAGCTCCTGCATCGTTGCGGTGCTGCGTGCTGCGACCTCATCGCCGGTACGGACCTCGGTCTCTAGAACCATCCGCCTGCGTGGTCGCTTCCTGGCGACCCGCACCTCGGTCGCCTCGTCACCCTCTGGGAGACGTAGGCACACGCCGACCGGTTCTTCGCCAACGCGCTCGGCCCGGCACTGGCCAAGGCCCTGGGCCTCGAGCCGATTGGTCGGCCCGAGGTCAACGGGATCGTTGTCCAGCGCAGCTACGTACGCGAGTCGGTCAGCTGACACCCGTGCGAGAAGTCCGTACGGCACGCTCGGCACGCTCGGCACGCTCGGCACGCTCGGCATTGCACGCGTTCCATGCACTTTCCACCCCAAGCGTCAGGTGGAATGCGGTCAAGTCGGGAGAAATGCCGCGTCGGACGATCGGCAGGACGGGTGAGATCCCTCCCTCGTGCAGGCGTCAAACGACCGGATCGCAGCCCCGCGATCGTGGAAACGCTACGGCGCGCTGACCCCGACATCCTGTGCCTGCAGGAGGCATGGGCGGCCGAGGGATCGACCATCGCCGACGAGCTGGGCTTCAAGCATCACCTCTGGGCTCCCTCGCCCCGATCCGAGCGCTGGCAACGCCGGTTGGGCGAGAACTCCATCGAGATCGGCGAGCTGATCCTCAGCCGATGGCCGATCACGGCCTCGGCCATCACCGAACTCCCCGAGCACGCGGAAGACGCTGGTTGCATCGCAGCGTTGGCCCAGATCTCGACGCCGGAGGGTGCGGTCATCGCCGTCACCACCCACCTGGCCTCGCCAGCACACCTGTCGGCCCTGCGCGGCGCCCAGGTCGAGGCGATCTGGCACTTTCTCGCCGAACAGGACGATCTCGAGCGCAACTGCCTGTTCCTGACCGGCGACTTCAATGCCGAGCCCGACTCCGACGAGATCCGCAAGCTCTGTGGGCACAAGACAGCGCCGGTGGTCGGCAGCCGCATCCTGCTGGATGCCTGGCTGTGGGCGGCCCCGGAACTCGGTGCGGGAAACACTTGGAGCCGAAAGAACGGCCATATCGCGGTGACCGGCTCACCCAGCGCGCGCATCGACTACCTCCTCGTCGAGGCGACCACCGGCATCCGGGTCACCGAGGTGGCCCGCCTCGGTGACCAGCCGATCGAGGGTATCTGGCCATCCGACCACTTCGGCGTGCAGATGAACATGACTGTCCCCCGCACCGAGCCACCATCGGGGTAACTCGGTTATGCGGCACATCGAAGTTTCATACCCGATCCATCCTGCAGACCACTCCGGGCCTAGCCTGTGTCCCAGGGCGGTGACAGGGTGCAAACTTCGAACCTGAGGAGGAGACATGCCCACTCGTGACAAGTCCTGGTCTGCCGGCACGCCGTGCTGGATCGACTACGGCGCCGCAGACCTCGAGGACGCCAAGTCGTTCTATACCGACATTCTCGGTTGGACTTACACCGGCGGGGAATCGGAGTACGGCGGGTACCTCACCGCCCGCATCGGTGATCGCGCGGCTGCCGGGATGGCCCCGCAGACGGACCCGTCCGACCCGCCGAGGTGGACGACGTACATGGCCACCGACGATGCGGACGCCACAGCCGCCCGCATCACCGAGGCCGGCGGAACGATTGTGGTGGCGCCCATGGACGTCGGTCCCATGGGCCGCATGGTGATCGCCCTCGACCCACAGGGAAACCCGTTCGGGCTCTGGCAGGCCGGTCAGAACACCGGCGTGACGATCCACAACGAACCCGGTGCGCTGGCGTGGAACGACGCCGCGGTCGATGACCCCGATGCAGCTCAGGCCTTCTACAGCGCTGTCTTCGACTACCGCTTCGACCCGATGGAGGGGATGGAGGGCTACGCCACCTTCGCCACCGGCGGCTCGCCTCTCGGCGGGATCGGTGCACTCCAGCCCGGCACGCCGAAAGGCTGGACGACCTGCTTCTCGGTGGCCTCCACCGACTCCGCGGTGGCGGCGGTAGAAAAGGCCGGCGGCAAGGTCACCATGGCTGCAGTGGACACAGAGTTCGGCCGCTTCGCCGTCGTCGAGGATCCCTGGGGGGCGCCCTTCTCGGTGATGCAGGACCCCCCGGCCTGACCGGTTTCTGCCATCAAGAGACTGGGTCAGCCCCGGGTCAACCGCGGCGCTCGCGAGCGCGGCGCTTGCCCTCGTGCATCGCCTGTACGCGGGCGACTGGGATTTCCCGGCCCTCCTCGATCAGCTCGGGGCTGAGCTGCGCGGCTCCGGGATCCGGTCGGCCCAGGGGCCGCCATCGACGATCAGCCGGGCTGCTGAACGTAGGGTGAAGTCGCCCGGCGCCACCTGATCGAGGTCCTCCCGGCCACCGGATACGACACCGGCGCCCCCGGCCGTCGTACACCAGGCTGTTTCGTTGCTTCGAGGCGTGAGTTCAGACGACGGGCCGCGAGCCAAATGGACTACATCGGTCGGTAGGCGTCGCGACGGTGCTCGATGCGCAAGACCACGACCTCGTGAAGTTGCTCGTTGATGCGGTAGAGAATCCGATACGTGCCTCGTCGGGCGGCCCAGATCCCGGAAAGTTCGTTGCCGAGTTGTTTGCCGACTCGATAGGGGTTGTCTAGCAGCGCAGTGCTCATGAAGTTGACAACTGCCGTGGCGACGGCTTCGGGAAGCTTGTTGCTGATCGCTCGCTGTGCCGGTGGAGTTAGAACGAGCTCGAATCGACGCGGTGTGCTCACTCTCTCAGGCGGCGTACGGCATCTACGCCGCGAACAACGTCGCCGCGCGCGTAGGCGGCGTCGCCCTCGCGGATGTCCGCGAGGGCTACAGTGTCGCTGAGGACGTCGAGTGTCTCCTCCAGCTGCGCGAGATCGTCGGGGCTGATCAGCACCGCCGCGACATGCCCGTTACGGGTGAGGATGACGCGCTCATGTTGATGCTCAACACGATCGACCACCTCGCTGAGGTGGTCGCGGACCGCACGTAGAGACTCGGTACTCATGGCCACAATTGTGGCCTAGGCTCGGGCTAGATGCCAGTCCTGAGGCGAGGCTTGAAAGCTTCCACCATCGGCATGGTGACGGGAGGAGGTCTGAAGAAGGCGGAGGGGCGTGGATACGGTGCGCACGCATCCGCAGGCGCGTGACGCTACGGTTCGCTGGCATGCACCCAGGGTGGGGTGTACTTGGGGACGTTCTTCTGCATGAACTGCGGCCGACCCCGCAACACCCGCACCACTGACATCGGCCGATCGGCCAGGACCGCAGTGATCTGGCCGGAGACGGCGCCCAGGTAGTCGAGCAGGTCCCGCTTGGTCGCCTCGGCGCCGTCGAACCGTGGCTCGTCGAGGTTGGTCAGCGACACCCCATCCCGCGGCTCGCCAGCTCAACAGAGGCGCCGCCATGTGCCGCAGGTTCGACATGCGGCAAGTGACCAGTTAGTGGGGTCCGGCGTCCGCGCTCAGTTGCGGGCGAGCATCTCCCGCAGGACTCGCACGGCGACGACGAGCGTGGCCAGATCGTGGGAATCCCCCCCGACGATGTCAGCGAGCATGGCAACGGCGCGGCGCTGGGTGTCGGCCGTACGGTCGGTCCAGTCCCGGAAGCGGGCTTTGGCATCGTCATCGTCGGCACCGCACTGCAGCACCTCGCCGGTGAGTTCGGCATGCAGGGCGTTGAAGTCGTCCCGCAGCGTCGCCCGGGACATCGCCTGCCAACGGCTGCCGCGGGGAAGGGCGATGATCCGCTCCAGGAGCGAGGACAGTGCCAGTTGTTCGGCCAGGAAGTGGTAGACCTCCCCGACCGCTTTCAGGGTGTGCCCCTGTTCGCTGGCCACCTTGACAATGTCCAGCGCCGCGATCGCCTTCGGGAAGGTCGCGATCCGGGCGGCCTGCTCGGCGGGCACTCCGGCCGATTCCAGTTCGGTACGTCGGCTGGCGTAGGCCGCAACGTCACCGCCCCGCATCTGTTCTGGCAACAGGGCGATCACCTCGGCCGCACCCTCGCGATAGCGCGCGACCTCCTCGCTGATGTCCACCGGCTGGGCGGCATGCAGCAGCAGCCACCGCGTGCACCGCTCGGACAGCCGGGTTGCCTCCAGCCGCATCGTCGCCTGGATCGTTGCCGGGACGACGTTGTCCAGCGCCGCGGCCTGCGCCCAGACCTCGGGTACATCGAAGATCGCGCAGGAGGCCACATGGCTGCGGACCAGGTCCGCGAGTGCGGCGCCGGTCTCCTCCTGCAAGCGGAAGATCCCGGTCACCCCAGCGATGTTCACCGTCGAATTGACCAACCCCGTGGTGATGATCTCGCGACGCAGCGGGTGGGCGTCCATCTGCTCCCGATAGCGCTCGCGAACCAGGCTCGGGAAATAGTCGTAGAGAATGTGGTGTACGGCCGCGTCGTCCGGTAGCTCGGAGTCCACTAGCACATCGGCGAGTTCGATCTTGCTGTATGCCAACAGGACTGACAGTTCCGGGCCGGTCAAGCCGACGCCGTCCCGGAACCGCTCGGACAGGGTACGGTCGCTGGGCAGGAACTCGATCGTGCGGTTGAGCCGGCCCTGGCGAACCAGGTGCCGGATGTAGCGTTGATCGACGTCGAGCATCTGCGCGGCATAGATGGCCTCGTTGGCCAGCGCGGCATTCTGGTTGTAGTTGTCGGCAAGAACGAGCGCGCCGACCTCGTCGGTCATCTCGGCGAGCATCTTCGTACGACCGGCGTTGTCGATCAGGCCGTCGTCGCGAACCCGGTTGAGCAGGATCTTGATGTTCACCTCATGGTCGGAGGTGTCCACGCCCGCGGAGTTGTCGATCGCGTCGGTGTTGATCCGGCCACCGGCCAGGGCGTACTCGATCCGGCCCAACTGTGTACAACCGAGGTTGCCGCCCTCACCGATCACCTTGCAGCGCAACGCCGATCCGTCGACGCGGATCGCATCGTTGGCGCGGTCGCCGACGTCGATGTTGTTCTCCGCGGAGGACTTGACGTACGTGCCGATGCCGCCGTTCCAGAGCAGGTCGGCCGGGGCGAGCAGGATTGCCTTCATCAGTTCGGCGGGCGTCAGTGAGCCGACCGGCTCGCCCGCCCCACCGTCTTCGCCGGCCTCGGCGGGGGCGGCCTCGATGCCCAGCGCGGCGCGCATCTGCTCGGAGATCGGGATGTTCTTCGCCGTACGCGGCCACACGCCCCCGCCCGGGCTGATCAGTGCGGTGTCGTAATCCGCCCAGCTCGAGCGCGGCAGGTCGAACAGCCGGCGGCGCTCGGCGCACGAGGCGGCGGCATCCGGTGTGGGGTCGATGAAGATGTGCCGGTGGTCGAAGGCGGCGACCAGCTGGATGTGCTCGGAGAGCAGCATCCCGTTGCCGAAGACGTCACCGGACATGTCGCCGATCCCGACGACGGTGAAGTCCTCGGCCTGGGTGTTGTGACCCATCTCCCGGAAGTGCCGTGTCACCGACTCCCAGGCACCGCGGGCGGTGATGCCCATCGCCTTGTGGTCATAGCCCACCGAGCCCCCGGAGGCGAAGGCGTCACCGAGCCAGAACCCGTAGGAGATGGCCACGTCGTTCGCGATGTCGGAGAAGGTGGCTGTTCCCTTGTCGGCCGCCACGACGAGGTAGGTGTCGTCGCCGTCGTGGCGGACGACATCTGCCGGAGGCTGGACCTCGCCTTCGACGAGGTTGTCCGTGATGTCGAGCAGGGCACCGATGAAGATCCGGTAACAGGCGATCCCCTCGGCCTGCCAGGCGTCTCGATCCGTCTGGTCGAGCGGCCGTCGTACGACGAAACCACCTTTGGCCCCGGTCGGCACGATCACCGTGTTCTTGACCGTCTGCGCCTTGACCAGGCCGAGGATCTCGGTACGCAGATCCTCCCGACGGTCCGACCAGCGCAGCCCGCCGCGGGCCACGGCCCCGAAGCGCAGGTGCACGCCCTCGACGCGAGGCGAATACACCCAGATCTCGCGCACTGGCCTGGGTTCGGGCAGGTCCGGCACCTGACTCGGGTCGAACTTGAACGAGATGTACGTCTTGCTTCCCGTACAACCGGCGTCATCCACTGTGGACTGGTAGTAATTCGTCCGCTGGGTCGCGTGGATGACCCGGCTCAGCGAGGACAGGATCCGGTCCTCGTCGAGGCTGCTCACCTTTCCCAGCGCTTCGACAATCTGCAGACGCACGTCCTCCTCGTCCGCGGCGCGATTCCCGGTGTACGACGGGTCGAAGCGGATCTCGAAGCGGCGTACCAGAAGCTTGGCGATGGCGACGTTGTCGACCAGCGCCTGCTCGACGTAGAGCTGGCTGAAGGTGAGCCCGCCCTGCCGCAGGTAGCGGGCGTAGGCACGTAACACCGCGACGAGTCGCCACGGAATGTCCCCGGCGGTGACCAGGGCGTTGAACCCGTCGTCCTCTGCCGCACCGGACCAGATGGCGGCGAAAGCGTCGTGGAAGGTGGCCCGATACTTGGCGAGCAGCTCCGGCTTGGGCTCCTCGTAGGCCAGCAGCGGACTGGTCAGGCCGAAGTCGTAGATCCAGACCTGTTGTCCGTCAAGACATTCCACCTCGTACGGCCGTTCGTCGGTCACGGACATGCCCATGTGCTGCAGCATCGGCATGATCGAGGACAGGGTCATCGGCGCGCCGACCCGGTAGACCTTGAACCGCCGCTCCCCTTTGCCTGCTCCCGGCGGGGTCCGCAGCGCCAGGTCCATCGCCCCGTCACGCCCCTGCAGCGTCTCCAGCCGGGCGATGTCTGCCACCGCCTCGGCCGCCGGGAAGTCGTCCTTGTACCCGTCGCTGAACGCGCCGACGTACTTCGCGTGCAGCCGTCGGGCCTCGCCGGGCGAGTGGACCGCAAGGAGTTCGTCGAGCAGGTCGTCGCTCCAGTTCCGCGCCGCTTTGGCAAGCCGCGCCTCCAGCGCCGGCACATCCACCGACGGCAGCGGTTCGCCCTTGGCCGTACGTACGACGAAGTGCAGTCGAGCCAGGACGGATTCCGTGCTGTGTGCGGTGTACTCCACCGAGACTCCGGCCAGCTCCTCCATCAGGATCGCCTGCATCGCCAGCCGGACGGTGGTCGTGTACCGATCGCGCGGCAGGTACACCAGCGTGGAGAAGAACCGCTCGTACGGGTCGCGGCGCAGGAACAGCCGGGTCTGGCGCCGTTCGCGCAGGTGCAGGACGGCCAGCGCGATCGGCAGCAACTCGGCTACCGAGATCTGCAACAGTTCGTCCCGCGGATAGTTCTCCAGGATGTCGAGCAGGTCCTTGCCGGAGTGGCTGCTCGGCGCCAGGCCGGATCGGGCCATCACTTCGGCGACCTTGCGCCGTACGACCGGGATCGTGGTGACGCTGTCGACGTACGCCCCGGACGGCAGCAGGCCCAGGATCCGACGCTCCCTGGTCGGGACCCCCTCCTCGTCGAAGGCCTTGACGCCGATGTAGTCCAGATAGACCGGCCGGTGGACGGTCGATCGCGAGTCGGCCTTGGTGAGGATCAGCAGTTCAGATTCGCGGGCCTTCGCGGCAGCCGCGGCCGGCAGCGGTCTGGCCGCAGACGCCATGTCCACGTCACTGCGCAGGATGCCGAGTCCGGTTGCAGCGATAGGCTCCAGCGCGTCGGCGTCGGTGAGCTCGTACTCGCGGTAGCCGAGGAAGACGAAGTTGTCATCGGCCAGCCAGCGCAGAAGTTCCGCCGCGTCATCGACGTCGTCCTGCGCGATCCCGTGTGGACGATGGTGCTCGAGTTCGCGGGCGATGCGTACGGCGGTCGCGCGCATCTTTCCCCAGTCCTCGACCGCATGCCGTACGTCCGCGAGGACGCGGCGCAGGTCGTCCTCGAGCGCGCGTAGCTGTGCCGCATCCGGCTCGAGCACTATCTCCAGGTGCATCCAGGATTCGACCAACGCGTCGCTGGGGCACTCCTTGAGTCTGGAAGTGTTGACCAGCTCCTGGAAGACGCCGGTGATGTCCCTCCGTACAACGAGGACCGGATGGACGATCTCCAGCAACTCCCGTCCCTGGCGACTGATCTCGGCGGTGACCGAGTCGACCAGGAAGGGCATGCCATCGGCGACGACCTCGACGACGGTGCGCCCGGCCAGCGGGTTGTCCTCGTCCTCCTTGATGGTCCGCGCCCGGACGATGACCGCACCCTCCGGCCGGGTCTGCGCGATCGCGAAGTGCCCGACGGCGATCTCGAAGAGCTCCTCCGGACTGCGCTCGAGGACCTGCTCCAGGGGCTCCTGCCAGCAATAGCGCCGCAGCAGGACCGGCAGGTCCGCCGGCGTCAACCCGGGGGGCAACTCGCGCTCGGCGCCGAGTTCGGCGGCAGCACGCAGCCGCGCGGCCTTCTCCTCGTACAACTGCTCGAGACGAGTCCAGTCGGCGACGGGGAGCGATTGCGATTGGTCCACGCTGACCATGGCCTGAGGCTAGCGCCCCTGACGAGGCGCTGGGTGTTCCGGCTGGTGCCCGACGCGGTGCGCCTAAGCCGCCGGAGGTCCGCCGGACGCGGGAGGTCTCGCGGCGGCCGGGGTGTCAGCGGTGAGTAGCTCTGCCGATGGTGACCCGACCAGGCGCAATGCAGGATCGGTACCCGCTACGGGCAGTCCGAGATCGAGGGGCCCTGCCTGGATCGCCCGTGCGCAGTCCGCAGCGGATTCGGCCCGGCCGAACAGGTAGCCCTGCGCAACCCGAAACCCCAGCGCGCTGAGCCGGCGCTGCTGGTCGACGGTCTCCACACCCTCGGCCACAGCCTCGAGAGACAGGCCGCGGGCCAGTTGTACGATCGCGGTTGGGATGGCATCGGCCTCGGCGGACTTCCCCAGTTCCTCGGTAAAGGTGCGGTCGAGCTTGAGCGCGTCCACGGGGAACCTGCGCAGGTAGCTCAACGAGGACCAGCCGGTGCCGAAGTCGTCCAACGAGATTCGCACGCCGGCCGCCCGCAGCCGCTGCAAGCGGCCACCCACTTTCTTGTCATCAATGAGAACGCCCTCGGTGACTTCGACGATCAGCCGGCCGGGTGGCACGCGGTGTCTATGCAGGGCGTTCAATACCTCTGCGTCGATGCCCGGCTGCTGCAAGGTGCGCCCGGAGATGTTCACCGCCAGATTCAGCTCGTCGTGCCGCGAATCCCGCCGCCAGAGGGCCAGCTGCGCCAAGGCGGCGTGCAATATTGCTCGGTCAATCTCGGTGATCAGGCCGGTTTCCTCAGCGATGACGAACCACTGCCCCGGCTCAAGGACCGGCTCTCCCGGGCGGCACCAGCGCGCCAGCGCCTCGAACCCCAGGATCTGTCCGGTATCGAGCTCCACGACGCGCTGGAACCAGGGTTGGATCTCGCCATCCCGTAAGGCCTGCACCAGGTGGTTGCGCAGGTCCAGGCGGGCTAGCAGTACCCGCGACATGCCCGGTTGATACCTGGCCCAACCGCCACCAGTTCGCTTTGCGGTATACATCGCGACATCTGCCTCGCGCAGCATGTCCCCCGGCGTGCACAATGGGCCATCCGCGGTTGTCACACCGATGCTGACCTCGGGATGCATGTCCCTGCCGTTCAGCAAGACCGGTGGTTCCAAGGCCGCCAGTATCTGCTCTGCGGCCAGCGCTGCGTCTCCGTTCAACAGCACGGCGAACTCGTCCCCGCCGAATCGGGCTACCAGGTCCGCTGAGCCAAAGGCGTCCTGAAGGCGGTTGGCAATCTCGACAAGCAGCAGGTCGCCGGCCTCGTGACCGAGCGTGTCATTGACGGTCTTGAAGTCGTCCAGGTCGAGGAACGCGATCGACGGGCAGGGGCCGCCCTCCTGCCAGCGAGTGACTTCCGCGCTCAGGGCCTCCACGAAGCAGTCCCGGCTGACCAGTCCGGTCAGGGTGTCGCGATCGACGCGTCTGCGCAGCTCCCCGGCCGTGCGCTCCCGGTCGTCGAGAGCCACCTCGAGAGCGGTCTTGCGCTCGCGCAGCTCGTCGGACTGCTGCGTCGCCACCGCCAGCAGCCCACCACCGCGGGTGACGACGAGGATCAGCAGGAGCGCGGTGACCACCGCGGTGAACAGGCCGTCCTCCAGCTCACCGAGCAAGCTGTGGCTGGTCATCTGGTGGACGAGCAGCGCCGGAGCCACCAAGGCGGGAGCCAACAGCCACTGCAACCTGCGTCGGCTGGCCAACTTGGCCGGTCGGCTACCTGACCGGGTGAGCCAGATCATCGTGGGGTGCAGCGCCGCTGCGCCCACCAGGAGGTTGATGATCAGCCAGCCCACGTCGGTGAGCTCGCCGTTCACGTACAGCCCTTCGATGACGCGCACGCCGTAGACGAAGTCGACTAGGACCTGCACCATCAGACCCGCGGTCAGGAGCAGGTATGCCGGACGCAGTGAGCCTCGGCCGGCGACCATCCGCAGGACCATCAGGAGCAAGACGACATCGAACAAGGGGTAGGCCATCGCTACGATGCGGGACAGCGCTCCGACGCTGGATTCTGTAGCGGATGGCTTGACGAACGGTTCCCAGAGCAGGATGGTGACGCCAATGGTCCAGATGGCGGCGTCGAGCCACGCGGCGCGGTCGCGAATGCCGGTCGCCTTGAGGAACCCACCTAACGCGATGAACACCAGCGGGTAGGACAGCAGGTACGCGATGTCGGCGACGGACGGGAACGGCACTTCGCCGAGCAGGTGAGTGATGTAAACCCGGCTAAGGTCCCCGGCGAGATAACACGCGAAACCGGCCGCGAGCCACAGCCACGGCCTGCGCTCGACAGGTCGGTTGACTTGCAGTCCATACAGGATGGCGACCACGACCGAGGCCGATGACAGCAGGTAGATGGAGTCCTTGGCCTGAGCCGACACGAACGGATACGCGCTGATGCCTGCGGCACCGAGCGCAAGGTACCCCCACAGCACTGTTCGCACATCGCCTCCGTATCGGGCACAGCGGTGCCCCCCGAATGCCGCGTGACCGATCACCGAGAGTGATGGAAGCTTACCGTATGTAGTGGCGCTTGTACCGCCGCTCGTGTCTTTGGCGCAGAGGTGTCCACGGTCAGAGCCTGGCGTCAGGTCCAGCGGGAGCCACCGAGCGCAAGGGTCCTGCCGAGGTGGACCTGCAAACGTCTTGGCAGGGGCCAGTTCGACCCGGTATGGAAGGAACGCTAGTCATGGTGCCGGCCATTCGTCGGGGTGTGAGGATGTACGCCGATGACTCCCTCGATTTCTGCGCCCCTCTCGGTTACCTCGACCGAGGAGCTGCGCGCCCGGGCCTGGCAGGCACTCGACCGATGCGGGGTCAACCTGCCGGCGGATGCAGCGTCTACGATCCAGGCTCGTACGCCGATCACTGGGGAGGACCTGTTCGGCTACCCCCTCGCCTCGCTTGCCGACGTGGAGTCAGCGATCGCAGCAGCCCGCACGGCGTTCACTGCTTGGCGGGTCGTGCCGGCCCCGGTACGCGGGGCAGTCGTCAAGCGGTTCGGGGCTTTGGTCGCCGAGCACAAGGCGGACATCGCCGAGTTGATCAGCATCGAGGTCGGCAAGATCCCTAGCGAAGCGCTGGGGGAGGTCCAGGAGATGGTGGACATCTGTGACTTCGCGGTGGGTCTTTCCCGGCAGCTCGACGGTCGGACGATGCCGTCGGAACGTCCCGGGCATCGGCTCATGGAGACCTGGCACCCGCTCGGCGTGGTTGGGGTCATCTCGGCGTTCAACTTCCCCGCGGCGGTGTGGTCCTGGAACACCGCGCTGGCTTTGGTCTGCGGTGACACGGTGGTGTGGAAGCCCTCACCGCTGGCCGCGCTCACCGCCGCCGCCTGCTCGGCTCTATTGGACCGGGCCGCGGCCCAGTGCGGTGCGCCGGAGAACTTGACCGGCCTCGTGGTCGCCGACGCGGAAGCAGGTGCGGCCCTGGTCGACAACCCGGACGTCGCGCTGCTCAGCGCCACCGGATCCGAACGGATGGGCGGGCAGGTCGGGCCGCGGGTGGCAGCCCGCTTCGGCCGGGTGCTGCTTGAACTCGGCGGCAACAACGCGGCCATCGTCAGTGGCTCGGCCGACCTGGACATAGCCACCCGCGGCATCGTGTTCGCTGCAGCCGGTACGGCCGGGCAACGCTGTACGACCATGCGTCGGGTGATCGCGCACGAGTCAGTAGTCGACGAGCTCACCGAGAGGGTCGCCCGCACGTACGAGGGACTCGTGGTCGGCGACCCACTCGCGGACAAGACGCTGGTCGGGCCGCTGATCGACGCAGGCTCGTACGAACGGATGCGCGCGGCACTGGATCAAGCGGTGGCCGATGGCGGCGAGATCGTGACCGGCGGCGCGCGGCACGAGGTTGACGGCTGTCCCACTGCGGCGTACGTAGATCCAGCGCTGGTCCGGATGCCGGCGCAGACCGAGATCGTCCGTACCGAGACCTTCGCGCCCATCCTGTACGTGCTCACCTACACCGATCTGGCCGAGGCCGTCGCGTTGCACAACGGCGTACCGCAGGGCTTGTCCTCGGCGATCTTCACCCAGGATCAGCGCGAGGCCGAGCAGTTCATGGCCGCCGACGGTTCGGACTGCGGCATCGTCAACGTCAACATCGGGACATCCGGCGCCGAGATCGGCGGTGCCTTCGGCGGGGAGAAGACGACCGGCGGCGGCCGGGAGTCCGGATCCGACGCGTGGCGGGCGTACATGCGCCGGGCCACCAACACGGTCAACTACTCCGCCGAACTCCCACTGGCCCAAGGCGTCACCTTCGGCTGACCCGAGCGCGGGACACCACAGATGTCGCGGTTGTGCGCATAACCGCGGGAAAACGGGCCGCAGGGTCACGGTTAT
>JBPCPI010000060.1:0-25145 GCA_050999295.1 Geodermatophilaceae bacterium | reverse complement strand
GTGCCGGCCACGGGCGCCGCGGCGGCGACGGGCCCGGCCACCACCCCGGCGAGCATGGCGGCCGCCAGCGCGGCGGCCACGGCGCCCCGCCCCCAGGCGGTGATTATGCCGTCACGGTACAGGCATCGCTGGCGACGGGTCACCGCGGTCCGAGGCCAGGTTCGCCACCCGCTGACCCGTCGCCAGCGGCGTCAGGCCGGTGCCTCGGGGTCGTGCGCGAGGACGGTGCGGCTCGCGCCGGGGCGTGTGCAGCGAGAGGTCGCGGAACAGCGCAGCGTTGTTCACCCAGCCGGCAGCGGCGCGGCGTCCTCGGGCGAGGTCGGCGGCCCGCTCGGCCGCCTTCTCCTGGGGCAAATGTGTCGATTCGCGGCTCAACCGGGATGTGGTGGACCCGTGGAGGTAGCGATTCCGCCCACTCGGCCCTGCAGGTGGCGGCTCGATCAACCCGTGCTGACCTCGCACAATCACAGATCAACTGGTTCAGGAGTCGAAGTCGTTGAGCTCCCGCATCAGTGCGCGCATCTCCTGACGCTCACGCCGACGGGCGAGCAAGATCCGGGTGGACGAGATCGGATCGAGCGTGGGCAGCGTGAGCTTGAAAATGAACCGGGTTCGCCGGTCGACGGCCACCCCGATTACGAAGACCCAGAGCATCGCGGCGAAGGTGCTGATGGCCGCACCGACCGCGCCGTAATGGGGAAGCAGAATGAAGTTGAGCCCGACACTGATGGCCGCGCCCACCAGGTTTCGGACGATCGCCTCCCGGTAGAGCTTGTCCCAGTTCGTCAACAACAGCAGCGTCGCGCCGACCGCGGCCAGCGGAGTCGACAGGGCAAGCAGGATGATGACGATCGCGGCGTCGTCGTAGGCCGGTCCCAGCAGCACGGGAGCCAGCGGGGCCATGACCAGGATCAGGCCAAGGGTCACCAGGTAGCCGAAAAGGTTGACGAACCGGGCGAAATCGGACAGGGCTGTCTTGAATCGCTCAGGATCGGTCTTCCTCAGCGCGAGCAGGCGCGGCGTGAACGACACCGCGAGTGCGATCAGCGGGAACTTCGGTGCATCGGACAGGCTGGACGCGGCCGCGAAGACGCCGGTCTCCTCGAAGTCCGACAGCCAGGCGAGCATCACCTGGTCCAGCCGCTGGTAGATCAGAGCCGTGGATGCCACGAGCAGCAGCGGGACGAACTCCTTGACGACGCTGAACATGCGCGGCCGGCTGAACTCCCACCGGTAGTCCTTGTTGTAGCGCCGGTAGGCGATCCAGCTGCCGATCGAGGCCAGTGCCGACTCCGCGATATAGGTCCAGGCCACCGCGACGACTCCGAAGCCGGCCAGCGGCAAGGCGACCCGGACGGCGCCGGTGACGACCACGACCACGACCCGGATCAGCACGACCTTCTTGCTGGACTGCTGCATGATGAACCAGGCGTCCACCACCTGCAGCGGTCGGAGCAGCGACGACCCGACGATGACCAGGACGATGATGCCCTCGGTGCTGGTGACGCCGATGGTGAGGGCGACCCCGATCGTGATCGCCGCCACGATGACGCTCGTGACCAGGCCGGCCGCGACCTCGGAGGAGGTCAGCAGCATGTTCGCCGACTGCGGCTGCGCCGTCGTGTCGCGCATCAGGCACTGCGACGCGATGTTGCTGATCGGCATGAGCAGCAGCAAGAAGGCGATGCCGAGCGCGAGTCGGCCGTAGTCGGCCGGACCGAGTTCGCGGGCAACGACGATGGTGACCAGGAAGGCCACGCCGAGATGGGTGACCCGCTCGAGCATCAACCACAGGGCGTTGCGGCCGGACCTCCGTCCGCTGCCGGGGCTGGCCGCAGCCTGGACAGCCTTGGCGGCGCTGCCCTCGTCGCCGGTCTCAGTCACGCTCGCACCACGTTCGATCGCTATCCCAACCGAGTGCGGTTCAGCCCTGCATGGGAGGTCGCACGGCGCCGCGGTCCTGAACGGACTGCATCGCCCAGTCGCTGATATCCCGAATCGGCTTGGCGGGCACTCCACCATAGAGGGAGTGGGTCTTGGTGGCTCCGGGCATCAGGATCCCACCCATGGCCAGGACACTGTTGTCCGGCAGGGTGGCCCCCGCCGCCAGCGTGGTCCGGGCAGCGATGAAGGAGTTCTTACCGATCCGCGTCACTGCACAGGCCAGGACATGGCTGCTCGGATCGTAGGCATGCGAGTAGACCAACGTTTCCTTGCCGGCTATGGCGGACCAGTCCTCCATGACCACGCCGCCGGAGCAGTCGAGATCGTGGCCCTTGGTGATCAGCACATGGTCGCCCAGGGACAGGATCCCGACCGTGAACGGATCGGCGCCCTCGGTACGGCGGAACGTGGGGACTGCCGACACCTTGTTCCACCGCATCATGGTGCAGTCGCTGCCGATCCGCAGACCGCGCAGGTTCCGGAAGATGCTGCCCGACCAGATGTGCGTCCGAGACCCGATCTCGATCCGGATGATCTTGAACAGGATGACCGGGTCGATGATCGCCGTCGGGTGGATCTGGTGCCCGAGCATGGTGAGCAGCCGGTTCTTCACTGCGGATGCGGGCAGCAGCCCCGCGAACAACAGGAGAAGCGCCTTGATCTTCTTCAACCAGACCTCCGGGACCTTTGTGGGGCCGGCAGCGCCCACCGGTCGGCAGCATAACGTCGCTGACTGCGCCGCCCTGCGCCCCTCATCCGGGAGGAGCGCTGTGCGCCGTAAGCTGAGCCGGGAAGGTATTTGCCGTCATGCCGGCGCCACCGACCGTGGTCGCGGCAGCACAGGGGGATTACGTGAGGTCGCACAACCACGTGCCGGGACGTGCCCGCCGTACGGGGGCGGTGCTTGCCGCAGCGGCGCTGCTGGCGGGCCTCATGACGTGGGCATCTCCGGCGGCCGCTGCAGGCATCGAGACCGTGGATCTGCGGATCGATTCCGGGACCGGCGCAGACAAGGTCCAGTTGGACGTGACCCTGCAAATTCCGAATTCAGCGACCGAATCCGAGCCGGCGGCGGCCATCATCTTCCCGCACGGCTACGGCGGCACCAAGGAACAACCCAAGGGTCAGGCGACGAAGTTCGCCCGGCAGGGCTACGTCGCGCTGACCTACACAGCGCGCGGATTCGGTGACAGCACCGGCGACATCAGCCTCAACGCACCGGACTACGAGGTCGCCGACGCCCGGACCCTGATCGACCTGCTCAGCGAGCGGCCCGAGGTGCTGCAAGACGGCGCGGGCGACCCTCGGGTGGGAATTCTCGGCGGTTCCTACGCCGGTGGGTTGGCCCTGCTGACCGCGGCGTACGACCAGCGGGTCGACGTCATCAGTGCTTCACGCACCTGGAACAGCCTGGTCAACTCGCTGTTCCCGAACGGCACAGGCGAGCTTGCCGCGCAGACGCCAGGAGCGTCAGCGGCCAATGCTGGCGACGGGGTTTTCAAGAAGTTGTGGGGGCAGTTCTTCTTCGAGGGTGGATCGTTGGATGCCGAGGGCGGCGAGGGCGGCAACGGGGGCGGCGGGGGCGGGCAACCTGCCGGCGAGTGCGGAGGTCTGCGCGAGGAGTACTGCACCGCCTATGCGGAGGTGCTGCGTACCAACCGGCTCACCGAGGACATGCGAGTGCTGTTGGAGCAGTCGAGCCCCTCGTCGGTGATCGGCCAGATCACCGCACCGACCCTGTTGACGCAGGGCGAAGGGGACAAGCTCTTCCCGTTGGCCGAGGCAGATGCCAACGCCCGCGGGATCGCGGCGAACGGCACGCCGGTGAAGCTGGTCTGGGTCACCGGCGGCCACGGCGCATTTCGGCAGAACGCGGCAGAGGCAGCGATGCTCGACGCGCTGCAGACCCAGTGGTTCGACTTCCATCTCCGCGGCGCAGGAGCGGATCCGGGCACGAGCTTCGACTACACCGAAGTCAGCGATCCGATCCTCACCGGTCCCATGGAGGGTCAGCCGGAAACGGTGCCGAGCTACCCCGGCCTGGCCGGCCCCGGGCCGGCCCGGCTCGAGGTGCCCATCACCGGAGAGGCCCAGGAACTCGAGTACCCGGCCGGTGGGACTCCCGGCGCCCTCTCCTCGATTCCGCCAGGATTTACCTCCCAGAGTGGGGAACGACGACAGCTCCCCACCGAGATCCCGGAACAGACCGCCACCTTCGAGAGCCAGGCGTTAATCGGCCCACTCGATGTGGTGGGCTCACCCACGGTGGACGTCCAGGTTGCCTCTACCTCCGGCGAGGCGGTGTTGTTCGGAAAGGTGTACGACGTGGACGCCACTGGCGGTGCCGTCCTCGTCCAGAGTCTCGTCGCACCGTTGCGCATGACGAACCTTTCCTCGTCGTTGGACCAGGCGCAGCCCACGACGATCGTGCTGCCCACGCTGGCGCACAGTTTCGGTGAGGGCCACTCCGTACGGGTGATCCTGTCCAGTACCGATCAGGGCTTCGCCACTCCGGAGGAGGCGGCGCAGTATCAGGTCAAGCTGGCCGACGGCGAAACCGGCGTGCTCAGCGTTCCCGACGTCACCGGCCAGCCGGGGCCCGAGTTCACCCCACGGGCCGAGCGGGCGCTCAACCTCGTGCTGATCGCGGGTGCTGCAGCGGTCGGATTGATCGTCGTCGGTGTCGTCGTGTGGCTACTGCTTCGCCGCCGCAGCCGGGTGCCCAGTCGCCGCCGAGTGCGCAGCTCAAGCTGGTGAAGTCATGAGATTCGCCGTTGTCATCTGCCTGGCGGCGTTGCCGCTGCAATGGTTCCTGGTGGCCGAGAGCCCGGCCGGTGACATCCGGCTGCACCAGCTCGCCGCGGTTGTACTCACCGCCGTCATCGTCCTTCGCTTCGGCCTGCCGCGGCTGGAGCGGGGAGTTCGCGGGGCCCACCTCTTCATCGCCGCCAACCTGTACATGCTCATCCTCTGGGTCGCGCTGAACGTCTTCAACGGCCTGGCGATGGCTCAACCCATCAAGCAGACGATGTTCCTGGCTACCTACATCGCGGTCACCGCACTGTTCTACTTCGCCGTTCGTGAGGTCGACAACACGCTGATCGATGCCCTCCGCTGGACGGCTACCGCCTGTGTGGCGGTGCTCATCGCCGCCTTCGGCTACTCGATGCTGAGCAACGGGGTGAACCCCATCGAGATCATGGTGCGCAGCATCGAAGCCGGCGACCCGAACATCCTGCAGAGGGAGCTTTTCCGGTCCAGCTTCACCGGTTTCGGCTATGACGCCGAGGAAGCCCGCGGGAACCTACGACACGAGGTCTTCGGCGGCCTGCTGTTCACGATGTATGTGTCCAGCTGGGCCAATGCCCGGCGGCCGATGACCATCCCCCGGCAGCGGCAGATCTATCGGGCCGCGATGGTGGTCGGCGTGTTGTTCCTGCTGGTCTCACTGAGCCGTTCCATCCTCGTCGCGGCCGCGATCTGGCCGCTGGTGTCCTTCTACCGCGCGATGCTCACCGGCCGGGTCAGCGCCCGCCAGCAGCTTGCCGTCGTGGGTGGAGTGATCGGGACGGCCATCTTGGCGGTCACCGGGTTTCTCGAGGTGGTGTGGTCCCGCTTCACCGAGGAGACCAACTCATACTCACTTCGCGAGGACCTGATCAGCCTTGCCCTGCAGCGGATCAGCGAGAATTTCTGGACCGGCGGCGTGGACATCGAACGGACTAGTTCACACAACTTCGCCTTGGACATGTGGCAGCGCGGCGGCATCTTCACCGGCATCCCCGCGGTCTTCATCTTCCTGTTCATCAGTTTCCTCTGGCTGCGGCTGCTACTGCGCACCCGGACGGTCCCAGACGACCTGCTGGTCCTGGTCGCGGCGATGGCCTTGCCGTGTGTGCGGCTGGTGACCCAAGGCGGTGGTTCGCTGCAGATCGTGGAGTGGGTGACGTTGGCCTTTGTGATGGGGATCCTCGCCGCAACCCGGGAGACGTCAGCGGACTCGGCTCAGGCAGCACCGCTTACCGAGGCCGACCAGGCAGCCGGGTTGCTGCCGCCGACCCAGGCGGACGCGTTGAAAGGTTTGCGTCGGCAACGCAAGAGTGTCCCCTAGCCAGGCGCTGGTCAGCCCTCGCAGAGGGCGCGGATGTCGTCGGTGGCCGTCGTAGCCGCGTCGTTGTCGAGTTCGGGGTTCTCATCGCCGGCCAGCAGCGCATTGTTCAGCGCGACGAGGACACCGGTCAGCGTGTCGATCAGTGTGTTGAGTTCCGGCGGCGAGATGTCGCTGAGCGTCGTCATGTCGCGGGTCAGAGCGGAGATGTCCTCCGAGACGAGCGCGTCGGGGTCCTCGATGGCTGTGCTGCGTACCTCGTCGGCCTGGGTGAGCAGCGGTGAGACAGCACCGCAGGCAGGTCCGAGGGTGAGCCCTACCGCAGAGGTTGGGGCGGGAGGCGGCGCAGGCGCCGGCGCCGGTGCCGCCGGATCTACTGGCACGCCCGCCGCATCGGTGGGAGTCGGTGTCGGAAGTGCTGCCTGCTGACTGGCCGGGTCGAGAACACCTGGAGGATTCATGACCAGGTAGGCGACCAAACCGGCAACGGCCAGGGTCGCCAGCACCAGCAGAACGTTGCCGAGCACCGACAGCGCACCGCCCGAACTCTCGCGTCGCGGGCTACGCCGGTTGGAGGACCCCATGAGCACAACGTTACCGGCCAAGCGTTGCCGGGATGCGTTCGCCTCCGTTCGGTGACTCCGTCACCGGATGCGTCCGAACGGCCCGGGGTCGATGACGTACGGTCTTGGCGATGCTGGGAGCGGCCACTGGTTCCAGGCGAGAATTTCCGGAGGGTAGTGATGGCGCAAACCACCACCACTAACTCAGGCGTCGAGCAGGAGATCAGGCCCAGGTTCCGCCCAGACATTCAGGGACTGCGGGCGGTCGCGGTGCTTCTGGTGGTCGCCAATCACGGTGGGATACAACAGCTCGCCGGGGGCTTCGTCGGCGTTGACGTCTTTTTCGTCATTTCCGGCTTCCTGATCACCGGCCTCCTGGTCAAAGAGGCTCAGCTCGGCCGCGGGATATCGCTGTCGAACTTCTATGCCCGCCGGGCCCGACGGATCCTGCCGGCAGCCACCCTGGTCCTGGTCGCCACCGTCGGTGCAGCGATGGTCCTGCTCGGATCTGTGCGAGCAAGCGAAGTGGGCCGGGAGGCATTCTGGTCCGCGCTGTTCTCGGTGAACTGGAAATTCGCCATCGACGGGACCGACTACTTCGCCTCGGGCCTGCCACCGTCGCCGTTGCAGCACTACTGGTCCTTGTCGGTGGAGGAGCAGTTCTACCTCGTCTGGCCAGCCCTGTTTGCTCTCCTGCTCGTCCTGTTCGTCGGCCGGGCCAGCATGCACAGACGCAGACGGAGGGTCCTGACATCCGGCCACCTGCTCGGCGCGGCTGGCGTGATCGGCCTCATCACAGCAGGCTCACTGGGGTACTCCATCCTGGCGACGGCGGAGTCGCCCAACGCCGCATTCTTCTCGACGTTCACGCGGGTCTTCGAGCTGGGCGTCGGCGCTCTGCTGGCCATCCTCCTCCCGCAACTGAGCTACCTGCCCGGCGTTGCCAAGGCTGTGCTGTCCTGGCTCGGTCTTGCCGGGATCGCCGTCAGCGCGGTCATCTTCTCCGACGCCACCGCCTTCCCCGGGGCGATTGCCCTGCTGCCGGTGCTCAGCGCGGCCCTGGTGATCGTCGGCGGAATGGGCGGCGGCGGTGGTGGCGGCGCGGGAATCCTGCTCGCCATCCCCCCGATGCGCTGGGTGGGCGACCGCTCGTACTCGCTCTATCTGTGGTACTGGCCATTCCTGGTGATCGCGGCGGCCTATCTGGGCCGGGACCTGACCGGATTCGAGGCGGCCGCATTGGTCGCTGCGGCGCTGCTGGCCACGGTCGTCACCTACGCACTCATCGAGTACCCGATTCACAAGGGACGGTTGCAGTCCACTCGGGCAACCAGCCTGGTGCTGTGGCCGGCCTCCTTCGCCTTCGTGGCCGTGGTGAGCCTGGTCGCCGTCGACGCGGCGAAATCTGTCCCTGGCGGCACCGACCCTGCGGTGGTGTTCAGCCCGGCCCCTACTGCTCCGGCGGCCACCAGCGGGACGCAACCCGGGCCCGAGACAGGGACCGCGCCACCGGGCAGCGTCGAGGCCGCAGTCGCCGAGGCGGTCGCCATCGCCCGAGTCAGTGGGCCGATCCCGCCGACGATGACCCCTCCGCTGGACCAACTCCGCGCCGACACCTGGGAGACTGTGGCACCCTGTGCGGCCGAGACGAACCAGACCACGACCGACATCTGTGGGTACGGCCCCTCAGATGCCGGACGCTCGATGGTCGTGATCGGCGACTCGCACGCCGGGATGTGGGTGCAGACGCTCAAGCAGATCGCCGAGACAGCGGGTTGGCGGTTCTACTACTTCGTCAAGGGCGGCTGCTCGTCCGCCGACATCGTGTTGGTCGGCAGCGGACGTGAGGGACGACAGGACAGCTGTCAGGAGTGGCGAAGCTGGGCGCTGGACCAGATCGCGGACCTGAGCCCGGACATCGCGATCCTCGCCGACCGCGGGGACAAACCCTTCGTGGACCCCGACGGGAACGAGATTCCGGTCGCCACGCCCGAGCACGACCAAGCCTGGGAGGCTGCCGTCACATCCACGATCACCACCCTGAAGGGTGACGGCGTGGGCCGGGTCATCATGTTCGCCGAGACCCCGATCATGAACCGGGACGGGGTGACCTGCCTCGGTGCGGTCAATGCCGACCTCGGAGACTGCCTGACTCCGCTGGCCGCTAGCATCCAGGGCACGGCGGCGGCCGGCCAGCGGGCGGCTGCGGCCGCAGGTGGGGAATATCTGGACGTCAACCGCTGGCTGTGCGCCGAGAAGCTCTGCCCGATGGTGGTCAGCGACATCATCGTCTACACCGACGGCCAGCACCTCACCCTCACCTACGCGACGGCCCTGGCTGAAACGATGAAGGTGGCGCTGGCTCTGACCTAGCCCGGAGCGCTACAGCGGATACTCGAACGAGCTCTTGGCTGCCGCCGATTTCGGGGCGCCGACGTCGGCGGTGGTCCGACCGCGGGCGCGGCGGCCCGGGTCCAGTGACTTCGGCAACTCGCGGGGGGTGGGGTCGGGCTCGTAGCTGTACCCGTAGCCGTACCCGTAGCCGTAGCCGTAGGCGTTTCCACCCCTGGGCGGGATCATGTTGAGCACGGTTCCGAGGACGCGCACGTCGATGACCCGCACCGTGGCGGCGGCTGCCCGGAGCTGCTCGCGCTTGGTCTCGCCCCATCGGGTCACCAGTACGACGCCATCAGCCAGCACGGCGAGTACGGCGGCGTCGGTCACCGGCAACAGTGGCGGGGCGTCGATGATCACGTAGTCGTGGCTCTCGCGCAGCTCTCCGAGCAGATGGCCCATCTGTTCAGAACCCAGCAACTCACTGGGGTCGGGCGGGTTCGGGCCGGAGGCCAGCACCGTCAGCTTGCCGTCCCCCCACGGCTGGAGCAGCTCGGACAGCGAGGCCTTGCCGGCCAGGATGTTGGTCAACCCCGCTCCACCAACGAGCTGCAGGTAGCGGATCACCCGCGGCCGGCGCAGGTCGGCCTCGATCAGCGCGACCCGCTGACCGGACTGGGCGAGCACGAGCGCCAGATTGATCGCGGTGGTCGTCTTGCCCTCGCCGGAGACCGAACTCGTGACGACGATGACCTTCGGCGGGTTGTCCACGCTGACGTACTGGAGGTTGGTCCGGATCTGGCGGTATGCCTCGCTGGTAATCGATTGCGCCTTGCTCGCGGTGACCAGCGGCTCGGCAGCCATTTCGGGGTCGTACAGCACGCCGCCGATCGTGGTCGCCCCGGTGAGCTCCTCGACCTGCTTGCTGGACTTGACCGTGTTGTCCAGCAGGTAACGGACCAGCGCCAGCATCAGTCCGATCAGGAGTCCGACCAGCGCACCGAGCGGCAGGTTCAGCATCGGGTCGGGGAATACCGGCTCGTAGGGCAGGCCACCGGCTTGGGCCACGGTGACCTTCACCGGCGCCACTTGGTTCGTGCTCGTTATCACGCCATTGGCGTCGACGGTTGGGACAGGCTCCGGGGTCTCGAGAAGGGTGACCAGTTCGACGAACTGGGTGGCCATCGTGTTCGTGATCAGCTGGGCGCGTTCGGGTGACTTGTCGGTCACCGTGATCTCCAGGATGACGCTGTTGGGGGCCACCGCGGCTTCTACGTTGGCGGCTAGATCCGAGGGCAGCATGTCGGTCAGACCGAGTTCGGCGATGACGCCCTTGGCGAACTGTTCAGTGCCCAGCAGCTGGGCGTAGGACGGGACGCGATCCTGGGCGACGATGTTGGCCTGCGCGCTGTTGGTCTCGGTACCCGACGTCGACACGAACAACTTCGACGTGGACGCATACGACGGCGGAATGAGGAGGGTTACCGCTCCGGCCGCCGCTATCCCGACCAGGGTCATGGCGAGGATGAGTCGCCAATGCGAGCGCATGGCCTGGAGATACTGACTCAGTTCCACGAATGCCCCTGCTCCCTCTTGGCACCGCCAGCACCCCAGATGACATGCCTGGGCAACCGCGGAAACTCTACCAACCGCGTACGGTTGCTGAAGGTCACCAGGCTAACGCACGCTCAGTGACCAGCGATAACGGCGCTCGGCCGGCATCGATGCCCACTGGTAGCGTTCGCGCGCATGGTCACGAACGCCCCGCCTGCGACGGGATAACCCATGCCGCACCCGGTCGTTCCGCGGACCGGCGCACTCGACCTGGTGATCGCTGGCGCAGCCCGTAGCGGTACCTCGTTCCTGGCAGCGCAACTCAGTTCCCATCCGAACATCGATGCCGGTTCGGTCAAGGAGCCGAATTTCTTCAGCCGTAACTACGAGCGCGGCATCGAGTGGTACGACGGACTGTTCCAGCGGCGCAGCGACGATCTGATCCGGATGGATGCCAGCGTCTCGTACACGTTCCCGCACTTTCCGGATGCCCTGGACCGGCTTGCGACCCATGCCCCCGGCGCGCAGGTCGTCTATGTCGTACGGGACCCGATCCCCCGGGCGGTCTCGCATTACCTGCACAACCGGCACTACTTCAAGCAGGAGACTGCGCCGGACTTCGCGACGGCTATCCGGGAGAACCAGCTCTATGCCGGAGCAGGCGACTATCGCCACTGGCTGGATGCCCTCCACGAGCGGTTTCCCCTCGATCAGGTGCTCGTGGTTCCCTTCGCCGCGGTCACCAAGGGCGGGATAGCCGCCCAGGTGTGCGCCCGTCTGAAGTTGGTCCCGCCGCCGATGCAGGAGCAGCAGGCCCAGGCGCATCGGAACAACGTCGTCAGCTTCAAGCACGAGGCGTTCCGGGTGGCTAGCCGCAAGCTTCGACGCAGCCGCTTCTACCCGGCCGTACGCGAGCGCCTCGGGGCCAATCGGCTGCGCAAGCTGCGCTCGTTGGTCACCCGGCCGACATCGTTGCCCAGTGTCGAGGACGCGCTCGCCAGTTGCTCCCCAGAACAACTCAGCGAGCTGCATGATCTGGAGCAGCGCAGCTGGGCGGCGGTGACCGCAGCGCTGGCCGAGCAAGACGATCGGATCGGGCTGAGGTGGTCGCCGTACTGGCAGGCCCGGCGGCCTTCGACGACGGGGCAGTAGGCAGCCGACCTTGAGCCTTCCCAGCATCTACCTGATCGGCGCCCCTAAGTCCGGCACCACGTCGCTGGCTTCGTGGCTAGCCGGCCATCCGAAGATCTACTTCAGCGTCCCCAAGGAGCCCTACTACTGGGCCTCGGATTATCCGCGGCTGCGGGCCCACTACGGTTTCGACACCCGCGCAAGCTATGCAGACCTGTTCAGTTCCGCGCAGGCGGTGCGGGCCGGCCATCGGGCCGAGGGCTCGACCAACTATCTCTACTCCCAGCGCGCCGTACCGGACATCCTCGCCGAGGTCGAAGAGGCACGGTTCATCGTCGCCCTGCGCAGACCGGTGGATTTGCTCGTGTCCTACCACCGGACCGAGTTGGTGACCCTGAATGAGGACGAAACGGATTTCGCCACCGCCTGGCGGCGCAGCGTCCGCGGTGTCGGTCCGAAGACCACACCGCTGGATCCCAAGTTGGTGGACTACCCGATGGTGGGCCGCCTCGGTGCAGCGGTCGAGCGATTGCTCGACCTCGTCCCGCGCCCCAGCGTGCACTTCGTGCTCTTCGAGGACCTGGCCATCGATCCGGTAAGCACCTGGCGCCGCCTGACCGCCTTTCTAGGGTTGCCCGACCAGCCCAGCCCGTCCTTCGACGTACGAAACGCCAGTGACAAGACCTACCGCTCGGAGCTGCTGCGACGGCTGACCCATCGCCCGCCGCGGCTGCTGGCCCCGCCCATGCGCTGGCTGCGGCAGTGGTCACGCACGACGGGTAACCCCGTGGCGGCGCAGCTGAAGGCGAGGATGTGGCGAGCCGAGCAGCGCCCAGCGATCGACTCGGCGGTCCGCGCCGAGGTCGCAGAGTTCCTGGCCGAGGACACCCAGCTGCTGGGTGAACTGATCGGAGGCGACCTCTCGCACTGGGTTAGTGTTTCCAGCCGTTAGCCGCCGTCCAGTACAGGTAGGAGCCCATCCTCGAATGCAGCGCGTTCTGCACGTCTCCGAAGCGCCGGAACTGGGGATCTTCAGCGTGCTCAATGAGTTCGCTCGCGAGCAGAGAGCCCGAGATTACGACGTGCACATCCTTGGGGCGCGCAAGATGCGCCGGCTGGCCGGGGTGCACCATCATGACTGGTCGCTACGGCGAGGTCGTCCGAGCTCCTACCTCCGCGCGATGTTGGAACTGCGCCACACGATCCGCGAGGTCCAGCCCGACGTCATCCATCTGCATTCCTTTCTCGCTGGGTTCTTCGGCCGGCTACCGTTGCTTCCCGGCGCCGCCGATGTCCCGGTGGTCTACCAGCCGCACGCCTGGTCCTTTGATGTCTTTGGCAGTCCCCCGGTGGCCAACGTGCTGCGAGCCTGGGAGCGCCTGGGCAGCCGTCGTACCAGCGTCCTGGTGGCCAATTGCTCGGATGAGCTCGAGGAGGGACGACAGGTCGGCATCCACAACCCCGCTGTCGTCCTCGGAGTCGCTATCAACACCGACCACTTCACACCAGTCGACGAGGCAGCTCGGCAGCGTTACCGACGCGATCTCGGGGTGGGCATGCCGTCGATGCTCCTGTGTCTGGGGCGGTTGGCCAGGCAGAAGGGTCAGGATCAGCTGGTGCGGGCCTGGGAGCAAGCTCCGATCCCGGACACCGAACTGGTCTTCGTCGGGGTCAAGGACGGCGCGTACCTGCGTCGGCTGGCTCCCACGCAATGGGGGACGACCATCAAAGCGATCGGCCCACAGGATGATGTTCGTCCATGGATCTGGGCGTGTGACGCGCTCGTGCTTCCCTCCCGCTACGACACGGTGTCGTTGGCCGTGCCGGAGGCGATGGCATGCGCCCGCCCAGCCGTAGCCACCCGGGTCAACGGCGTGGAAGAGATCCTGATCCGCGGTTCCCAATCCGCCGGCGGGGCGGTCGTCCCGCTCGGCGACATGTCCGAGCTCTTGGCGCAGTGCCGACGGCTGCTGTCCGACCGTGAGCTAGGTCAATGTCGGGGGCAGGCCGCACGGAAGCGGGCGGTCGAGCTGTTCACCCGCGAGGCCGTCGTCGACCGCCTGGACGAGGCTTATCGCCAAGCCATGAAGGAAACCGCGGCGCGTACATGACGGTCCCTACTTTCCTGGTCGCCGGTGCCGCCCGATCGGGTACTACCGGCTTGGTCGAGGGTCTGCGGACGCACTCGCGCGTGTTCATCACCTCCCCCAAGGAGCCGCACTACTTTGCTTTGCACTCGATCGGTGCTGACTTTCGGGGACCCGGGGATGCCGCGACCATCAACCGGGTCGCCGTCACCGACCACGACGCCTATCTGGGGCTCTATCCCGACCAGCACGACTACCTCGCCCTCGGTGACGGATCGGTGTCCACGCTCTACTACGCCGACCAGGCCGCGCCGGAGATCCGCCGGGTGAATCCGGACATGCGCCTCGTGCTGATCCTGCGCGAGCCGGTGGATCGTGGGTATTCCAGCTACCTCTATCTGCGCGCGCGGGGCTTCGAACCCTGCGAGGACTTCCGGGCGGCGTTGGCGCAGGAGCCGCACCGCCGCCAGCAGAACTGGCATCACCTGTGGCACTACACCGCGATGGGCCAGTACACCCATGGCCTCAACGTGCTGCGGGAAGCCGTGGGACCCGATCGGGTGGGGGTCTGGTTCTACGATGACCTGCAGACCGACTACCAGGCCACGATACGCAGCGTCCAGCAGTTTCTGGGTCTGCCCGAAGACATCGACCAGAACCTGGACGTGCCGCGCGTGAACGTCTCCGGTACGCCGCGGCTGGCCGTCCTGCAACGGACAATCCAGTCGGCAACCCGCAACGAGTTCGTACGTAGCTCGGTGAAGTCGCTCACCACCTTTCGGTTCCGTGAACGGATCCGGCGCAGTGGACTGCGACCGTCCGAGGTCTCCGATCAGGTCCGAGCCGAACTGGCACCGAGCTTCGTCGACGACCTGGCCGAACTCGCCAAGATCATCGACGGACCCGCGCCCGACTGGGTCACGGCGTAGGAACAGCCAATGCGCATCCTGCAACTGCACAACCATCACCAGAGCAAGGGTGGGGCGATGGAAGTGCTCGCCCACGAGGCCGAATTGCTCACCGCCGCAGGACATTCGGTCACCCAGTACACCCTGCCCGCCGCAGCGGAGATGGGTCTGTCTGCCGTCCGGGCGGGCCTCAAAGCCATCTGGAACGCCGAGGCATGCCGGGACGTCGCCGCCAGGATCAGCGAGTTCCGGCCGGACGTCGTCCACGTGCACACGCCGTTCCCCCTGATGTCGCCGGCGGTCTTCCGTACCGCGGTCGGCATGGGCGTGCCGACGGTGAATACCTTGCACAGCTACCGCTACTCGTGCATCGCCGCGACCTGCTTCCGGGACGGGCACGTCTGTGAGGACTGCGTCGGCAAGACGGTGAAACTGCCGGGCATCCGGCACCGCTGCTATCACGACAGTGTCGGCGCCAGCGCCGCCTTGACAACCAGCCTGCTCGTTCATCGCCGCCTAGGCACCCTGCAGCACAAGATCGACCGGTTCCTTTCGCTCACCGGATTCGGCAAACGGCTGCTCATCCGCGACGGCATCCCCGAGTCGAAGATCACCGTCAAGCCCAACTCGGTGGCCGATCCGGGGACCCCGCCCGGTCCGGACACGGCCCACCCGTACGCCGCCTTCGCCGGCCGGCTGATTGACGTGAAAGGCATCGAGACGCTGCTTGCTGCCTGGCCGGATGTCGCACCGGGGCTGACCCTCAAGATCGCCGGAGATGGGCCGCTGCGTCATCTGGTGGAGCAGCAGGCCGCGTCCGATCCCTCGATCGAGTACCTGGGCTGGGTGAGTGAGGCCGACGTCGGGGAGATGATGGGCGGAGCCCGCGCCATGATCGTGCCATCGCTTTGGTACGAGGGACTCCCGCTGGTCATCCTGCGCAGCCTGTCCTTCGGGACCCCGCTGGTTGTCTCGAACCTGGAGAACATTTGCGAGGACGTCGTCGCCGATGGCGCCGGAATCGCCTTCGAGGTGGGGAAGTCGGCCTCGCTAGCTGCCGTACTGAACGACGTTGTGGCCGATCGGGAGGGTTGGTCGGCTCGTCGAGATCGTGCCCGGGCGTCCTACCTGACCCGGTACACGCCCACCGAGGACGTACGGCGACTGGAGTCGATCTACGCCGAGGTCATCGAAGCCCGCTCAGGCAGGTAACGAGAGGCCATGAATCGGCTCCGGCCGTCTCGGCAACTAGCGATCGGGAGCGTCCTGCCCTAGGCTTCACCTGTAAATCCGCTCCTACACGGGGGATCCCCTATGTCACGGCTACGCCGGTTCGTCATCTCTGCGCTGGCTCTGTCAACGGTATCCGTGGCACTGGCCGTGCCCGCCTCAACGGCGAACGCGGCCCCCGGATACGTGACCAAGGTCATCGTCTGGGGCGACTCCATGTCGCTGGCCTGGCCGGCCTACCTCGCCCCCCTGCTCGGGGTGCCGGTCGAGGGCAGGGGCGTGGGCTCCGAGGATGTCCAGCAGACCGAGGCTCGGTTCAGATCGTGGATGAGGTCGGCGACCCAGGCGCAAATCAATACGACCGGGCATCTGTGCTGGTGCGGGCATGTCAACAACAACCCGGAACACGTCGGCACTCCCGAGGACGTCGACTCGATCGTCCCGACGTTGACCAGGATGCGTAGTTTCGACCCCGATGGCACTGGCGCGAAGACCCGTGTTCCTGCTGGTCGGTTCATGCCGATCGGCTTGCAGAACGGTCCGGACGCGCCGCAGGGTTCGGACGGCTACCACGTGCTGATCAACACGCTGCCCTACGACGACGTCCGTTCTGGCACCGCCGTGAACGAGCAAATGCTCGCGGCCTTCGGCACCGCCTATGCCGAGGTGCGCCGCTACCTGGTGACCGATGGACTCCAGGTCGCAGGACTTTGGCCGGGGACGGCTACCGACCAGGAGAACATCAGGGTGGATGTTCCGCCGGCGTCGCTACGTCGTACGGAGCCGCCAGGCAACGCGAACGACCCGCACCTGAGCACTGCGGGCAAGCAGGTCACCGCATCGCGCCTCAACGATCTGATCCGAGCCGACGGGTTGATCGCCCCCAGCCAGGGTCTGGAAAGCACGACCGTCGCTGGGTCGACGGCCAATCCGTCCGAGGATGGGCAGGTAATTCGTTTCACCGCGACTGTGCGCCCAGCGTCCGGGGGCGGCACGCCGACCGGGACCGTGCAGTTCTTCGTCAACAGTCGCCCGTCGCTGGCTCCGGTTCCGGTGGAACCGTCCGGAGAGGTGACGTCCGGCCCGACTGGAGCGTTGCCCGTGGGCCAGAACAGTATTCAGGCCGTCTACTCGGGGGACTCGAACTTCGCGTCCAGCAGCGGCTCGTTCACCCAGGTCGTCAACGGCACCGCACCGCCGCCGGGGCAACTCGAGACGACGACCAGTGCGACCTCCTCGCCGGCCAGCCCCACGACGTTCGGGACCAGATTCCGGGTGCTAGCCACCGTGGCGAACTCCGCCGGGACCGGAGCGACACCCACCGGGACCGTTCAGTTCCAGATCGACGGGAAGAACGCCGGAGCACCCGCGAACCTGAATGCGGCCGGAAACGCGTCGTCGATACTTTCGCCCGGCACGCTGAGGCGAGGCAATCACATCGTCAAGGTCACCTACTCTGGTGATGCGACGCACCTGGCCAGCACGTACACCTACACGCATGTGGTGACCTGACCCGAGCCCACCCCGGAAGTCGACCTTTCCTGCGACGGTGTAGGGCATCTAACGAGCCAGGCCCGGGTTAGTCCGGTTGAGTTGGGCTCGTGGTTGCCTCACGTTATGAGATGCGCAGCAACGAAGGAGTTCGGCACGGGCTGGTTCCCGTCTTCGGCCGGCGGTCTCGTGGCGGTGAGGCAGGACGCGTCTGGCTTCTGTTTTCGGCGCCGATTGGCGGGTTACGCGCTGTCTACCTCGCCGTCGGCTGAGTCGGCGCCGCATCGCTGGTAGGCCGTCGCTGTACGTCACGGCTGGTTGCTCAAAGTTCTTGAAAAAGATTGTGCTGCATCGGCTTTGAAGGCTCAGAATTGTCAGACCTGGTCTCTATGGTCGGGGTATGAGTTCGTTGCTGGTCGCGGCGGGGCCTTCGGTCCTGGACCGGGTCAGCGCGGCCCTGACCGAAGCGGCCGAGGAACGGCTCTGGGCCCGCTCCGACGACGACGTGGTGGCCCGGGTCGAGGCCGCCCTGCGGGTCCGGGCGCAGGCCGACGCGGTCCTGCTGGCCGCGGTCGGGGAGGTGGAGGCCCGGGGTTTGGCAAGGGCGAGGGGTGCGAGTTCGACCCGTGCCTGGTTGACCGGTGCCCACCAAGTGGACCCGGCCGAGGCTTCGGTGCTGGTCCGGACCGGCACCTCGCTACGGGCCGGCTTCGAGGCGAGCGGGGCTGGGCTGGCCGCCGGGCAGGTGTCGCTGTCCCAGGCAAGGGTAATCATCCGCTCGGTCGGTGGCCTCCCCGCCGAGATCGGACCGGAGCTGGCCGCCGCGGGGGAGAGCCTGCTGGTCGGCTATTGCCAGACCTTCGACCCGTCGGCCTTGGCCCTGATCGGCCGGCGGCTGGCCGAATGCATCGACCCTGAAGGCACCCAAGCCCGCGATGAGCAGAAGATCTCCGAGGCTGAGCTCACCGCGCAGAACAAGCGCTGCTTGTCCCTGATCCGGGACAAGGACGGCGCCGGACGGTATGTCCGCGGGTATCTCAGCGCCGAGGGCGCGGCGATCATCGCCGCAGCCCTGGACGGGCTGTCCGCTCCGATCCCGGCCACCGCCGCCGGAGATAATGACACCCGAAGCCCGGCCCAGCGCTGCCACGACGGGCTGGTCGAACTATGCCGCCGACAGATCCAATCAGCTCAGCTGCCGGCCACCGGCGGGATCAAACCCAGGATCGTGATCACCATCCCCGCCCATTCCTGGGCCGAGCGGACCGGCGCCGGACGACTGAACGACGGCGGCCAGATCTCCCCCAGTCTCGCCGCCTACCTGGGCTGCGACGCCGAGATCATCCCCGCCTTCCTCGACCAGCACGGAAACCTGATCAACCTCGGCCGGGCCCGCCGCACCTTCACCGGACCTGCTCGCCTGGCCCTGGAGCTGCGCGACCGCGGCTGCGCCTGGCCGGGCTGCGACCGGCCAATCACCTGGTGCGAGGCCCACCACATCCTCCCCTGGAGTAAGGGCGGGCGAACCGACCAGACCAACGGAGTCCTGCTTTGTGGCTATCACCACCGCGAGATCGAGGCCGGCGACTGGCAGGTGTTCATCCAGGGTGGTCGGGCCTGGTTCCGGCCACCAGCCTGGATCGACCCACAACAAACCCCCATCCTCAACCCGATGCACCACCCGCCACCGACCTAGTCGATACGGCGCAAACCGGAGCAATCCCCGCGCACGCCGTGCCGGCGAATCTCCCGATGCAGCCGCTGTCAAGCATCTTGGCTGCCGTCCTGGCTACCGACCTCCTTCTGCTCGCTTGAATTATCGGCCGCCGGTTCATCGGTTGCTCGGAGCAGGTCGTCGGACAGATCCCGCGACAGCAGTTCGAGGACGTCTTCGTGCAGCGGCCCGTTCGTGGCGACCGCGCTGCCTCCTGCCGGACCATCCACTCCGGACAGATCGGTGAACCGCCCTCCGGCCTCGGTGACGATCACGGATGGGGCGGCGAGATCCCACAGCGAGACCTCGGGCTCGCACGCGATGTCGACGCCACCCTGGGCGAGGAGCATGTAGGACCAGAAGTCGCCGAAGGCGCGGGTACGCGATACCGCCCGGGTGAGATGGAGGAAGTTCTCCAACTGGTAGCGATCCGCCCAGCCGCTGAGACTGGAGTAGGACAGAAAGGCATCGCTCAACGAGCAGACCGTCGAGACCTCGCATCGCGTCGCTGCACTGAGACTGCGACCGGTCCACGCGCCTGCCCCCTGTGCCGCCCACCACCGCCGTTGCAGGCCGGGCGCTGCCACCAAGCCGACGACCGCATCCTCGCCATCCATCAATGCGATCAGGACAGCCCAGACCGGCACGCCCCGGACGAAGTTGTGCGTCCCGTCGATCGGGTCGATCACCCAGCGGCGTGAGCCGTGGCCGGACTCGCCGTACTCCTCACCCAGCACGGCATCACGCGGCCGTACCCGGGAAAGCGTGGAGCGCAGCGCGTCCTCGACGGCGCGGTCGACGTCGGTGACCTGTGTCTGGTCGGCTTTGGTCGAGATCTGCAGGTCTTGGGCGCGGAAGCGCTCCAGGGCCATCGAGTCGACGCCATCGGCCAGCACATGCGCCAGGCGCAGGTCCTCGGCGTAGGGGCTCGGTCCTGCTGAGGGCTCGACCACGCCGGAACGTTAGCGCGGCCGAGCGGCCGGGCGAAGCCTGCCACCGCGGTGGCGGGGGTCAGGCCGAGCGGCCGGGCGAAGCCTGCCACCGCGTTGGCTGGGGTCAGGCAGGCTCCTCCGGCTCGTCGAGCCGAGCGCCCGCGAGCCGCCGGTAGGACTCCAGCCGCTCTAGTTCGGCGTTACCCGCAGCGACCCACGCGTCCAGCGCGCAGCCGTGCGCTGCGTCCTGGTGGGCACACCCGGGCGGGCATTGCTGCGCACCGGGGGCCAGATCGGCGAAGGCGCGCAACAGGTCATCCGCGCTGACGTGAGCCAGGCCGAAGGACCGGATGCCGGGCGTGTCGATCAACGAGCCGCCGCCCGGCAGCGGCAGCAGGATTGCGGAGGAGGAGGTGTGCCGGCCCTTCCCGACTTTGCTCACGTCCCCGATCGCGCGGTCGGCGTCCGGGACGAGGCGGTTCACGAGACTCGACTTGCCCACCCCGGAATGTCCGATGAGGACACTGGTGCGCCCGCGCAGCCGTTCGGCGAGCTCGTCCAGCGGGGCGTCCCGACGAACCACGACCGCGGGGACGTGCAACACGTCGTAGGTGTCGAACAGCTCCGTGGCATCGCCGAGATCGCCTTTCGTCAGGCAGAGCAGCGGATCCAGCCCAGCCGTGAATGCGGCCACCAGACACCGGTCGATGAAGCCGGTGCGCGGTGGTGGATCTGCGATAGCGGTCACCATCACGAGCTGGTCGGCGTTGGCAACGACTACTCGTTCGGTGGGATCGGTGTCGTCGGCGGTACGGCGTAGCTCACTCGCGCGCTTCTCGACGGACACGATGCGGGCCAGGGCATCCGGCCCGCCGGACACGTCGCCGACGATCCGTACCCGATCGCCTACCACAATCGCCCGCCGGCCGAGTTCCCTGGCCCGCATCGCCGTTACGGCCTCGCCGTCGACCAGGCAGCGGAACCGGCCGCGGTCCACGACCAGCACGGTTCCCAGCCGGGCATCCATGTGGGCCGGGCGGGTACGCGTCCGGGCGCGCGAACCATGCCGCGAAGGCCGAACCCGGACCGAGTCCTCGTCGTAGCGCTCCCCGTCAATGTGTGCTGGGCGAGAACTCATCTCGGCGCCATCCCGGAGGCACCGTCCCCGAGCATCGCCTCCCAGCGCTGGATGAAGTCCGGCATCGTCTTGGCCACGGTTGCCGCGCCGACGACCTGAATCCCTTCGACGGCCAGACCCAGGACCGCGGCCGCCATGACAAGACGATGGTCGTCATAGGTGTCGAACAACCGACCGTGCAGCGGGCGGGGACCGATCATTAACCCGTCCGGTAGTTCGTCCACCTCCGCGCCACAGGCCGACAGCTCGGTCGCAAGCGCGGTGATTCGATCGGTCTCGTGACCGCGGATGTGCGCCACGCCGGTGAGCCGCGTAGGCGATTCCGCTAGGGCGGCAAGCGCGGCGAGCACCGGAACGAGTTCGGAGAATGCACCGAGATCGGCATCCAGGCCGCGGATCGGGGATCCTCCGGTCACCGTTAACCCCTCGGCGGTGACCGCACAGTGGCCACCCATAGCCGTGAGCCACTTGGGCAGCTGAGCACCGGGCTGGGTCGAGGCCTCCGGCCACCCCGGAATGGTCACCGTCCCCCCGGTGACGAGTGCGGCGGCCGCGAACGGCGCCGCATTGCTCAGATCCGGCTCGATCCGGGTGTCGATGCCCCGCACGGGGCCAGGTCGTACGACCCAGCGTCCCGGCTCGGCGTCGATGTGCACGCCACGTTCGCGCAGCATCGCCACGTTCATGTCGAGATATGGCGCAGAGGGCACGACGCCGTCGGCGATCACCTCGACGCCCTTGTCGAACCGGGCTGCGGCGAGAAGCAATCCGCTGATGAACTGAGAGGAGTCGGCGGCGCTCGTTCTGACCGATCCGCCGGTCAGGCGTCCGATTCCGCGTACGACGAAGGGCGCCGTACCACGACCTCCGTCGTCGATGTCGACGCCGAGTTGGCGCAGTGCGACCAGCAACGGCCCGTTCGGTCGTTCCCGGATCCGGGGGTCGCCGTCGAACCGGACCGAGCCGTGGGCCAGGGCCGCAACGGGCGGAGCGAAGCGCAGCACCGTTCCGGACAGCCCACAGTCGATGGTTGCCGGACCGACCAGGCGCCGTGGAGTGACGATCCAGCAGCCATCGCTTCCCTGGGTGATCTCGATCCCCATGGCGCGCATGGCCGCTGCCATGAGCGTCGTGTCCCTGGCGTGCAGTGGCGACTCGATCCGGCTCGGCCCGTCGGCGAGGGCGGCCAGGATCAGCGCGCGATTGGTCATCGACTTCGAGCCGGGTACCGACACCCGGGCATCGACCGGCCCGCCCGCGTACGGCGCGGGCCAGGGGTCGCTGGAGGTGAGCGTCTCGGCGGACATCACGATCAGTGTCCCGTACGGTGTCGGCGGGCTCGCCTACAGTTGGCGTCATGTGTGGCCGGTACGCGGCGAGCAACAACCCCGACGACCTGGAGGTCGAGTTCGAGGCGATCCTGGCCGACAACGCCCCTCGCATTCCGGCTGACTACAACGTGGCTCCCACCGACCCGGTTTATGCCGTGCGGACCAGAAAGCCCAAAGACGACGAGCAGAAGCCCTACCGCGAGCTGTCGGTGGTTCACTGGGGACTGGTCCCGTCCTGGGCCAAGGACACCAAGATCGGGTCCAAGATGTTCAACGCAAGAGTCGAGTCGTTGACCGACAAGCCGGCATTCCGCAAGGCGTTCGAGCGCAGGCGCGCGCTGATCCCGGCCGATGGCTGGTACGAGTGGATGGCCACCGGCTCCAGCCCGAAAGGTGCGGCCAGACAGCCCTACTTCATGACCCCCGAGGACGGGTCGGTGCTGGCCTTCGCCGGGCTGTGGGAGATCTGGGGCAGCAAACCGGACCTGCTGCTGACCTGCACGGTGATCACCATTCCCGCTGTCGGCCCGCTGGTCGAGATCCACAACCGGATGCCGTTCGTGCTGCCCCGCGAGCGCTGGGACGCCTGGCTCGACCTGGGTGAGCAGGACCCGTCTGGGCTGTTGGACCCCACGCCGCTGGAGTTGGTGCAGGCTCTGGAACGGCGGCCGGTCGGCACCGAGGTGGGCAATGTCAAGAACAACGGCCCGGAGCTGGTCTCCCGGGTCGACCTCGGCCGCGCCGATCAGGAACGCGCCCAGCAGCTGAGCTTCGACAACCCCGGATGAGAGAACTCCTACCGTGATAGACGAGCAGTTCAGCCGGGCCGTGGTGGCCTACGTCGGCAGGGTCGGGCTCTCGTACTGGGACAACCACGTACCCGAGGACAGCGTCGCTGCTGCCTGCGGAAGCGCCGCGCCGGAGCTACTGGCCCGGATCAAGGCAATGTTCAAGGAGCTGTACGCAGAGAAGCCCGAGGATAGCCCCGAGGCCGGGGGGCTGGCGAAGGCATGGCTGCGTGCCCACCACCCCGAGCTTTCCGACGAGGCGGTCGATGCCGTGTCGAACCAGTTCGCCTTCAATTGGCGATAGCCACGCGGCGGGGTTCGCGACCGAAGTCGACCCTCGTATGAGCACAACCGCACCGCGGCCAACGTCTCTGCATCCCTACCTCGCCGCGGCACTGGTCTTCGGAGCGTCGGCGGCCGTCCTCGTGCTGGAGATCACCTCGCTGCGGCTGATCGCGCCCTACGTCGGGATCACCCTGGAGACAAACACCGCGGTCATCGGATTCGCGCTGGCCGCTATCGCGCTCGGCGCGTGGGCCGGCGGCCGGGTGGCTGACATCCGCAACCCACGGCGGCTGATCGGACCGCTGCTGCTGGCCGGGGGTGTGCTGGTCCTGCTGATCACGCCGATCGTCCGGTTCGTCGCGGAGGGAGTCGGCCCGAGTGCGGCAGCGAGTGTGGCGCTGTTGCTCGCCGCCGTGACCGTGTTCGCGCCGGCCGCTCTGCTGTCCGCGGTTCCACCGATGGTCGTCAAGCTGCAACTGGCAAGTTTGTCCGAGACCGGCTCGGTGGTCGGCCGGCTGTCCGGGATCAGCACGCTGGGCGCGATCGTGGCGACGTTCCTGACCGGCTTCGTCCTGATCGCCCTGATCCCCACCAGCGTCATATTGCTCAGCACCGGAGGGCTGCTCCTCCTCGGCGGAATCGCGACGATGCTCGCCTCCCGAGGAACCGGGACGGGCGGCCGGTGGGGGATGGCGAAGTCACGTACAGCCGGATTGCTGGGGCTGGTCATCGTCGCAGCAGGCTTGGGCATCCTGGCCCCGCAATCGTGCGACACCGAGACGCGCTACCACTGCGCCAGGGTGGACACCGACCCTGATCGCGACAGTGGCCGACTGCTGATCCTAGATACCTTGCGGCACAGCTACGTCGACCTCGAGGACCCGACCCACCTCGAATTCGGCTACGCCCGCGCCATCGCATCCGCCCTTGACGCGCAGGCGGCCCCGGGGGCGCCCTTGTCGGTCCTGCACATCGGCGGCGGCGGGATGACGCTGCCGCGCTACCTCGTCGAGACCAGACCCTCCGGAGTCAACCGGGTAGTGGAGCTGGATCCGGGAGTCGTAGCGGTCGACCGGGAACGGCTGGCGCTACCCGATGCCGAGGGTCTGCAGGTCACCGTCGGCGACGGACGGGTGAACCTGGCGCTGACGCCCACCGACTCAGCCGATGTGGTCATCGGCGATGCGTTCGGTGGCGTGGCGGTGCCCTGGCACCTGACGACACGGGAGGCCGTCACCGACGTGCGCCGAATTCTGGTAGCGGACGGCCTGTACGCACTCAACGTCATCGACCACGCTCCGTTGGCTTTCGCGCGAGCGGAGATCGCGACCGTGGCCTCGGTCTTCGAGCACGTGCTGGTCATCAGCCCGACGGGAGCGTTGGTCGGTGACAGCGGTGGGAACGTGGTCGTGCTCGCCTCAGATCAGCCGATCGACCGGGATGCCATCGGCGCCGGACTCCTGGACCGGGCGGCACCCATGTCGATGGTGAGCGACGTGGAACTGGCGGACTTCCTCGGCTCGGATCCACTCATCCTCACTGACGACTTCGCTCCCGTGGATCAACTCCTCACACCCTTCGGTTGACCCTTCCGCGTACGGTTGTGC
>JBPCPI010000031.1:0-16573 GCA_050999295.1 Geodermatophilaceae bacterium | reverse complement strand
CACCTTGCTGGGCAGGATCGGTGAGAGCAGCCGGACGTCACCCGGGTCAAACCGGGCTCCGGTGTGCACGATGGACCCGAACGGGTGACCCTCGATCTGGGCGAGGTCGCCGTCAGCCGCTACGGTGCCGAACGACATTCCCTTGGGATGGGCGAACCGGATGATGCGCATCGCCGCCCAATCTACCCAGTGCCGGGAATGACTCGTTTCCGCGGATTCGGTAGCGACTCAGGGCGCCCCTGCAACGTTAGGTACGTAGCAAACTTCCCCTCATCGCCGCGAATCGGCGCCGCTTCGGTGGCGGAGGCCGAAGGTCAGCGCGTCGACGAGGGCCTGCCAGGACGCTTCGATGACATTGCCGTGTACGCCGACCGTCGTCCAGGCACTTGATCCGTCGGTGGTCTCGATCAGGACCCGGGTCACGGCGTCGGTACCAAGCTTGCCCTCGAGGATGCGCACCTTGTAGTCGGCGAGCTCCAGGTCGGCCAACTCCGGGTACGGCTGGGTGAGCGCCGAGCGCAGAGCTGAATCCAGCGCGTTGACCGGTCCGTTGCCCTCCCGGGTCGCGATGATCCGCTCCCCCTCCACGAAAAGCTTCACCGTCGCCTCGCTGATCACCGAGCCGTTACCCGGGACCGTGGCCGGTCGGTGCTCGACGATGACCCGGTAGGACTCCAGTTCGAAGATCGGGCCTGCGTCTGCGTCCAGGTCCGAGCCGATTTCTGAGCCCATCTCGGAGCGCAAAAGCAACTCGAAGGAGGCGTCCGCGGCCTCGAAGGACCAGCCTTGCGCCTCCAGTACCTTGACCCGGTCGACGACCCGGCCGACCGCGTCGCCGTGTCCCTCGAGGTCGACGCCCAACTCCTTGCCCTTGAGTTCGATGCTTGCCCGACCGGCCATCTCGGTGACCAGGATGCGCATGTCGTTGCCCACCACCTCGGGGTCCAGGTGGTTATACAGACCCGGAGACACCTTGATGGCGCTGGCGTGCAGCCCGGCTTTGTGTGCGAAGGCCGAGAAGCCGACGTAGGGCTGGTGGGTGTTCGGTGCGATGTTGGCGAGCTCGGCGATGGCGTGGGAGACCCGGACCAGTTCGGTCAGGCATTCCGGCGGCACGACGGGACGGCCCATCTTGGTCACCAACCCGGCGATGATCGCGAAGGTGTCGGCATTGCCGGCGCGTTCGCCGTACCCGTTCGCCGTGCCCTGAACGTGGGTGACCCCCGCCTCAACAGCAGCGAGGGTGTTGGCGACCGCACACCAGGTGTCGTCCTGGCAGTGGATGCCCAGGCGGAACCCGCCGCGCTCCTTGACGTCGGCGACGATCCGGCTGAGGCCCATCGGCAGCGAACCACCGTTGGTGTCACACAGCACGCCGACGTCCGCGCCGCCACGGAAGGCAGCCTCCAGGACCCGGAGACCGTAGTCCGGGTCGACGGCGTACCCGTCGAAGAAGTGCTCGCAGTCGAGGAACACCCGACGCCCCTCCCGCACCAGGTAGTCGACGGTGTCGAAGACCATGGCGAGGTTCTCCTCGAGGGTCGTCCGTAGCGCGCGCTCCACATGGCGTACGTCGGACTTGGCGACCAGGCACACGACCGGCGTGTTGGCCGCCAGCAGCGCGGAAACCTGCTTGTCGGTCTTTACCTCCACTCCAGGCTTGCGGGTCGCGCCAAACGCGACCAGCTGGGCGTGGCGCAGCGCCAGCTCCTCCTGGGCCCGGTCGAAGAACTCGGTGTCCTTGGGCATCGCACCGGGCCAGCCGCCTTCGATGAAACCCACTCCGATGTCGTCGAGGAGTCGGGCCACGGCGAGCTTGTCGTTGACCGAGTACGTGATGCCCTCGCGCTGTGCACCGTCGCGCAGCGTCGTGTCGAAGACGTGAAAGGAGTCATCGGGCCGTGTCGGAGGAGCCGACGAGGGCGGGGAAAGCGGCGGATTCATGATTGTCGAGACCTCTCTCGGTAACTCCAGGTAGGGGTGGGGGCGGACAGCGCGAGCAACAAAAAGACCCCCCGTCGAACACGGGAGGTCTGCGCGCTGGCCGGACGGGCGGGCGCGCTAGCTGATAATCACCAGCAGGCTGGACATCGCTGAGAAGTAAACCAGGTACGGGAACCCGGTGGCAAAGCGCCGGTTCGCTACCCAACCGGCGCAACAGCCCCGTCTTGGCCAATGAGTTCTGCGATCCGGTCTCCGATCTCCTTGGTGCCCGTCGCATCGCCACGATCGCGAGTTGCGAGATCCCGGGCTACGGCTGCATCCACCCGGCGGGCCTGCTCGGATCGACCCAGGTGATCCAGCAACAGCGCGGCGCTCAGAATGGCCGCCGTGGGGTCAGCCACGCCCGTACCGGCGATGTCGGGTGCCGAGCCGTGCACGGGTTCGAACATGCTCGGGTTCTCCCGCGTCATGTCGAGATTTGCGCTAGCAGCCAGGCCGATTCCGCCGGTGATTGCCGCTCCGAGGTCGGTGAGGATGTCGCCGAAAAGGTTGTCGGTCACGACCACGTCGAATCGGCCGGGATCGGTGACGAAGAACATCGTTGCGGCGTCCGCATGCTGGTAGGTCAGCGTGACGTCGGGGAAGTCCCGGCCCACCGCCTGCGCCGTACGCGACCAGAGTGAGCCGGCGTAGGACAGCACGTTCGTCTTGTGGACCAGCGTGAGGTGCTGGCGCGGCCGAGACCGTGCCCGCTCGAAGGCGTCCCGGATGACCCGCTGTACGCCGAACGCGGTGTTGACACTGACCTCCGTGGCGATCTCGTGTGGCGTTCCCTCGCGCAGAACCCCGCCATTACCGGTGTACGGGCCTTCGGTGCCTTCCCGCACAACCACCATGTCGATCGCCGGGTTGCCGTGCAGCGGTCCGACCACACCCGGCAACAACCGCACCGGGCGCAGGTTCACGTGGTGGTCGAGAGCAAAGCGCAGTCGCAGCAGCAGCCCGCGTTCCAGGATGCCGCTGGGAACGCCTGGATCACCGATGGCCCCCAACAGGATGGCGTCGTGGGCACGGATGTCCTCGAGTTCAGCATCCGGTAGTAGCTCGCCGGTCCGTTGCCAGCGCGCCGCGCCCAGGTCGAAGTCGGTGGCTTCCACTTCTGGCGTCACCGCTCGCAGGACCTTGACTGCCTCGGCGGTGACCTCCGGCCCGATGCCGTCCCCACCGATGACCGCGATCCGCATGGACCCCACCCTATGAGACCCACTGCGGCCCCGAGCCAGTGCTCGGCTCGGGCCCCGCTGCCAGCACGGACGGGGACTGTTGTCAGCCCGGCACGGCAACCGTCTGAGCCCGGCCAGCGGCGGTCGAGTTGTGCGACTGGATCACCAGGATTCCGATGGGTCCACCGACCGCTCGATCTGCCGCCAGCTGGGTCAGGTTGCGGGTCACGTCCACGGGCGTACCAGGCCCGGAGACCAGCAGTTGAGCCACTTCCCCTTCGGAGGAGGAGGAGAAGGACAACCCGGGCCGCAATGCATTGAACGACATACCGCCGGCCACACTCTCGCCGAACGGGGTCGTGCCGACGGTGTCAATGGTGCCGTACCTGTAGGAGGTTGCCTGCACGCCGAAGGTGAACCGTGCGTTGGAGGTGGTGATCAGCGGCAGCGCGGCGATCGGGAACGGCAGCATGACGGCGTCGTTGTCGAACATATTGGTATCGACAGCACCCGGGGCCCCGTTCAGGAACTCGGCGGCCAGGGAACCGTCCGGTGTCTCCAGCAGCGTTCCAGTGCCAAGGTCAGCTCCCAGGACAACGACCACGTCGATCCCGTTCGCCCGGTCGAACAAGCGCTGGGTGAACAACTCGTAGTCTGGGACGCCGTCCCCGGTCGCGTCGATGAACACCGAGTAGCCGACCACCGCGGTCGGGCTGGTGAACCTGCCGTGCGCAGCAACCCCGAAATACAGAAAGCCGTCGGTCAGGCGCCTGGCTGGATTCGTGATCAACGGCGCGTCCGTAGCGACGCCGATCGCCTTGAGATCGACCGAGCGTTCGAGTTCGGACTTGTAGCAATCCACCAACACGCTCGCAGAGCACTTGACCATCCGCGGACTGGTACCCAACTTCTCGAACACGCTGGACAGGGAGGCGTAGGCGTTCGGCGTGCCAGGTGTCCCGTTGCGCACCCCCCGACCCGACAGCGTCAGGTCCGCGCTGGTCCCGGTGAAGGTGGACAGGGCCTGGGTCAGGGAGGATGACGGCTTAGCGTTGGCGTGCACGGGAATTCGCAGTTGCGGCTGCGTGGATCCGGACGCACTAGCAGTCAGCACCACCCGTCCGCTGGCATCCGCTACGAACTGGCGCGGAAGCTCTCCGACGCCCACGAGCGTGTCCTCTTGGGTGCCACTCATCGTCGGGTCCAAAGATTTGCGCAATGCTGAACGCTCGACGGTGATCGTGACCAGGACGGTCGTAGCTCCTCCCGGGCCGATCGTGACCGAGTTCCGGTTCAGCGAGTAGGACACACCGGGCTGCCGGGAGATCGGAACGTATTCCACTGCGAAGGTCTGCGCGGTCCTCCCCTTGTTGACCACGCGGATCGTCCGCGTCATCGTGGTGACCGCGTTGGTGGCCCCGATCACGCCGAAGGACGCGCTGACCACACCTGGCGCATCCTGCACGAAGGCCAGGACGTGGGTTCTCAGCGCATCCAGGGCGTCGATCCGGCCGGCCCCTACCCGATTTGGGGCATAGTTGTCCCCTGCCCGGCCGAGGTCGGTGAAGATGTCCTCGTTGGCGGTGTTCATCAACGCCGCCTTGACCTCTTCGGTCGTCCAGGTCGGATGCGCCGAGCGGATCAGGGCAACCACACCGGCGGTTGTCGCGCTGGCCATGGAGGTGCCAGAGTTGTTGACGCCCCCGTTCCCGGTGCCGCTGGCTGCCGAGTACAAGGTCACACCCGGAGCGGCCACGTCGGGCTTGAGCCCGTTGATCTGCCGGCCACCACGGGAGCTGTCGGAGGCGACCACGTCCGTCTGGTCGGATGCCGCCACGGTGATCGCCCGGGCAGCGTTGCCCGGAGAGGCACCGATGTCGAAGGTGTCACCCCCGTTGCCAGCCGAAAGGACCATCGAGACCCCCAGCTCCGCTGCGCGGTTGACCACCACGGTGTCGCCATCGTCGGCCAGGCCGTAGTCGGAGCCGAGCGAGAGGTTGACCACGTCGAGATGGTCGTCGGTGACGCCATCCCGGTTGGGATCCATCGCCCAGTCGATGGCCAGGGCCGTCACGTTGGTCGCGCCGTCGCATCCGAACACCCGCAGGGCGTACAGGTCGGCTTCCGGCGCCATACCGGGCCCGATCCGCATCGTATTCAGCGCAACGTCCTCGTCGTACGGACCGGTGAACGCGCTGCCGTCGGAGTTCACGCCGAATCCGGCTGCACTGCCGGCCACGTGCGAACCGTGACCGTTGCAGTCCATCGGGTTGGCATCCTCCCGGCGAAGCGGCGAGTACGTCGGGCTGCTCGGGTCGGCGTTGTACGCGTCGCCGACGAAGTCATAACCGCCGACGACCTTGGCGCTCGGGTAGACGTTCGGCGAGGCGACCGCGTCGGTCTGAGCAGCGTAGGCCACGGGCGTTCCGGCGCCACCGAAGTCGGTGTGCACGTAGTCGATACCGGTGTCGACGATGCCCACCGAGACGCCCGCACCGGCATTGCCGAGCGCGGACCACACCCTTGCTGCGCGGGTCAGCGACGCGGCGCCGGCATTGTCGATCCGCTTGGTTGAGATCGGGTAGACCGCCCGGACCCCCGCGATAGCAGCCAGTGCCGCGAAGTTGCTCAGGTCGGTCTCGATCGCAACCCCGGCGAAGGCCGCATGCGTGCGGTAGAGCTCGGTGAACTCTGGAACGGATTGGGGCAGGGCTGCGAGGACTCGATCTCCCAGCACGGCGATCACGCCGACCGCGGCCGTCGCGGCGGCCGCGGCCGCGCCCGGTCCCCGAGGCAGGTTCGCGGTGAACACCTGACCAGAGGAGGGCGCATCGAGCTCCAGCAGAAATGCCGTCGGACCAGAGGCCGCAAGACTCGACGCGCGCCCAGTCAGAGTTTCGCGGAGCCGCTGCTGCTGCTCGTCGGTCAGCATGACGGTGGGACCGGAAGGCCCGTTGGGATTTCCCGGTTCAGCGGGGGCCGAACCGCTCAATCCGGAAAGAACCAATGCAGACGTGGCGCCGACGATGGCCAGACGCGCGACTATTCGAGCACGCAGGCTCCTCCAGCCGAACGGATTCACACCCACCCCTGCACGAGGGTCCTGGGTCTGGTCGGGATACTGCCCGCTCTCGGCTCCACCGCCTAAAGTATGCCGCAGTAACGACAGGCCCATGGCTGGTCTGCCATGGGCCTCTCGTCTGCTACTTCCGGATGGGGATCAGCGGAGCCGCACGTTGACGGTGTCGGTAACGATGGTCACTCCCTGGACGGCTGGCGAGACCATTCTGGTGCTCACCTCACCGTTGCCCAAGGCAACACCGCCAACCTTGAACGTGTACGAGGCCACACCTCCGGGGGTTCCAGGAGTGCTGGTCACGCGCAGATCCTGGGTCGGTGGGCCCTCGATCTGGTCACCGGCGCTCCCATTGACGTTCTCCGCACCCACGGTGAGGCCGTAGCCGGGTGGCGGAGCCCCCGGGAGGTTCTCCGGGTCATAGGCGAAGGTGATGTCCTCGGTCCCGTTGAGCCCGACCCACATCTGGAAGGTCTTCAGCTCGTCGGTGCCGAACAGGTTGACCTGCCACTCCGACACGAACCACGATTCGCCCGTGTCGGTGTCGTCGATGATCGCCAGATAGACACCGGGAGCCTCGGTGCCGTCCAGGTCGGTCCAGTACGGCGCGAGCACGTTGTTCGGCCGAACCGGATCAGGCAAGTCCTGGGGCAGGTAGTCGATGTCGGCGCTCTCGGCGCCGCCGACCACGGCGTAGCCGTTCGAGGTGACGCCCATTGCTGCGTAGGTCTCCCCGGCGTAGGTGAACTCGGGAAGATCCAGATTGATGGCTTCCTCGTCACCTATCGGATCCGGTGTGACCCCGAAACCAGCCAGCGGCAGGTAGCCGAACAGTTCTCCGGGGTCGATTGAGGGGGTCCCAGGCTCCCGCCCAGCTAGCTGCTGGTTGGGTAGCGCGACGGCACGGGGACTGACCCTGACCGCACCACTCACCGATGTGATCACCAGGTGGCGGGACACTGTCGAGCCGAGGTCGGCCCGAGTGGGCTCGAACCCGGTGTTCTGCGCCCCGACGGTGCAGGTGGAGCGCTGGCTGCTGTTGACCCGGACCGTGTCCGGCACGCAGTCGGTAGTGAGGGTGACCGAGCCCTGGCCAGGACTGAACGCCACGGGCAGGTGCAGGTCCCGGTCGCCGGCGGTCTCGTTCAAGTTGACCTGGCCGAAGTACTGACCGGGAGCCACGTCGATTGCCTTGATCGTGATCCGGATCCGCACCGACTCGCCGGGAGCCAGGGTGAACTCCGATGGCGCCACGATGATCGTGGCACCCGCCGGAACCGTCCCGGTTGCCTGGTACTGCACCGTCTCGGACGTGACGTTGGTGGCGGTCCGGATCGCCGTGACGGCGCCCGGGATCAACGGGGCATTGACCGATGGGATGTTCAGCATCAGCCGACTGGTCGGGTCGGCGGCCGAGCGGGTGAACGCGCGCGCTGTCTCATCGAAGGTCAGACCAGGATCGCCCGCGCGGGTCAGATCGATCCGACCGGCGCCCATGTCGAACGGGTCCGCCGGGGTGGTCGTGTCCTCCTTGACAACGTCGGTTGTCGCGGTGGTCATCAGCGCGGACTTGATCTGCCCCGGCGTCCAGTCCGGGTGCAGTGCCACGAGCAATGCCGCGGATCCGGCGACGTGCGGTGCGGACATGGAGGTCCCAGCGATCGCCTGGAACAACTGCCCCGGTGGACCTTCGACAATGCTCTCCGGCGTCGGGGTATGCCCGGCGAGAATCTGTACGCCGGGTGCGGTGACGTCGGGCTTCAGGAAGTCACCGCCTGGACCACGCGAGGAGAACGCCGCCATGACGTCGCCCTGACCCGTGGCCTTCTGCCCGGCGGTGAAGGTGGCCGTGGCGTTCGGATTGGCGGCCATGAATGCCAGGAAGTCGGTGCCGTCGGCCAAGTGCACCGTGGGCAACCAGTGGTTGTCGGTCTCGATGTCGGCCAGGGCTGGGTTGTAGAGGATCATGCCCGCGGCCCCGCCCTGCAGGACGTTGTAACCCTTCTCGACCCGCGCAATCACGCCGCGCTCGCAGGCGACGATCTTGCCGGTGAATAGGCCCGCCGGCGCCGGAGCATCACACAGCGGCCGGTTGTACGGTGCGGCGGAGGCGAGCACCACAGGTGCCGGGCCAGCCCCGGCCGTGATGGAGGCACCGGTGTCGGTGAACGTGCCGGTCGTCCCGGTCACGGTGAGCGTCGACTCGTAGGCCCGCTCCTGCGTGGAAGCCGCAACGCTGGTGAGCCACGGCCCCACGTGGTTGACGGTGCCTGCGCCGGGGCCATCGTTCCCGGCCGAGGCGGAAACGAACACTCCGGCTGCATAGGCGTCCAAGAAGGCCAGCTCCACCGGATCGGAGTAAGGGTTGGTCCCGCCGGAGATGGAGAAGTTGATCACGTCCACGCCGTCTTCGATGCTACGACCGACCGCCGCGGCGGAGTCGGAGCTGAAGCAGCCCTCCAGGCCGCACACCTTGTAGACGGCGACGTGTGCGCCGGGGGCAATTCCGTTGATCGCACCGCGGTCGACCCCAAGCACGACGGCGTTGGCGACCGGGGCTCCGGCCGAGGTGGTCGAGGTATGCGTGCCGTGTCCGTTGCTGTCGCGTGCTGTCTCGTAAACCTCACCGCCGACGACTTGGTTGTACGCCTCCAGGAAGGGCTCACCGGAGATCAGCTTGTCGTTGCAGACAAAGGGATCGTTCCTCCTCGGCGTGAGCGGGTTGTCGCCGAAGTCGCACACCCTGGCCTCGCCGTCACCCCGCGGGGGCGGGGGAGCAATTCCTGGGTCGACATAGGAGGGGTGCTCCGGCCAGCCGCCGCTGTCGAGGACGCCCACGATCGCGCCTTCGCCAGCCGTCGTGTCTGAACCCAGGGCGTCATAGAGAGTCGGCGCGCCGATGAACTCCGGACTGGAGTCGGTCAACGGTTGGGCCAGGCCGTTGCCCTGCACGGCAACTACGCCGGGAAGGGCAAGCAGGTCACGGGCGCGGTTCGCGGGCAGCACGAGGGCCACTCCGCCATACACGACGCGCAATTGCGTGCCGGCCACAGCTTCGGGGACGGCCGCACTCAGAGCAGCCAGGAACCGGGACTCGATAGCGTCGATCAGGCCCTCGTACCGACGTGCGGCCTGGCTGCCACGATCGAAGGGAGTATTCGTAACCGAGGGGCTGGTGGCGTCGTACCCCGGCAGGTTGCCCGCGTAGGTGGCGAGGGAGTCGTAGTCGAGCTTGACTACGACGGCCGTCGGCTCCGTGCCGGTGGCCTCCAGTACCGACGGATCGCTTTGGGCGACCCGGCTGGTGGCCGCCTTGGGCGCCGAAACCCGCTCGGTGCTCAACGGCCCGCCAGCTGTCAGATCCGGAACTTCGGGTGCGGCCAACGCGCTGGACACGGGAGCGACCACGAAAGCCAGCATCGCCAGCACGGTTGCTGCTAGAACGAACCGCGTCCGACGTCCCACGGGCATAGTGGAATAACTGCGCATGCTTGAGTGGCCCCTTCGCCTCGCGTCTGGTTTGACGCACCGCGGGAAACGTAGCGCAGCGAGGTGGCATTCACCAGCGATCATGCGAATCAGTACGCAGCGACTGACGGCATCGACTAGCGCGAGGTCAGGTTGGCCATCCGCGCATCGCGGGCCCCGATCCGCTCGGCGATCGTGGCCAGCAATTCCGGGGCGACCTCTGAATCCGTGGTGATCGCCATCAATGCCTCGCCCCCGGCGTCGGCGCGGCTGACCTGCGCCCCGGCAATGTTGATCTCAGCGTCTCCGAGCAGCGCGCCCATCGTGCCGACAACACCCGGTCGGTCGTGATAGCGGAAGAACAACAGATAGCCCTCAGGACGCAGGTCCACCTCGAAGCCGACCACCTCGGTCAGCTTCTCCACCAGTCGAGGCCCGGTCACTGTGCCTGAGACCGAGATCTCCCGGCCATCGGCCAGCACCCCACGAAGGGTGGTGACGTTGCGGTAGTCCTCGCTGATCGGATCTGTGAGAAGGTCGATCGCCAGACCGCGGTCGCGAGCCAGTAGCGGCGCATTGACAAACGTGACCTGTTCCTCGACCACGTCGGTGAAGATTCCCTTGAGCGCGGCCAGTTGGAGCACGCTCACGTCGTGTTCAACGATGTCTCCCCGGACCTCGACCGACAACCGCAGGGCGATGCCGCCGGCGAGGGCGGTAAAGATCCGACCGAGCTTCTCTGCCAACGACAGCCCCGGCCGTACGTCCTCGGCGACGACACCGCCAGCTTGGACGTTGACCGCATCGGGGACGAAGTCCCCCTGCAGCGCCAGCCGTACGGACCTCGCCACGGCGACGCCAGCTTTGTCCTGGGCCTCGACGGTCGAAGCTCCCAGGTGCGGGGTGACCACGACGTTGGGAAGGGCGAACAGTGGGCTGTCGGTGCACGGTTCGGTGTCGTACACGTCGATCCCCGCGCCACCGAGGTGCCCGGACTGCAGCGAGTCCGCCAGCGCTTGCTCGTCGACGAGGCCACCCCGAGCGGCGTTCACCAGGATTGTGCCGGGTTTGGTCGCCGCGAGTTCCTTCGCCCCGAGCAGTCCGATCGTCTCGGGCGTCTTCGGTAGATGGATCGAGATGAAGTCACTCTCTCGGAGCAGTTCCTCCAGCGACACCAGATGCACCCCCAGTTGGGTGGCCCGCCCGGGCTGGATGTAGGGGTCGTAGGCGATAACCCGCGCCTCGAATGCCTTCATCCGCGCGGCGAAGAGCAGTCCGATCCGACCGAGCCCGACGACACCGATCGTCTTGTCGGCGATCTCGACGCCGTTGAAGGAGCTCCGTTTCCAGGTGCCCGCACGCAAGGAGGCATCGGCAGCCGGGATCTGCCGCGCGGTTGCCAACAGCAATGCCACCGCGTGCTCGGCTGCCGACCAGATGTTCGACAGCGGCGCATTGACCACGAGGACACCGCGCGCCGTTGCTGCGGCGACGTCGATGTTGTCCAGGCCGATGCCGGCGCGCGCGATGACCTTCAGTCTTGGCGCGGCCACCAGGGCCTCCGCGTCGATGGTCGTGGCGCTGCGCACGAGCACGGCCGACGCGTCCGCCAGAGCTGGCAGCAGGGCCCCACGGTTGGTTCCGTCGACGTGCTCGATCTTGAAGTCTGCCTCGAGCAATTCAACGACTCGTGGGGCGAGTTTGTCTGCGATCAGGACGATGGGGCGAGAGATGGACACACAACCAGCGTAGAAGGCGACGGATGTGCGCTGCGGCCCAAGGGCCACAACACGCAACTGTCTTCACCTAGCCCGGCGGTCCGCACGGTCGAAGCCAGCGAGGACGTGCCCTCTGTACCGGGCCACGTGTGAGACAAGCGATTGTGCACTTCTGCCCGCTCGCCGTTCGGAAAAGGGACAATCTTGACGATGGAATGCCCGACAGTGATACTCGGCCACCAACGCACGCCAGAGCACTCTGACGGGGGCAAAGACATGACATCTGGACAGCCCGCTCCGTCGAACGGCCTGGGGATTGCCGGGTTCGTACTGGGTCTTCTCGGGCTGGCGTTCTTCTGGTTTCCGTTCGTCGGCCTCGCTCTCGCGATTCTCGGTGTGATCCTGAGCGCTGTCGCGATAGCCAACGGTAGGAAGAGTGGGGCGGGCACCGGTCTGGCCGTCGCCGGGCTCGTCTTGGGCGTGATCGCAGTATTGATCCCGCTCGGCATCCTCGTCTTTGCCGACAACGTGACGATCAACACGTGAGTCGCGCCAGCTGAAATCCGCCCTCCGAGTTCCACCGTGCGGAGCCAGCCTTGCCGCGAGGTCGAGGTTGGAGGAGGGGCGGGCGCGCCCAGCAGGCGAGCGGTCCAGAGGGGCAGCAGCCCAGAAGCTTGCAACTGGCCTACGCCATTAGCCCCTGAATGCTTGACCTGGGCTGCGCACTACCCAACACTGCGCAGCACGATCACGAGGGAAAGGTTCTCCATGACCCAGCCAGGCAATCCAGACCCGAACGCCCAACCGCAGTACGGGCAGCCTCAGCCCAATCAGCCGCAGCACGGGCAGCCTCAGCCCAATCAGCCGCAGTACGGGCAGCCTCAGCCCAATCAGCCGCAGTACGGCCAACAAGGCGGTTACCCTGCCGGGCCTCCGCCCGGGAGCGGGCCCGTGCGTCCGGGGACGCCTCCCCAGGTCATGACGGCGGCCATCCTGGGATTCGTGACGGCGTTGTTGACCCTGCTTGCGACGTTCGGCTTCTTCACCTTGTCCAGCCTCAGCGCGATCTTCGTGCTCTTCGCAATTCTCTACCTCGCCATAACGGCTGGCCTCATTGCGGGCGGCGTAATGGCGCTCACGGGAAAAACCGGTCAGATCCTGCTCATCACCGCCGCGGTGGCAACCGTCCTGCAGATCCTCGGAATAATCTTCAGCCTGGCCCAGGATCAGGGTTTTTCAGCACTGTCTCTGATTGGTCTGCTGCTCACCGGCGGCATCGTGTTCCTCCTCCTGCAACCACAGGCGAAGCAATTCTTCGCGCGCCGCTGATTCCCTGCGCCGGCTCAGCCGTACGCATGACTTGACTAAGCCCGCTGGATGCCAGCGGGCCTGGTCAGGTGGACGGTCAGCTCCGAGCGGCGCTTCCCTGGTAGTCGTCCTCGGTCTTGACCCAACTCATCAGGCCCCGTAGTTCGCGTCCGGTTGCTTCGATCGGGTGCGCCTCAGCCGCGGCGCGCTTGGCCTTGAAGTCCGGTGCGCCGGCGTCCTGGTCAGCGATGAACTCCTTTGCCCAGGACCCGTCCTTGATCCGCGCGAGGATGCCGGCCATCGTCTCGCGGACGCGCGCGTCGATCACCTTGGGGCCGGAGGTGTAGTCGCCGTACTCCGCGGTGTCGGACACCGACCACCGCTGCTTGGCGATCCCACCCTCGTACATCAGGTCGACAATAAGCGTGAGTTCGTGCAGGCACTCGAAGTAGGCGATCTCGGGCTGATATCCAGCCTCGGTCAGTGTCTCGAAGCCCGCCACCACCAGCGCCGACAAGCCTCCACACAAGACGGCCTGTTCACCGAAGAGATCGGTCTCGGTCTCCTCGGTGAAGGTGGTCTTGATGACTCCGGCGCGCGTTCCCCCGATGCCCTTCGCGTAGGACAGCGCGAGACTCAGCGCGCTGCCTGACGGGTCCTGCTCGACGGCAACCAGGCACGGAACCCCCTTTCCGGCAGAGAACTCCCGGCGTACGAGGTGCCCAGGTCCCTTTGGTGCCACCATCGCGACGTCCACATTGGACGGTGGCGAGATGTAGCCGAAACGAATGTTGAACCCATGCCCGAACATCAGCGCGTCCCCCGCTTGGAGGTTGGGTTCCACCGAATCTGCGTAGAGCGTGCGCTGAATGTGGTCCGGTGCGAGGATCATGATCACGTCAGCCTCCGCTGAGGCATCGGCGGGCGTGACGACCCGTAAACCCTCCGCCTCCGCCTTGGTGCGGCTCTTCGAACCCTCGGGAAGCCCGACGCGCACGTCCACACCGGAATCGCGCAACGACAGCGCGTGCGCGTGCCCCTGACTGCCGTAGCCCAGGACTGCGACAACCCGTCCTTGGATCAGGGACAGATCGGCATCGTCGTCGTAGTAGATCTCGGCAGCCATGGCAGGCGGAGGTCCTTTCCTGGAGTAGAGGTGCAGGTCGAGGCGACTGGTTCAGGTCAGGATGCGCGGTCCACGGCGCGAAGCGGTGCAGCTCCGGCGATGGAACGCGGACCGCGCGCCATCGCCACGACACCGGACTGTGCCATCTCCTTGATGCCCAGCGGAGTGAGCACCTCGAGCAGGGCAGCCAACTTCGCCGGGGCCCCCGTCGCTTCGAGGGTGACGCTCTCGGCGTTGACGTCGACGACTCGCGCCCGGAAGAGCTCCGCGGTCTGGAGTACGACCGCGCGGTCTGCCATGGGTGCTGCCACCTTCACCAACAGGAGTTCCCGCTGGACCGCCGCATCGTCGTCGAGTTCGACGATCTTGATCACGTTGATCAGCTTGTTCAACTGCTTGGTCACCTGCTCGAGTGGCTGCGCGGCGGCGTCCACCACGATGGTCATCCGGGAGAGGTTCTCGTTCTCCGTCGGGCCGACAGCCAATGAGTCGATGTTGAAGCCACGCCGGCTGAACAACGCCGAAACCCGGGCCAGGACACCAGGTTTGTTCTCGACCAGGACTGAAAGAGTATGCCTGCTCATGTTTACTCCTAGACCTGGGACTCGTCGAAGACCGGGCGGACATCACGCGCGGCAAGGATCTCGTCGTTGCTGGTTCCGGCGGGGACCATGGGCCAGACCTGTGCATCCTGACCGACGCAGAAGTCCACGACGACGGGAGCGTCGTTGACGGCCATCGCCTTCTCGATCGTCGTGTCGACGTCCGCCTTTGTCTCGCAGCGCAGCCCCACGCAGCCCAGCGCCTCGGCAAGCAGAACGAAGTCCGGGATCCGCCGCGCCTGCTCGGTCTGCAGGGTGCCCAGGCCCGTGTTGGAGTACCTGCTGTCATAGAACAGTGTCTGCCATTGCCGGACCATGCCGAGGTTGCCGTTGTTGATGACGGCCACTTTGATCGGAATTCCTTCGATCGCGCAGGTGGCCAGTTCCTGGTTGGTCATCTGGAAGCACCCATCACCATCGATCGCCCAGACCGTCGCCTCCGGCCGACCGACCTTGGCGCCCATGGCGGCTGGGACGGCGTATCCCATCGTCCCGAGACCACCGGAGTTCAACCAGGTATAGGGCTTTTCGTAGCTGATGAACTGAGCGGCCCACATCTGGTGCTGCCCAACTCCTGCCACATAGATCGCGTCCGGGCCGGCGATCGCGCCCAGCCGCTCGATGACGTACTGCGGAGCGAGTTCTCCGTCGTCTGGCCATTCATAGCCAAGCGGATAGGTCTCGCGATAGCCGTCCAGCTTTCGCCACCACGCGCTGAGATCAGCCTTGCGCCCGGCCACGTGTTCGGCGGCAAGTGCGTCGTACAACGCGGCGATGGTCTCCTTGCAGTCCCCGACAATCGGGACATCGGCCGTACGGTTCTTCGAGATCTCTGCTGGGTCGATGTCGGCGTGGATCACCTTGGCTCCAGGGGCGAAGGTGGACAACTTGCCGGTCACTCGGTCGTCGAATCGCGCACCGAGGCAGATCAGCAGATCGCTGCGTTGCAATGCAGTCACTGCTGCGACATTCCCGTGCATTCCCGGCATCTTGAGGTTCTGCGGATGGCTGTCCGGGAACGCGCCGCGAGCCATCAGCGTGGTCACGACGGGCGCACCGGTGAGCTCGGCGAGCTTCGCCAGCTCTGCGGTCGCGTGCGCCTTGAGGACACCGCCGCCGACGTAGAGCACAGGCCGTTGAGCCTGGGCGATGACGGTCGCGGCCTCCCGCACCTGCTTGCCGTGCGGGCGCAGATTGGGCCGGTAGCCGGGCAGGTCGATCCGGCTCGGCCAGGAGAAGGTGGTTCGCGCCTGGAGCACGTCCTTGGGCACGTCGACCAGGACCGGGCCGGGCCGGCCGGTGGCAGCGAGATGAAAGGCTGCAGCGATAGTCGAGGGAATGTCGTCGGCATTGGTCACCAGGAAGTTGTGCTTGGTGATGGGCATCGTGATCCCGCAGATGTCGGCTTCCTGGAACGCGTCGCTGCCGATGGAGGCGCTGGGCACCTGACCGGTGATGGCAACGATCGGCACCGAGTCCATGTGAGCGTCAGCGATCGGCGTCACGAGGTTGGTCGCGCCGGGACCAGACGTGGCCATGCACACACCGACCTTGCCGGTGGCCTGGGCGTACCCCTCCGCGGCATGGCCGGCGCCCTGCTCGTGACGAACCAGGACGTGGCGTACGGCGGTGGAGTCGAACAGCGGGTCGTAGAGCGGGAGGATCGCGCCACCGGGGATACCGAACACGACATCGGCACCGGCCGCCTCGAGGGACCGGACGATGCTCTGCGCGCCCGTACAGCTCGTGTCGTCGATGGGTTCGGTGCTCATGTCCTGCTCCTGTCGATGGTGCTGATGGCAACAAAAAACCCTCCGTGCAGAGCACGAAGGGTTAGCGCGTCGGTCCGGACGGACCAGCGCGCTAGGCGATTACTACGAGAGTTGAGATCGCTGACACGCCCTCAGCCTGACGCATAGAGGGCGACAGAGTCAAACCCGCGGCGTCTAGCCGCAGACCGCGCCCTCAGCCGCCGAGCCGACGAGCTTGGCGTACTTGCCCAGGACTCCGGTCGGGTAGCGCGGCGCCGGGGGGGTCCAACCATGCCGGCGACGCCCGAGTTCTGCGGAGTCGACCAGGAGATCAAGCGTGCGGGCGCTCATGTCCAA
>JBPCPI010000220.1:0-4037 GCA_050999295.1 Geodermatophilaceae bacterium | reverse complement strand
GTGGAGCGACGGCTTTCTCGCGCGATTGCGCGCACATCACGCGCTGAGCGAAGAGCCGTTGTCGACGACACAGTTCGAAGCCGCCTTCAATGCGGCGAGCGCTACGGCGGGCTGGGCGGTGACGCCCGCCGAGGGGGCCACGAACAGATTCTACGACACGACCATCGAGCGGAATGGCGTGTCAAAGCGACTGTCGCTCAAAGCATCCTCCCCTCAAACAATGAGCCGAAATAGCGTTCACATTTCAAAGCTCACCGAGGCTGCGTGGATTCAGGACACCCGCCGACAATCGGATCGGCGCGACCAGCTCGTACGCCTGTTCCGGGAGTATCAACAAATCACCGACGCCATCGTGATGCTTCGCGGGTTTCGCCGGCCCGGCGCCGTGCTGTACGAACTAGTAGAGATCCCAACCGACCTGTTTTCATCCGTTGCACTGCTGTCGGTCGAGGCGGCACAGAAGGCCACTATCGCGATTCCAGAGGGGCAGACAGTCCCGGCCTTCAAGATCCGCGTCGACCGGTCCGACGCGAAGATCACGCTAACCGGCATCCGGCTGGACGTCTGCACAGTCCACGGGACCTGGGAGCTCGCAGGGGAGAAGCGCTAACCCATCGAAAGAGCTACAGCGGCTCTATCGGGGCATCAGGTCAACTGGGCGTCGCGCGGCCGAGGCCGAGGGACTCGGGTGCGTGCAGAAGGAGCATGGTGCGGCCGACGTTGGGCGGGACACGTGAGGCGGTCAACCGCGAGACCACGACCATGACGGCGAAGGCGACCGGAACCGTCCACGCGGCGGGCTGGGCGAGCAGGACCCCCGGCCACCCGGTCAGTTCACCACCGAACACCGTCACCAATACGGCCGTGAGCGACAGGGTGCCGCCGGCCAGCACCCCAGCCAACGCGCCCACATCGGTGAGCCCGCGCCACCAGATCCCCAGCACCAGCAACGGACAGAACGTGGATGCAGCGACCGCGAAGGCCAGCCCGACCACCTGGGATACGTCAAGCCGGTCGATCTGCGTGGCGACCAACAGCGGGACCAGCCCAGCAACGGCGGCCGCGCGCCGGAAATCTCGGACCGTGCCCCGGCCGATGACGTCGGTGGAGAGCACGCCGGACACCGAGACCAGCAGACCCGATGCGGTCGACAGGAACGCAGCGAAGGCCCCTCCGGCAACCAGCGCTCCGAGGATCTGCCCGACCACGCCGCCCAGCGCGGCCCCGGGCAGCAGCAGAACCACGGCATCGGTCTGCCCGGTGATCAGCAACTGCGGTACGTACAACCGGCCCAGCGCGCCGTACAAGGTCGGGAAGAGATAGAAGACGCCGAGCAGGGCCAGCACGATCAATGTCGTACGACGGGCCGCGCGGCCGTCGGGATTCGTGTAGAACCGGACCAGCACGTGAGGCAGCCCCATGGTTCCGAGGAACGTGGCCAGGATCAGCGAGTAGGTCGCGAAGATCGGGTGATCCGGGCTGCCGCCGCCGCTGCCCAGCGGCGCGGCCCAGGTCTGCCCGGACAACGCCGGTAGACCACGCACATGCGGGACCTCGGCATCGGCGGGGAACACCAGCACCGTGCCGGCGGCTACCTCGTGCTCCCCGACAGCCCACCTCAGCGGCCCGTCGACTTCGGCCCCGTCCACGTTCCCCACCGCATCCAGGTTCAGCGGATCCGCGACCACAACCGTCACCTCGGTGTCGATCCGGACGTCGGTCTGCTCGTCAAAGGTCGGCTGCTGGGCGCCGGTGAGTGAGCCGATACCGCCGGACTGCCAGACGATCAGCAGGAAAAACGCCGGTATCGCGATCGCAGTGAGCTTGAGCCAGTACTGGAAGGCCTGCACGAACGTGATCGAGCGCATCCCACCGTTGGCCACGTTGACGGTCACGACGGCACCGACCACGACCGCACCCACCCAGTACGGGGCACCGGTCAGGGTCCGCATCGTCAGTCCCGCCCCCTGCAACTGCGGCAGGAGGTATAGCCAGCCGATCACCACGACGAAGAACACCGCCCAGCGGCGCATCGTGCGCGAACCCAGCCGGGCCTCGGCGAAGTCCGGCAGGGTGAAAGCCCCCGAGCGACGCAGCGGGGCAGCAACGAACAGCAGCAGCGCCAGGTAGCCGGCGGCAAAGCCCACCGGGTACCACAGCACGTCCGCGCCGTACTTCATCACCAGGCCCGCGACGCCGAGAAACGATGCCGCCGAAAGGTATTCCCCGCCGATGGCTGAGGCATTCCAGCCCGGACTGACCGAGCGACTGGCGACCAGGAAGTCAGATGTCGTACGCGAGAAGCGCAGTCCGTATGCACCGATGGCGATCGTCAGCACGGTGACGACGATGACCGCGGGCAGCGCGTACATGCTCCCGCTCATGATCGCCCCGTCTCGTGCGTCGAACTCATGAGTCGGTCCCGACTGCCTTGCTGAAGTCGTCCTCGATGCGCTCGGCCTGTCTGACGTGCAGCCGACCGACCGCGTACAGCAGCGGATAGGCCAGCACGCCGAGCAACAGCCAGGGCAACCGCAGACCGAGTACGTACACCTCGGCCAGCGCCGGGAACAGCGCGAAGGCGATCGGCAGACCGCCCAGGAGCAGCACCACGACCGCCGCCAGGCTCAGCGCGAGCCCCAGCTGGGCCCGGACCAGCCCGCGGATCAGCACCTCACCGACCTGCGTCTGCTCCTCGAGTTCCAGTCGCGAGTACCCCGGGCGCCGGACGGCGCGCCCGGCGAGATCAACCCGGACTCGTCGTGGCCCTCCCCCTTCGGCGGTCAGCGGGTCCATCCGGCCTTGGCGGTCCGGACGAGACGATCCTTGAGTGCGCGGGTGTGCCGGCGGCTGACCGGAAGTTCATGCTCGTCGACGATCACGACGTACCCGCTGGGGGTAAGCCGCAGCTGGGTGATCAGTCGCAGAGCGACCAGATAGGAGCGGTGGATGCGGACGAAACCGGCCTCTGACCAGCGGTCCTCCAATGTGGACAGCGGAATCCGGACGAGGTGGCTGTCCTCCTTGGTGTGCAATCGGGCGTAGTCGCCCTGGGCCTCGACCCAGCGCACCGATGAGCGCGCCAACATCGTGGTGATGCCGGCCAGTTCCACCGGGATGACCTCGTCCTCCGGCGCCGGTGACACGGCATCCCGGACCAACTGCACGCGGCGCAGCGACTCGTCCAGGCGATCGGCGCGAACCGGCTTGAGCAGGTAGTCCACCGCCCCCAGGTCGTACGCGTCGACGGCCCGGTCGTCGTGGGCGGTCACGAACACCACGGCCGGTGGGCGGGCGAAGTTCACCAGGACCTTGCCCAGTTCCAGTCCGTCCAGGCCGGGCATCCGGATGTCGAGGAAGACGACGTCGAAGCCGATTTCGTGCGGGCCGCCCTCCTGCATCGCACGCAGGGCGTCGCTGGCGTTGTTGGCCGTGATGACCTCAGAGACGGCGGGGTGCGACCTGAGCAGAAAGGCCAGTTCGTCGAGCGCCGGCGGCTCGTCATCGACTGCAAGCACGCGCATGGCGGTCACCATGCCACTTCCTGTCGGCTGACCGGACAATAAGTGACGTCAGGCCAAGCGTCATGAGCGTTCGGGATGCAGTGTGTGGGTGCACCAGGGGCGCTCATGATCACGGGAACGGGCTGAACCTGCGCCAGTCCTCAGCAGCGATTTAGGCTCACGGTCGACAGGATCAGCCCGCTCGGACACCGGCAGCGAACTTCGGGATCCGCAGACTCACCTTCGTACCCGCGCCGAGCGCGGTCTCCACAACCAGGCCGTAGTCGTCGCCGAACACCGAGCGCAGTCGATCGTCGACATTGCCCAGCCCCACGTGTTCACGCCCGTCGGCGCCATCCTCGGTGCCCAGCTCGCGCAGCCGCCCCGGATCCATCCCGACGCCGTCGTCCTCGACCGTGATCAGACATTGCGCACCGGCGTCCTCGGCCCGGATCGAGATCGTCCCCACACCGGACTTGCCGGCCAGACCGTGCCGAACCGCGTTCTCGACCAGCGGCTGCAGGGTCAGGAACG
>JBPCPI010000167.1:0-20686 GCA_050999295.1 Geodermatophilaceae bacterium | reverse complement strand
AATGCCGACACCACCACCGCACCAAACAACGCTTCAACTTCCACACCACCCGCAACCAAGACGGAACCACCACGATCACCGCACCCACCGGACACACCTACACCCACCCACCCCGCGACCACCGACCACCACCTCGAAAGCCCCTGAGTCACAGGAGTACTGCCCGTCCCGCGGGTGGGGACCGCGCCGAGGACGACCCGCCGCCGTTCTGACGGCGCTGTCTTACCCGCGACGAAGGGCCGGTTCGCTACCCAACCGTCCGAAAGGCGGCCGGAGAACGCCGGTTCGCTACCGAACCGGCTTAGTGACGTCCGGACGCACAGCAAGTACCTGGTTGACGCCCAGCGTCCCGTTCTCGAAGGACATCGCAGACCCGGCCATGTAGAGCCGCCACACGCGAGCGCGGCCTTCACTCGTGAGCCGGACCGCCTCCGACCAGTTCTGCTCCAGCCGCTGCACCCAGGCCCGCAGTGTCTGTGCGTAGTGCGGGCGCAAGGCCTGGACGCCGAGCACTTCGAGCCCGCTCTCCTCCAGAAAGCTCACTGTCGCGCCAAGCGTGATCAGCTCCCCGTCCGGAAAGACGTAACGGGCGATGAACGTGTCGCCATCCCAGCGCGTCTCACCACGCGACCAGGAGATCGCCTGGTTCAAGAACCTGCCGCCAGGCCGGAGCAGGTCGTGCATCCGTCGTGCGTAGACGCCCATGGTTGCGCTACCGACGTGCTCGGCCATCCCGATCGAGGCGATGGCGTCGTACGGGCCGTCATCGACATCCCGGTAGTCCTGGATCCGGATCTCGACCTGCTCGGTGAGACCGGCCTCGGCGATCCGCTTGCGGGCGAGCTCGGCCTGTTCGTGAGAGAGCGTGATCCCGACGACCTCGACTCCGTAGCGCCGCGCAGCGTGGATGGCCATCGAGCCCCAGCCGCAGCCGACGTCAAGCAGACGTTGCCCGGATTTCAGCTCCAGCTTGGTCGCGATCAGATCCAGCTTCGCTGCCTGCGCCTCCTCCAGGCCGGTCATCTCGGTCTCGAAGTAGGCGCAGGAATAGAGCATCGTCGGGCCCAGCACGAGTCGATAGAACTCGTTGCCCACGTCGTAGTGGTGCGAGACCGCGCGTTGGTCCCGGTTGAACTCATGCTGTCGCCCAGTGAGCCTGACCTCCTCTGGAGGCGGCTCCGGGTTCGGACCGACGGCGCCGAGTCGAGCGGCCGTCACGAACAATCGCCAACGTTGGGGCCAGGTCAGCGGTGCGACTCCCGTACTGTCCAACCGCGCAGAGGAGGTCAACGCGGCCAGTGCGGAGAACATGTCACCATCGATGTCCAGGTCCCCGGATACGTAGGCGCGGCCCAACCCGAGCTCGCCCGGCGCCCAGAGCAGGCGCCGCAGCGCACGGCGGGACCGCAGCACGAGATGCGGCGCATCTGCCGGGCCGGCTGTCGAACCGTCCCAGGCCACCAGGCAGATCGGGAGCTCCCGGACGCCGAGGACCGCGCACAGACCTGGTTCGAGTCTGGCTGCCGCTCCCCGACGATCCTTCATCTCGGCTCCCGCAGGGCAGGCACTGATCGGCCTTGAAGCCTTCGACTTTACCCATCGCGGGATGGTTTCGGTGGGGCGTAGCTCAGACGGAAAGGCGACGCCGGATCGCCGCCGAGGCCAGATCGACTGCCACGATGAGCACGAGAACGATCAGGATGTAGGTCAGCATCTCGTCGAACTGAAAGGTCTTGATCGACTTGTTGATCAAGAAGCCGACGCCGCCGGCGCCGACCAGACCGAGCACCAGCGATGAGCGGACGTTGACATCGAACCGGTAGAGCATCAAACCGACGAACTGCGGCACCACTGCCGGGAGTACGGCATGCGAGACAACCTGGAGCCGTCCCGCACCATTGGTGCGCAGGGCGTCGACCGGCCCTTGGTCGATCTCCTCCATAGCCTCTGACCACAGCTTGCCCATCACCCCGGTGTTGTGACAGATGAGAGCCAGGACGCCGGCGAAGGGACCAAGTCCGACGGCGGTGACGAAAATCAGTGCGAACACAACGTCGGGCACAGCCCGGAAGAACGACAGAATCGATCGAGCTACCTGGTAGACAACCGCATTTGGGGTCGTGTTGCGTGCCCCCAGCACCGCCAGCCCGAGGGCGAACGGGATCGACACGGTGGTCCCGAGCAGGCCGATCCACAGCGTGACCAGGGTTGCCTCGAGCCCAGGCTGCAGCACCGTCGACCAGGTCAAATCGGGTGGGATGGCCTCGCCGAGGAAGCGGGTGATCCCCCTCCAGCCGTCCACCAGGGCGGCCGGAGAGAATTCGGTGGCCTGGAAGGCGAGGACGTGCGCTACGACCAAGAGCACCGAGACGATGGCGCCGACCGTGACCATCCGGCTGCGCCCGGGTCGGGGAGGTACCGGCATTCGGTCCGGTGCGCCAGCGTCTTCGAAGGCCGGCCGGGCCTCGGACCCGGTCGTCGTGGTCATGCCACGGCTAACTGCGCGACCCCGTACAGCCGGTCGATCTCGGTGCTGCTGATCGCCGTCGGAGGTCGGTCGAAGACGACCCGGCCATCGAGCACACCCACGATCCGATCCGCGTGCCGTCGGGCCAGATCGGGTTGGTGCAGGACCGCCGCGACGGCCAACCCGTGACGCCGGGCCAGTTCGGCGAGCAGGCTGAGGACCTGCTCCGATGCCGCCGGATCCAGCGCGGCAACCGGTTCGTCTGCGAGCAGGATGCTCGCCCGCTGGCACAGCGCCCTGGCCACGGCTACCCGTTGTTGTTGCCCTCCCGACAGGGCCGAGACCCGATCATGGGCACGGTCGGCCAGTCCCACCCGATCCAGGCACGCCATCGCCTCCTCGCGTAGTTCGTTCGGGAACAGCAAAGGGAAGGCGGACTTGTTCAGTGGCAGCCGACCGAGGGCACCGCTGCAGACGTTCGCAAGCGCCGTGCGTCGCCGTACGAGATGGATCTGCTGGAAGACCATCGCCGCCTGACGCCGCGCGCGCAGCAACTCGGTGCCCGACAGCCGAGTCAGATCCCGTCCGGAGACTCGGATCTCGCCGGCGTTGTCCTGTGCCAGGCCGACGACACAGCGCAACGCGGTCGACTTGCCGGAACCGTTGGCTCCGAGGATCGCGACGATCTCGCCAGCGTCGACCCGAAGGTCGATCCCGGACAGCACGCGTCGTCGCCCGAAGGACTTCTCGAGTCCGGTGATCTGCAGGGCCGGTTCGGCACTCAAGCGTCCGCCTCGGTCAGCCCGAGCGTCTCGGCAAGGACGAACAGCGGCTCGTAGGTCTCCTTGGTGACCTCGACCATCGGCCCGGGCGGGTCCACGTCGAGGAAGGCCCCGACCTCGGCGACATCCTCGGGAGCCAGGCCTAGCAGCGCATCGCGGACGGCGTCCTTGAACTCCTGGCTGAGGTCCGCTCGAACCGTGATCGGGTCGTTCGGAATCGGGTCGGACTCCCAGACCTGCTCGTACTCGTCCGGGTTGAACGTCCCCTCGGCGGTCGCCGTCGCAAGGGTCTGGCTGTTGATTTCAGCCGCGTCCACTGCTCCGTTGATCAGCGCCAGTAGTGCCTCCGGGTGCCCGCCGGCGTAGTCCAGCGCTACGTCGGACTCCTCGATCCCCTCCTCTGCCAGAGCCAGGCGAGGCAGCGCGTCGCCCGAGGTGGAGCCCGGACTCGACAGGGCGAGGCTGCGCCCGGACAAATCCTCGATCCCGCCGATGTCGGATCCCTTCGGAACCCAGATCCCCGCGGTGTAGGTGCTCAGCTCGCCGTTCTCGAGGCCGAAGGAGACCAGCGGCTCGGCGCCGGCCCGCTGGCTGGCGAAGACGAAACCGAGCGGACCGAACTGCGCGAGTTCCAGCTCACCGTTCTCCATCGCCAGGACTTCGGCGGAGTAGTCCTCGACGACCTGCACCCGGACGGGGCAATCGAGCTCGGCCTCCAGAGCGGTCGCCAGCACCTCGTAGGCGGGGGTCAGCTTTGCCGGGTCCTCGAAGGGTTCGATGCCGAATCGGATTTCCCCGTCCGGGCAGGTTGCTTGCGCGGCGGGATCTACGTCGCCGCCTCCGCAACCAGCCACCAGCAGCACGAGGGCCGCAAGGCCGGTTCCGGCACGTAGGGACATGGCGTTCTTCATCGGTTCTCCTCAGCGGAGCTGGCTCGGAATGGATGGGATGACAGGAGCTCGTTCAGGACGTGGGGTGCCAGACCAAGGGCCGTGGTCATGCCGATGCCGGTGGTCACCGAGACGACCCGGACATGGGGCGCTGGGGCAGCGATCAGGAAGTCCTGTTCGCTGGAGGCGTAGATCCCCTGCCAGCGTCGCCGGACGCGAAGCTCGCTAGCTCCGAGCAGAGCTGACATCTGGGCAAGCAGGAGGTCGTCAAGTGATTCGACGGCGAACGGCGGAACCGTCGGGTGGTACTCGTGGCTGTCGCCGATGACCAGAGAACCGTCCGGGCGTTGGGTGAACATCAGGTTGATCTCCGCCTCGAGGAGTTCGGGATGCTCGCCGCGAACTCGGGTGCGGACCGCGTGAGCACTCGGGCAGTCGCTGAACGCCGGATAGCGCAGCAGCGACAAGCCGGACAGGACGGCGGGGGAGAACATGGCCCCGTGCGGAGAATCCACTTCGAGCATGTGCAGGCGGCAGCGACGAACGCCCGCCTCGGCGGCGATGGAGGGAAATACCTGATCCACGTCATGCCCGACGCAGACCACGACGCGTTCAGCACGGATCGTTCCTCGATTCGTCAGGATTCCGTCCGAGATGACGGCTATCAACGAGGTGCCCCAGGAGATCTCCACACCGGGTTGCCGGCTGAGCCAATCGGCGACGGCGGGAGCAGCCCTCAGCGGATCGACCCGGAGGTCCTGAGGCAGCCAGGCGCCACCGATCACACCCACGCCACGCACCGCGATGCGATCCCGGAGTTGGCCGGCGTCGAGGAGTTCGGCGAAGCCATCCCGGGCCGCAGAGAACTCCTTGAGCACCGACAGTTCGTCCTCGGCGCGCGCGATGACCACCGACCCGGTCTCGGCAGCCCAGAAGCCGGCTTGCTGGGCCAGGGTCAGCCACCGCGAACGTCCGGCCAGGGCTACATCGGAGGCCATTCCGGTCTGTATCGACACACCGATATGACCGAAGTTGCGGACCGAGGCACCGACCGCGTGGGCGTCCCGATCGATGATGCGTACCGACAGGCCGCGAGAAACGGCATCGACGGCGTGCGCCAAGCCAACGACTCCGGCACCCACGACTACCAGGTCGGGATGGCGGAGCGGGGAAGCCATGCCACCGACGGTCCAGGGCCGGTACCCACAGGTCAATGCGGATTCGCGAGATGTCTAGACAAGTTGGAATGCCGTTCACGGCCCATTCACAGTCGTTCAGGCACCGTCCAACTGAATGACTGTCGCCGTTAGCCTCGGCTTGTATAGTCAGGTTCGTGACCCGTACGCGCTATCAGCAATTGGCCGACGAGCTGAGACGACGGATCGTCACGCGGGAGATCCCAGTCGGAGCGGCTCTCCCGTCCGAAGCCGCGCTGTGCGAGGAGTTCGGGGTCGCCCGCGGGACCGCGCGTCAGGCGGTCGGCGAACTGCGGGCAGAGGGGCTGATCGGCGGCGGCCGGGGTGCGCCGCCTGTGGTCCGCACCGACGTCTTGGCCCAACCGCTGGAGACCCTGCTGTCGTTCACTAGTTGGGCCGAGCGCACAGGTCGGAACCCGGGTCAGCGCACTATCGAGATCGCCCGCCGAGGGGCCAGTCGACCTGCCGCCGACGCGCTCGGCCTCGACGAAGGGGAGCCGGTGATCGACGTTTTGCGGGTCCGCCTGCTCGACGATCGACCCGTCATGATCGAGCGGACGAGCTTCATCGAGCCGGTCGGGCGGCTGCTGTTCGACTTCGACCCCGACTCCGGGTCGATCTTCGCTCATCTCACTGACAGCGGCGTGGACCTCACGATGGCCCGGCACACTTTCGATGCAGTCGCTGCCTCCGCGCAGGATGCTGAGCTTCTGTGCATTCCGGCAGGCTCCCCGCTGCTTCGTGAGCGCAGGCGTACTACGTCCCGATCCGGGGAGCCGATGGAGTTCAGCGACGACCGCTATTGCCCCGATGTGGTCACCTTCACCGTCGAGAACTCAAGCGCTGGCACCCTGGCTCCCGTACAACGCTGGCAGCGCGATCCCGTTGCGGTCCAATCGCTCTGCGGCTCCGACGCTGCATCGGATCGGCGGAGGAGCGCATGATTTCCCTCGCCGCTCTGGACATGGCGGGCACGACGATCAACGAACGCGGCGCTGTGTATGTGGCGCTGAACGACGCCGTCGTCCAGGACCCGATCAACGCCGAGGGATCGATCAGCCCCGAGGATCTGCGGACGTGGATGGGAACCGAGAAAAGGGCTGCCATCCGTGCTCTGTCCGAGATCGTCAGCGGCTCGAGTCCAGACGATGCTGCTGTGGACCGGATGTTCGATCGCTTTCGTGAACAACTGACTCGGGCCTACCGCGAGAGGCCGCCCGCCCCGATCGACGGCGTCCTGGAAGCCTTCGATGCCCTCCGAGAACGAGGCGTTCTGATCGCGTTGACGACCGGCTTCTCCCAGGACATCGCCACTGCCTTGCTCGACTCACTCGGCTGGACCGTGGGCCGTGGCACGGGAACCGTCGATGCGCTGGTCTGTGGGGACGAGGTGGCCGCTGGACGGCCGGCACCGTACCTCATCTTCCGGGCCATGGAGCGGACCGGCGTCGACTCGGTGGATCAGGTGGTCGTGGCAGGTGACACGGTGGCCGACCTGCGGGCGGGGACAAATGCCGGTGTGAAGGCGGTAGTCGGCGTGGCCAGCGGTGCGCTGTCATTCGCCCAGTTGGCCCCCCATCGGCACACCCATCTACTGAGCGGCGTCGGTGATCTTCCGGAGCTGTTGGACACGCTCTAAGTCTAAGCCGCGCTTCAGAGTTCGCGGCGGTACCGGCTACGGTGGCGGATCAGCGGTTGCCGGCTCTCGGCCACGTAGACGACCTCGAGGATGCGCAACACCACCAGGACGTGATCGCCCGCCAGGACCGTCGATTCGACGCGGCAGTCCAGCGCCGCCAGGCCGCCTGTTACGACGAGCGCGTTGCTGTTCGTCGCCCGTTCGTGGGGCACGTCGTCCAGAAGCAATCGGGCACTCGGCCTACCAGCAGCCGCGAACCGGCTCGCCAACACCGATTGGTTCACGGCCAGCATCGTGATGGCACAGGTCCCGGCTATGTCGATCGCCTCGAAGACGTACGAGTCCGCGGTCAGTCCGACGGCGACCAGCGGGGGATCGGCGGATACCGCCATGAACGCCGTCACCGTCGTACCGATGTCGTCGAGGTCCTCGCGCAGGGTGAGCAAGGTGACGCCGCTCGCGAAACTGCCGAGCGCCTCGGCGTACTCCGCGGGTGACATTTCGCTGACCAGCCCCAATCCGCGGTTGCCGTGGTGGTGCGCAGCGAGGTGAATGTTCCCTGCATGATTCCAGTGCAGGATCACCACAGATCACGGTGCCGCCGATGAGGGAGCGTAATGCCGGAAACGCACGAGTACGACGTCATTGTCATCGGGGCTGGCGCGGTCGGCGAGAACGCCGCTGATCGGGTGGTCAAGGCCGGCCGCACCGTTGCGCTCGTGGAATCGGACCTGATCGGTGGCGAGTGCTCCTACTGGGCCTGCATGCCGAGCAAGGCGCTCCTTCGAGCAACCGAGATCCTTGCCGAGGCGCAAGCGGTGCCCGGCGCTGCCGAAGCCGTCGCCGGCGAGCAGGACGTGGACAAGACGCTGGAACGCCGCAGCGGATTCACCTCGAACTGGTCCGACGAGGGCCAGGCCGCGTGGGTCGCCGGTGCAGGTATCGACCTGTTCCGCGGCACCGGGCGACTGGCTGGACCCAAGCGGGTCGAGGTCGCAGGCAAGGACGGCACTGCGATCACGCTGACCGCTCGGCACGCCGTGGTCGCCTCCACCGGCTCCCACGCGATGCTTCCGCCAATCGAGGGGCTCGCGCAGGCCCGCCCGTGGACCAGCCGCGAGGCCACCTCGGCGAAGGCGCCGCCACGGCGACTGGTCGTGATCGGCGGGGGCGTCGTTGCGGTGGAAATGGCGACCGCCTGGCGCGGGCTGGGTTCGGAGGTCGTCATGCTGGCGCGCGGTCCGCGCCTGCTAGCCACGCTGGAGCCCTTCGCCGGTGAACTCGTCGCAGCTGGGCTCCGCGACCTGGGGGTGGACCTCCGTACCGAGGTCGAGGTTGACCGGGTCACCCGCGACGGTGACGCCGTGACGGTGCAGTTTGGCAACGAAACCGTCGATGGCGACGAGGTGCTCGTGGCGACCGGCCGGACGGCCGGCACCTCCGATCTCGGCCTGGAGACCATCGGCCTGAACCCCGGGGACTCCCTCGAAGTCGATGACACGTGCCGGGTAACCGGTGTGGACGGTGGCTGGCTCTATGCCACGGGAGACGTCAACGGCCGTCGCCTGCTCACCCATATGGGCAAGTACCAGGCCAGGGCGTGCGGCTCGGCCATCGCCGCTCGTGCTCGGGGTGAGGCGGTCGACGGCGGCGCCTGGCAGCTGACGTCGGCCACGGCCGATCACGGCGCCACGCCCAGCGTGGTCTTCAGCAATCCAACCGTGGCCTCGGTGGGCCGTACCGAGGAAGAGGCTCGGCAGCAGGGTCGCAACGTCCGCGCGGTCAGCTACGAAATCGGCAACGTCGCGGGCGCATCGTTGTACGCCGACGACTACTCGGGTACGGCGAAGATCGTCGTGGACGAGGACACCCGAATCCTGATCGGGGCCACGTTCGTCGGGCCGGGAGTGCAGGAGCTGCTGCACTCGGCCACTGTGGCCATCGTCGGCGAGGTCACGATCGACCGGCTGTGGCACGCCGTGCCGTCCTACCCGACCATCAGCGAGGTCTGGCTCCGGCTGCTGGAGACCTACGGCCTCTGATGACCGAGGTCCGACGCCTCATCCCGGCGCTGATGCTGGTCGCGGCCCTGGTGGCCTGCACCGGCTCCGACCCGACGACAGGTCAGGGCAGTGACCGCCCGGCCTCGGTGCCGTCGACCGGCGCTCCGGCCCGGTCCACGGATGGCTTCACCGCGCTGGATCCGATCGTGGACCGGGCCGCGCACGCCGCCAGCCTGCTGCCGGACGGCCGAGTCCTGATCACCGGCGGCTGCGTCGTGGACGGCTGTAGCGAGGGCACCGCCAGCACGGAGATCTACGACCCGGTCACACAGCGGTTCCTCGAGGGACCCGACATGTCCGTTCCCCGAGCCGGGCACACCGCCACCTCCCTGCCCGGCGGTGACGTGCTCCTGATCGGCGGGTACAGCGGCGAGGGCGAGCCGCCACTGGCCGCCGCCGAGCTGTACGACGCAGCATCGGGCAGCTTCGTCCCAGGTGGGCAGTTGTCCGTGGCGCGGGGCGGGCACATGGCGGCATTGCTGAACGACGGAAGTGTTCTGGTTACCGGTGGTTCGGTGGGTCGCCGCACTCTGACCGACTCCGCCGAGATCTGGGATCCGACCAGCCGTTCCTTCCGTACGACTGGCGCGATGTCGATTCCGCGCGCCGCGGCCACCGCTACCACGCTGGACGACGGATCCGTGCTGGTCGCGGGCGGCGAGAGCACGCCTGGGCTGGGAGTGGACTCATCCGAGATCTATCAACCTCAGACCGGTGTCTGGACGGCGGGTCCGGCGTTGAGCCAAGCCAGGTTCAAACACGCCGCTGTCGCGCTGGCGGACGGATCCGTCCTGATCGTCGGGGGCACCAGCGACGACGAGTTGCTGCTGACTGGGGTCGAGCGATACGACGGGGTCGCTTTTCGCGACGAGGGGAGGCTCGGCGAGGGCCGCTACAAGTTCAGCGACGCGGTCGCCGTACTGCCCGACGGCCGAGTCGCGATCGCCGGTGGTGGCCGGACGGGGGAGTCCTACGACCCGCTCACTGGCGGGATCGCGCCATTGGCCGGGCCGAGCGGCCGGCGGTCGTCCTTCGCCACCGCCACGCTGCTCCGGAACGGCTTCCTGCTGGTGGTCGGTGGCTATGACGAGCGGATCGACCTACTTCGGGCCGCCTACCTCCTTGACGCGTCCTGATCGTCAGCGCCAGAGCGCGCCCGGAGGGGGTCGAACCCTCGACCAAGTGCTTAGAAGGCACCTGCTCTATCCACTGAGCTACGGGCGCTGAGGAACCTGGCAAGCCTACCGATCCCGGGTCAGCCGGCTCGGCGTAAGCGACCGAGGAAGCGCTCCCGATCGACGAGGACCCGGGACACCGAACCGCGCCCGACGGTGACGTTCTCGTCCTGCCAGGCATGCACGTCGAAGCCCAGGTTCCGTCCGTCCACCGCGGACAGGACGACGTCTATGGTCACGTCGGTTCCGACCGCCGTGGCGCCGAGGTGGTCGAGGACCACGCGGGTGCCGACCGTCGTGGCATCGTCGGCGATGTGGCCGCCGAGCGCCCGTACGGTGACCGCCTCCGACCAGGCGATCAGGCGTGGCGTGGCCAGGACGGGTACGTCGCCACTGCCCAGAGCGGCGGCGGTGTCCGCGTCTCCGACGGTAAAGGAACCCGATGCCGTCAGTCCCACTCTGATCGCCATGCCGTCGTAGCGTAGGTGTCCTGCACCGACACCCGGAGCCGGCCCTGCTGCACCGTGACAGGATCGATGTACGGGTCTGCCGAGATCGGCTGGCCCCAGCCAGGCGAACATGGAGAATACGGTGATCGAGGCACAGAATGGCCGGCGGGTCGTCATTACCGGCGTGGGCATTCTGGCGCCTTGCGGAGTCGGGGCCGATGCGTTCTGGGCTGGCCTGTCAAAGCCGGCCGAGCCGGTAACCAACCGTCGGATCGCAGATTTCGATCCGGCCGAGTGGGGACTCAAACACGTAGAAGTTCGTCGGATCGAGCGGTTCGCCCAGATCGCGATCGCGGCCGCGGCAATGGCTCGCCGGGATGCGGGGATCGACGAGGACTCCCCGTATGATCGGTATCGCTGCGGTGTGATGTTGGGCACCGGCATCGGGGGGGCGTACGCCTGGGAAAGCAACGCCGAGGTCCTGATGACCAAGGGCGCGAAGTACGTGTCGCCGTTGGTGGTTCCGATGGTGATGCTGAACGCTGCCGCTGCTCACGTCTCGATCCGCAGCGGATTCACCGGCCCGGTCGAGACGATCACCACCGCCTGTGCGGCGGGAACCCACGCGGTCGGTCACGGAGCCCGGCTGATCGCCTCGGGGAGAGCCGATGTGGTCCTTGCTGGTGGCAGTGAGTCCTGTCAGACGCCGGTCATGAACAACGGGTTCCTGAACATGAAGGCGCTCTCGCCGAGCGGGATCTCCCGTCCTTTCGATGTCGCACGTGACGGGTTCTGCTCCGCCGAGGCCGCAGCCGTTCTGGTGCTCGAGGAGCACGAGGGAGCCATGGCCCGGGGGGCCACGATCTATGCCGAGATCGCGGGTACCGCCTCGACCGCCGACGCGCACCACATCACGGCGCCCTCGCCCATCGGGGCAGGCGCGATCGCCTGCATGAAGGCGGCGCTCGAGGACGCCGGAACCAGCGCCGACGAGGTAACCCACGTCAACGCCCATGGCACGTCGACGCAACTGAACGATGCGGCCGAAGCCATTGCCGTCAAGGAGGTCTTTTCCGCCAGCCGTCCGGCAGTCACCTCGATCAAAGGTGTCACCGGGCATTCGCTCGGCGCGGCCGGCGCGGTCGAGGCGGCAGCACTGGCGCTGACCTACCGGCACCGCGAAATTCCGCCCACGATGCACGTCACCAACCTCGACCCCGAACTCGACATCGACGTGGTGCTCGAGCCACGGCCGTGGGACCCAGCCCCTGCCGTGTCCAACTCATTCGCCTTCGGGGGCCATAACGGCACGCTCGTCTTCTGCCCGATCTGAGCGGTTAGCTGTGCGGCAAGTGCTGAAATGACAATTGACCTCCCTGTCGGAGGAGCATGCACCGGAAGCAGATCGTCCGGAACTGGTCGTAGCGTGATGTCATGACCGAATTCCGCGAGCAGGACCTCACAGGAGCACGATTCGAGCGGGTGAGCCTCCGGGGCGCCACCTTCAGCCAGGTGGACCTCAGCGACGCCCGCATGCACAGAGTCGACTTCACCGGCGCGCAGGTCCGCGTCGCCTATTCAAGGGAAGCCGCATGCGCGGCGTCGAGCTGGTCGACGTCGACATCTACGGCGAGCTGCAGAACGTCGTCGTGAACGGCGTCGACATCGCACCGCTTGTCGATGCCGAACTGAACCGTCGCATGCCCGAGCGGGCGAGGATGCGCCCCGACGACAGCGACGGGTTTCGTGCGGCGTGGGAAATCCTGGAGCGGCTGTGGGAGGGCACTGTCGCGCGCGCGAGGACGTTCCCCGAGGCGGAGCTGCACCGCAGCGTCGACGACGAGTGGTCCTTCATCCAGACCCTGCGGCACCTCAACTTCGCCAGCGCTTCCTGGGTGGGCAGGATGATCCTCGGCAACGCCTTGCCGTGGCACCAGTTGGACCTGCCGTGGGACGAGGCGCCTAGGTGGGACGGTTTCCCGTGGGACCGCGAGGCACGACCCTCGCTCGACGAGGTGCTTACGGTCCGACGCGAACGCCAGGCGATGGTCCGCCACGTCATGGAATCACTCACCGACGAGCAACTCGCCGCCGAGGTGACTCGCACCGAATCCGGCTGGCCCCAGATGGAGAACTTCCCCATCAGGGAATGTCTCCGCATCGTCCTCAACGAGGAATGGGAGCACCGGCTCTATGCCGAACGTGATCTCAGCTCACTGGAGAAAGTGGACTGATCATGAACATCCTGCTGCTGGCCTGTGGCTCGACGGATCCGCGTGGGACGGGTTCACGAGCGTTGTCAAACTGCGCGTCCAAATGACCCAACATTGTCATTTCACCGTTCGCCGGACAGTTCATGTGATCTCAGATCTGGGTGTTTGACGACTTTGCGAGCTCGTCCAGGACCTCCTGGACCCGGGCGGTGAGCGCAGCGGCGGCGCTATCTCCGTGAAGTGTCGGCGGGGCAAGCCCGCCGCCGACGCCGACGGCCAGCGCCCCGGCATCCAGCCACCGACCAACCTGATCCGGGGCAATCCCGCCGGTGGGCACGAAAGCCACGCCGGGGAATGGGCCCAGGAGGGCTTGCAAGCCATCCGGTCCGAGCAAGTGCGCTGGGAACAGCTTCAGCGCCCGCGCCCCGACTGCCCGGGCATGCATCACCTCTGTCGCGGTGAACACTCCTGGCAGGACCAGCCGGCCGGTGGCGAGCATGGCCTCGATGAGCGCACCCGGACTGCCCGGCGACACGAGGAAGTCCGCGCCGACGTCATCGGCGCGCCGAGCATCGTCGACGCTGCGGATCGAGCCGACCCCGAGCAGCACCTCCGCGCCCGCCTCCCGACGCAGCGCGGCCAGCACCCCGCAGGCGTCCGGCGTGGTGCCCGTGACCTCAAGCACCTGGACGCCGGCGGCGAGCAAGACGCGGCCCACGTCGAGGGCGTCGGCGCTCGTGGGTGACCGGATCACAACGACAAGTCGACACTGGGCGATCCGAGCGAGCACCGTCGTGGGACCCGGCGGCCCCAGTCCATCAGGAGCAGTCACCGCGAGTCGCCCTCTTCCTCGCCAGCGGGCCCCCGGACGGACCGAGGGAGGTACACCGGATTGTCCCCGCGCGATGCGACGGCGTACGCCGCACACTGCTCGGCCCGTCGAAGACGCTCGGGCATCGGGGACCCATCCAGCCAACCGGAGAGGTAACCGGCGGCAAACGCGTCCCCAGCACCGGTCGGATCGACGACGTCAACCTCCCGGGCGGATACCTGGCAGATGTCATCGGCGGTGATGGCCCAGGCTCCATGCCGGTCATGCAGCAGGACCGTTGTGGCCCCAAGAGTCGGGAGCTGTTTCCTGAGCTGATCCGGATCGTCGGTACCGAGTAACGACATTGCCTCCGAGGTGGACAGGAACAGCGTGTCGGCACGTTGTACGAGCGGAGCCAGCACCTGCTGCACATCGCGACCGCGCAGCAGTCCCCGCCGTACGTTCCCATCGACGGACACATGCACGCCTCTGGGGTGCGCGGAGTCCAAGAGGTGGCTGATCAGTTCGTGACCCGCCGCCGAGATGACCGCCGTGATCCCGGTCAGGTGCAGCAGGCGGCCGGAGAGGAGGTAGCCCAGATCGATGTCGCGGAGGGTCAGCCGGCTGGCCGCTGAACCGGTGCGATAGGGATGGTTGTGCAGGCCGCCCAGGGGGAGCACCTCCTTGAAGTACATGCCGGTGGGTGCCGATCGGTCGACGACGACCCGCGACACGTCCACGCCAGCGCCACGCAGGGTGTGCAGTCCTTCGCGACCGAAGGGGTCGTCGCCCACCGCTCCCGCCCAGCCGACCCGGTGGCCCAGCCGCGCCAGGCAGAGGGCGACATTGACCTCGGAACCCCCTATCGACTTGCGGAGCATCGGGGAGGAGGCGAGGTCGGACCCGACATCGAAGGGTTCGACGACCGCGAGCAACTCACCGAACGTGACGACGTCGAGCTCAGTAGTGTCGAGTTCAGTCACCGAACAGGCCATGCCCAGGGGAGAACTGCTCGAGCACGTCGAGATCCAGCTGAACGCCCAGGCCCGGGCCGGCGGGCACCGCGAGCATGCCTTCCGTGTCGAGAGTGAAGCCGCCGACCACGAGATCGTCGATGTACCCGGAACCGGTCTTGTACTCGACGAGGTCGGTCCCCGGCAGAGCCGACGCAAGTTGCAGATCGGCCGCTAAGCCGATGCCGGTGTTCCAGCCGTGCGGGATGAACTTCGCACCGAACGCCTCGGCGAGCCAGGCCACCCTCCGCGACTCGCTCAGCCCGCCTGCCTTGGTCGTGTCGGGCTGGACGACATCGAATGCGCCCGCGGACAGAAAGCGGAAGAAGTCCTGCCGACGGGTCAGCACCTCACCCCCGGCGATCGGCACCTTCGAATGGCGGCGCAGCGCCACATGGCCGTCGAGATCGTCGGGACGCAGCGCCTCCTCGAACCAGGCGATGTCGTACTCCGCGAGCATGTCAGCCGTCCGAACGGCCCAGGCCAGCCCGTGCGGCCAGAAGGCGTCCGAGCCGCCGGCGTCAACCGCCAACAGCGCATCGGGGCCGACCACGTCACGGGCGGTACGCACGCAGCGTTCGTCCTTGGCCGTACTGCCACGGCCGAATCCACCCCAGCCGATCTTGAAAGCGGTGAAACCCTGCGTCACCAGCTTGCCGAGGGAATCGGCCAGGACTGGGTCGTCGTCGATCAGGACGGAGGCGTACGGGCGAACCCGGTCCCGGTAGCGGCCGCCGAGCAGCGAGCCCACCGGCAGCCCGGTGACCTGGCCGAGAATGTCCCAGAGTGCGATGTCGATCCCGCTGATGGCGTGGGTCAGTGCGCCGCCGCGGCCCAGCCAGAACGTGTTCTCGTGCAGCAGCTGGCTCACCCGGTCCGGCTCGAGTGGATTGGCTCCCAGGCAGATCGGCGCGAGCACGTCCAGGGCGGCCCGCACGAGCGCGGCACTGGAGAAAACGCTGCCCACGCCCACCGCGCCGGCGTCGGTGTGCACGGTCACGAGCGTGTGTACGATGTCGTCGGCGCCGAGTTCGAGGGTCCACCCCCCCTTGGGCGTTGCCCCCCGCAGTCCGGCGGCCCGGATGTCAGTGATCTTCAAGATGCCTGCCCACTAACGTCGAGAACGACAGCCTGGTTCGGCTCGAGGGTGAGGTACGGACCCAGCGACTGCTCGTCGAGTCCGGTCGTGCTGACCAGGACGCGACCAGTCACCTCGAGGTCGACCGCGGCGGGCTCTGCGGTCAGGTTGAGAGCGACCACCACGTGCTCGTCTCGCCAGCGACGTTCGTAGCTGAGCGTGCCACGGTCTGCCGGGTTGCCGAGGAAATCGATCTCGCCGAACCGCAGGCAGCGGTGCAGTGAACGGATGTGCAGCAGCCGGCGATAGAGGTTGAGCAGAGATGCCGGGTCCTGCAATTGGGCCTCGACACTGACCTCGTGTCCACGTGCCGTCACCGGCAGCCACAGCTGCTCCTCGGGGGCGGTCGAGAATCCGAAGTTGCGGCTGCTGTCCCACGGCATCGGCGTACGGGTCGGGTCGCGGCTCACGCCACCCGAGGCCCGCGCGAAGTAATCGCGCTGGCGCTGGCGCGGTACGGGCTGATCGGTGAGGCCGAGCTCGTCGCCATACAGCAGGCACGGCGTGGCCGCCAAAGTGAGCAGCAGGACGGCGGCGACCCGGGCCTGCGAAGTCCCCAGCCGGGTGGCCAGCCGCACCCGGTCGTGATTGCCCAGCGCGATGATCGGCCACCCTCCGGCCGGCATCGCGGCGTACAGGCCCTCGAGTTCGATCCGGAGCAGGTCCGCCCGCCACGGCGTCTCCAACAACCGGAACGGAAACGGGAGATGCATGCCGGTCAACTCGATCCCGTAGTAGGCGGCCCAGTCCTCCCACGGCATGGCCTCGATCTCGGCGATGGTGATCGCACCCGGGTAGTCATCGACGACCGCCCGGATCTGCGCCAGCGCCGCGGGGGTGTCGGTATGGCGTCGATCGTGGACGTGCAACTGGGTGCCGAAGTCGGCGTGCTGCAGGTCGTAGGAGTTGGCGTTGCCCTCCGGCGCCTCCGGGTTGTCCCGGAACTGCGGATCCTTCATCAGCATGTGCGCAACATCGATGCGTACGCCGTCGACGCCTCGGTCGAGCCAGAACCTCAGGACGTCGAGCATCGCGGCGACTAGTTCGGGGCTGCGCCAGTTCAGATCGGGCTGCTCCACGAGATGGGAGTGCAGGTAGAACTGACCGGTGGGCTCGTCCCACTCCCACACCGATCCACCGGCCTCGCTCGTCCAGTTGTTCGGCGGACCTCCGTCCGGCTTGGCGTCGCGCCAGACGTACCAGTCGCGCTTGGGGCTGGTAGGCGAAGAACGCGAGTCGAGGAACCACGGGTGCTGGTCGGAGGTGTGGTTGGGGATGTAGTCGACGATGATCCGCAGTCCACGTTCGTGCGCCTCGGCCAGCAGACGGTCGAAGCTGGCCAGAGTGCCGAACAGCGGATCCACCTGCATGTGGTCACTGACATCGAAGCCGTGGTCGAGCATCGGCGTCCGATAGAAGGGACCGACCCACACAGCGTCGACACCGAGGGTCGTTGCCAGGTAGTCGAGCGAGCCGATCAAGCCCTCGAGATCACCGATGCCGTCCCCATTGCCATCGCGCAGACTCGGCAAGTGGTTCTCGTAGATGACCGCCCCATGCCACCACGCGGGTGAGTGGGCGCCGGTGCCTTCGGCACCTTCATGGGCCGGCACTCGGGCTATCGCTGACAAGGCCTCATCCCTTCGAGATCCCGGCCAACATTCCGCGGACGAAGTGTTTCTGCATGGCGACGAAAACGACCATGGGCACGAGCATCGACAACATGGCTGCAGATGTGAGTACCTCCCAGCCGTTTCCACGCGAGGCCACCAGTCCACTGACCGCGACGGTCATCGGGGCCACCTCGCGGAAGCCGCCAAGGAAGATCAGCGCCGTGAGCAAGTCGTTCCAGGTCCACACGAACTCGAAGATCGCGAGTGAGGCCAGCGCCGGGCGGGAGATCGGCAGCACGATCTCGAAGAAGATCTGACTGTGCGAGGCGCCGTCGATCTCGGCGGCTTCGAACAGCTCGCGGGGGATGGCGGCGAAGAAGTTGTGCAGCAGGTAGATCGCGAAGGGAACCCCGTAACCGAGGTGGACCAGCCACAGCCCGAGGAAGCTGCCCGTGAGGTCCAGGCCGTTGAACACCTTGAGCAGCGGTACCAAGGTGATCTGCACCGGAACGATGAGCAACGCCACCATTCCGAGCAGTACGCCCCGGCGGAAGCGGAAGCGCATGCACGCCAACCCGTATGCGGCCGCCGAGCTGACGACGACGACGAGCAGGGTGGCCGGCACGACGATCGCCAGGCTGTTGAAGAAGCTGAGCAGCATTCCCTCGCGATCGAGCACCCGGCTGTAGTTGGCCAGTGTGTAGCTGGCGGGATCGGCGAAGGACTGCCACCAGCCCGTCGACAGGACGTCGGTCGAGGGGCGGAACGAGCTGACCAGCAGGCCCACCAACGGGATGAGCCAGATCGCGGCGGTGACGATGACCACGACGTGTACGGGCGTGCGGCGCAACCGGGGCGCCCGGATTGCCCGCCTTCCCGGTCTCACCGGGGGCTGGGTCTCCGGCTGCACCGCGGGCGGCGCGATCTCGTCCGCGCTGATCACCATCTCAGGCCTCGTGACCTTGGCGGCGGAACTGGCGCAGGTTGTAGATCATGATCGGCAGCACGGCGATCATCAGCATCGTGGCGATCGCCCCGGCGCCGCCGCTGTCCCTGGCGGTGAACAGTTCCCGGTACATCACAGTCGAGAGCACATCGGTGCCGTAAGCACCGTTGGTCATCACGTAGATGATGTCGAAGGCCTTCAGCGCGATCACCGTGATGGTGGTGGTGACCACGACAACGGTGGGCACCAGGATCGGCAGGGTGATGTGCCGGAAGGCCTGCCACTCCGAGGCGCCGTCCAGCCGAGCCGCCTCCAGCAACTCGTCCGGCACGGAGCGCAGAGCGGCCGAGAAGATCACCATGGCGAAGCCCGCCTGGGTCCACAGGGTCGCCGCGATCAGTGCGTAGTTGTTCGTCGCCTCGTCGATGATCCAGGCCACCGGATCGGTGTTCGTGAGCACGGTGAGCACCGCATTCACCGTGCCCGTCTGCGCGGCAACCGGCGGCTGGTAGTCGTACATGAAGGTCCAGATCACCCCGGCCGCGACCGCCGACACCGCGATGGGCAGGAACAGGGCCGCCTTCACCAGTCCGCCATAGGTGACCCGATCGGCCAGAACCGCGATCACGAGGCCGACCAGTGCGGCCAGCGTGGGCAACAGTGCCACCCACAGTGCGGTGTTGCGCAGGGCGATCAGGGTGACCTGATCTGAGAGGGCCGAGGAGTAGTTGTCGAATCCGATGAACTGGGTGCCCTTGGCGTCGAAGAAGCTCAGGATGATCGTGGAGATGCCGGGGAACACCAGTGCCAGTCCCACGATGAGGGCCGCGGGACCGAGGAACAGCCAGGGGATCAGCCGCCGGTTCCAGGCGCTGGGTAGCTTCGCCAGGCCTCGGTCGCCGAGCCGGAGGTAGGCCACCGCGACCACCAGGGTCAGGACGACTGCGATGGCAATCAGTCCTACGCGGTCAGCGATCATGGTGGGCTGTCAGTAATCGACCCGAGCCTGCGCTGGGCTCGAGCCAGCAGTCATCTCGTCTCCTCGATCGTGGCCAGGATCTCGTCGAGATCGCCCGGATTCTGGGTGTAGTCGAGACCGGCCTTCCAGAAGGCGTCGACCGTGGTCTGCGGCATGAGCGAGTTTCCGAGCGAGTAGGTGCCCTCAGCCTCGACGAGGACCTCGCTGGCCCGGCGAAGGAAGGGATCCTCGTACACCGAGTCCTCGACGTTGAGGTTCGGGGACAGCCACCGACCTGTGCCGGCGAGCAGCGTTCCAGCCTCCGGAGAGGCGAGGTACTTCACCAGGGCCACCGACTGCTCCGTCTCATTGATCATGCCGACGATCTCGCCGGAGATGGATCGAATTCCGGGAAATGCCGGGTCGAAGTCGGGCACCGGGAAGAAGTCCAGGGTCTCACCAGGCTCCAGGTCGGGGAGGCTGTCGGTGATGATGCCACCCATGAACGTGGCCTGCTGGAGGATCGAGCAGCCTGGAGGATCGGCGTAGATCGGCGTGGCGGCCTCGGCGAAGTTCGTGCTCAGTGCGGTGGTCGTGCCGCCGTAGACCAAGCCCTCGGCGACAGTCTCGCCGTAGGTCTCGAAGGCTGCGCGGACCTCGGGCGAGGTCCACGGCTCGAGGCCGTCCGACCAGCGCTTGTGGAACTCCGGCCCGGCCTGACGAAGCAGGATCTCGTCGATGAAGTCGGCGGCCGGCCAGCCACTGGCGGCTCCGCTCTCCAGGGCGACACACCAGGGTGTGCTGCCGTCACCCGCGGCCTGTTCGGCCCAGGCCTGCAACTCGTCCCAACTCGCCGGGTCCGTGGGCCCCTCGTAGGTCGAGGGGTCGTACCAGATCAGACCACCGAGGTTGACTGTGCTGAAGATGCCGAACACCTCGCCGTCGACGGATGCGGTCTCGATCAGGCTCGGAGAGAAGTTGGCATCGAGCACATCGTTCCCAAGAACCTCTCGCAGGTCGACCAGAGTGCCTTCCTCGGCGAATGCGGACATCTCGCCAATCGCCGGAGTCTCGACCACATCCGGCGGGTTGCCGCCCTCGACCCGGGTCTGTAGTACGGCGGCGAAGTCGCGGGTGCCCTCGTACTGGACCTCGATGCCGGTGGCTTCCTCGAAGGGTTTGAGCACCGACAGGAAGGCGTCGAGTTCCTCACCGCCGAGCAGGCCGAGCATGGAGACCGTGCCGCCCAACTCCTCGCCGCCGGCCGCCTCCAGCGCTGCCTCGCGGGCAGCGTTGCTGGCCGGATCTGTGGCCTGCGGGGCACTGTCGGATC